>NZ_JBHTLS010000134.1:0-386443 GCF_042678845.1 Sphingobium olei | reverse complement strand
GGCCGGGCTACGCCCGACCTCCACCGCACCCAGCGCAGGGCGCTCCCCACAACCGTCCGCCTAATCTCGAAAAGGGGGTCCCTCTTCGACGCCGATACGGGGTCCCGTTTGCGCGCCGTTTGACAGCTCTAACTCTGGCGCGCGCGGTGAAGTTGCATGTCGAACGCCGCGTCTTCATCAACGGTCATCGGACTATCGTCTTCCCATGACCCAGCCTTTCGGTCGCGTCATAGACGGAAAGGCAGTTGCTGCCGAACTGCGAAGGGATGTCGCGCGGGACGTAGCTGAACTTGTTGCAAGTGGCTGCCAGCCCGGTCTGGCTGTCATTTTGATGGGCATAGATCCTGCCAGTCAGGTCTATGTTCGTAACAAGGCGAAACAGACGCGCGAGGTGGGCATGGCCTCGTTTGAGCACAGACTGCCTGCCACAGCACGGCAGACCGAGTTGCTCTCTCTTGTTCAACAATTGAACAACGATCCCGCTGTGCACGGTATTCTCGTTCAATTGCCCTTACCCGGTCACATTGACGAGAGAATCGTTTTGCGAGCGATTGACCCGGCGAAAGATGTCGATGGCTTTCATCCATTGAATGCTGGGCTCCTCGCAGGCGGCGGCGGAGGTCTCGTCCCCTGTACGCCCCTGGGGTCGATGATTCTCTTGCGAAGCGTGCGCCCCGGCCTCCGGGGTGCCCACGCGGTTGTGCTGGGTCGTTCCAATATCGTCGGCAAGCCAATCGCGCAGCTTCTTTTGGCGGCTGACTGTACTGTCACCGTTGCGCATTCCAAGACAGAGCGGCTACCCGACATCTGCCGGCAGGCCGATTTTCTCATCGCCGCCATCGGACGACCGGAAATGATTCAGGGCGACTGGATCAAAGCCGGAGCAATTGTAATCGACGTCGGGATTAACCGTGTTCCAACCGTTGACGGGAAAACACGTCTAGTCGGAGATGTGGCTTTTGAGGATGCGCGCCAGAGAGCCTTTGCAATTACGCCCGTGCCAGGCGGCGTCGGCCCCATGACGATTGCCTGCTTGCTCCGAAATACGCTGCAGGCCGCCAGATCACAGTCCGGAGGCTCGATCTTATCAAGCGCAGGCAAATCTCTTCCATGAAAGGTGCCCATGTTTAACGAACTTGATGCTTCAAGAGCCCGCGCCGATGCGCTGGCGCAATTCAAGCGGGAAATCGGCGAGCTCTATGCGCTTAAGGAGGCAGCCTTTGGGCCGGCGATCCAGAGCCTATCGTAACACGCTTCTACGCTGAAGACGCGATGACGGTGGGCCCGAACGGTCGCATCGCCTTTGTACACAGCCGGCGGCATCGTTTGCCGGCAGAGCTGATCTGTCGTGTCCTTCAGGCCAGCGAGCATGGCTAACCCCGCGCCGTAATCTGCGCCACCGCATCACTCTTGAACTCATCACTAAAATGGCTTCCCCATCATCGCTCCTGTCCTCAATTGGAACCCAAGGCGTTCAGAAATCTAGGGGCTATTCAATCTGCCGTCAGCATCCCCGCCTCGATATCGCGATGATCTGCTCATCACTGCACCTGCTTCACTTCATTCTGTCCGACTCCTTCGCGTCGGCCCCTATTCAAAAATCGATCTCATTTTTTAGACGAGCACGTCAGCGACGATTCGCGGAAAAATCCAAATGCGTTCAAATCATCGCATAACGCCCCTGCTCTGGCCGCTTCTGACAGGCTCCAAGAAGTTACCGCGAGTGTGTCGCCCGAAACGCGGGCCATCCCTGCCTCAAACGCCAGTAGTGGGAGAAATTGCGGTTCGTTTCGCCGTTGACGCGATTGGCGGCCCGGTAGCGCGGATTGCGGCAATCGCTGACATCTCTGGTTAAACGGCGGGTAAGCCTGACACCGCGGTAACCATCGCCCTTTATCCCGTTGCAGCGCTTCATGCCTAAGATGGCGTCAATCCAAAAAGGGTATCAACTATATGGCTTATATCAACGCGAAGGGTCGCGCCCTCGCGCTTTCCTCCGGTGCGAACTCTTATCCCGCCGCGGGGGCGGTGACGACGATCCGCTATGGCACGGCGAAGAACGACGCGATCTATTCCCAATGGGGAGAAACGCTGGCCGGCGGGGCCGGCGATGACAGCTATTATCTCTGGCAGCCCAAGGCGACCGTGCAGGAAGCCGCTAAAGATGGCATCGACACCGTCTATGTGCAGTTCGGCGGCACCTACACGCTGCCGGAAAATGTCGAGAACCTGTTCCTGCTTGGCCCATGGGCCGTCGGAGCGACCGGCAACGCGCTCGACAATATAATCGGAGCAGGGAAGACCGGCGCACGCCTGGGTGGCGGCGCGGGCGACGACATACTGATAGGGGGGACGGGTGCCGACATCTTCATCGTCGCCAAGGGCAACGGATCGGACGTCATCCAGAATTTCCAGACCGGATGGGACGTGATCTCACTTCGGGGTTATGGCTTTGCGAGCTGGGCCGATCTTCAGGGGCGGATCAGCCAGACCGGCGCGGACACGACCGTGGAGCTGGGCCGTGGCGAAGTGCTGGTGCTGCGCGACACGCAAGCGTCGGCCCTGAGCGCGGCGGATTTCGGACTGGCGCTCACGCCTGCCGTGCTGGATGCGGTGAAGGGCGTGGCCGCCGATACGGTGACGCTGGCCAACGTGTCGAATGTGCAGTTCGGCAAGGGATGGTATGTCCTCAACAATGCATGGGGATCGAGCGGGCTGGTCGAGGGCAAGGATTATAGCCTGAGCAGCGTGGTGGATCGCAACGATCTGACCCAGGGGGCCAGCTTCACCTGGAGCTATCCCGCGACGTTGGCGACCGAATATCGCATTCTCGCCTATCCGGCGCTTTCCTACGGCGTGTCGCCGATGGCGCCCAATGCCAATCCCAACAGCACGATCTTCCCGATGAAGGCCGGCGACATCAAGGGCATGACGCTGGACTACGACCTGTCCTATTCGGGCACGACCAGCGGGTTCAACGTCGCCTTCGACATCTGGTTTACGTCCGTGCCGCGCGGCGGCGCCGCAACGGTGACGACCGAACTGATGATCTGGGTGCATAAGGGTGCGCTCACGCCGTCAGGCACGGTGGTGGGCACATACAGCCATGGCGACTTCACCGCGACCATCTACCAGAAGGGCACCTATGTCGCGCTGGTGACGGACAAGGATATTCCGGCGGGCAGCATCGACCTGGCCGACATCGTCGCGTCGCTGAGCGCGAAGGGCATCATGTCGGCCGACAGCTATCTCGCCTCGCTGGAACTGGGGGCGGAGGTTACCTCTGGCAACGGCAGCCTGACCATCAACAATTTCGACATGACGGTGCAGCATCTTGATGCAAGCGGCCAGGTGGTCACGACGATCGTGGACGGCAGCGGCGCGCACAATGCTTCGCCTGCAGTGCCTGAAATCGCGCCCGAAATCGCTCCGCCTCAGGAAGAGGTGGTGCTTGCGCCCGCCCCGGTTCTTCCGGCGGATTTCAGCGTCAAGGCTGGTCTCGACCAGAGCGCGACGCTTACGGGGACCAGCGATCAGGATCATTTGAGCATCGACTTTTCAGCCCGGTCTCGCGGCGTCACTTTCAAGGCGCCCAAGCCCGACGGCTCCGTCGATATCGGCAGTGGCCGCGTTGACTACGTCGGGATCGAGCATTTCTCGGTCATTGGCACCGCATTCAACGACGAACTGAACGGCGGAAATGGCGACAATCATCTGGTCGGTGGCGCCGGCGACGATGTGCTGCGCGGGGGGGCGGGCCATAATATCCTGGATGGCGGCGCGGGCAACGACCGCTACGTCATCCAGAACAGCGACGATAAGATCATCGACGAGAGCGGCGACGACTTGGTCACGACCTATGCCGACTACGGTATTCATGCCGGAATCGAGACGGTCGCGCTAGGCAAAGGCGGCCTGACGGTTACGGGCAATGCGGGAAACAACCGCGTCTGGGGCAGCGACGGCCGCGACACTGTCCATGGCATGGCCGGGGACGACTATATCGACGGCAAGGATGGCGACGACGTCATCCATGGTGGCGAAGGCAACGACATCCTCTATGGCGGCGACGGCAAGGACATGCTGTACGGCGATGCGGGCAATGACCAGCTTTACGGCGGCGATGGCGACGACATGCTCTATGGCGGAGACGGCGACGACCTGCTGGATGGCGGATCGGGGAACGACGTCCTGATCGGCGGTGCTGGCAACGACCGCTATGTCGTCCGCAGCACTGGCGACGTCGTCATCGACGAGAGCGGCGATGATTTCCTGACCACCTATGTCGATTACACAATTCATGCCGGGATCGAGACGGTCGCGCTCGCCAAGGCTGGCCTCACCGTAACCGGCAATGCCGAGGACAACCGTGTCTGGGGAAGCGCCGGCAAGGACGTGATCCAGGGCATGGGCGGCAACGACTATATCGGCGCCAAGGATGGCGACGACACGGTCCGGGGCGGCGATGCCGACGACACGATCTTCGGCGACGGCGGCAATGACAACCTCTATGGCGATGCCGGCGACGACAATCTCTATGGCGGCGATGGCAAGGACCAGTTGTTCGGCGGCGATGGCAACGATGTGATGAATGGCGGGGCGGGCGACGATATCCTGACCGGCGGCGCCGGGATGGACCGGCTGATGGGCGGAACCGGCGCCGACCGGTTCGTTTTCAACACCGTATCGGATTCGCTGCCGCAGGCAAAGGACAGCATTCTCGACTTCAGCTTCGCGGAAGGCGACCGTATCATGCTGGGCGCGATCGACGCCAATGCCGGGGCTGGGGCCGACGACGCCTTTCGCTGGATCGGGGCTGAGGGCTTCCACAAGATAGCGGGCGAGCTGCGCTATAGCGTGGTCAACGGTGATGCGGTGGTCGAAGGCGACACCAATGGGGACGGGATCGCTGACATCGGCTTTGTGTTGAAGGGCATCGCCAGCGTTAACGCAGCCTATTTCCAGCTCTGAGCCAGAGGCGGCGCAGAAAAAGGGGAGCGGGAAGGACTAAAACCCTTCCCGCTCCCCTTTTATCATTCGCCCTTCGCGTCAGTCGCGGAAGGCGCGGGCGAACTGATCTTGGAACGGCTTGGTGAGATAAGAGATCATCGACCGGCTGCCCGTTTCGATGAACAGCTCGGCCGGCATGCCGGGCTTCAAGGCAATGTCGCGGTTGGCCTTGAGCGCTGTCTTGTCGATGATGACGCGCACGGGGAAGAATGTGCGGCGGCTTGCGCCCTCGCCCTCGGTCACGGGATCGCTGCCGACATAGATGACGCGGCCCTTCAGCTCGGGCGTTGCCGTGTTGTTCAGCGAGGAAAGCCGCACGCGCGCGGGAAGGTCGCGGCGCACCTGGTCGATGTCGGACGGATTGATTGCCCCCTCGATCACCATCTGGTCCTTGTCCGGCACCACGGCCAATATGGGTTCGGCTGGACGAATCACGCCGCCGATGGTCGCGACGCTCATCTGCTCGACCACGCCATCGACGGGCGCGCGCACCAGGGTGCGATCATGCTGGTCGATGGCCATGACGCTGCGGCTCTTCTGCTGGTTGAGCTGCATGTTGATCTGCGCGAGTTCGTTGCCGGCCTCGCTGCGGCGGGTGTCGCTCAGTTGGATGATCTGCTCGCGCGTTTCGGAGATGCGCGCCTGCGTGGCGGCGACCTGCGCATTGAGCGCGCCCATCGAACCGTTGAGATCCACGGCCGTGCGTTCGAGCTGGTTGAGGCGGGAGAGCGTCACCAGCTTCTTGTCATAGAGGCGCTGCATGCTCTGGCGTTCCGGCTCGATCAGGCCCTGCTGTTGGTTGAGCGCCGCCATCTGGGCGCGGAAACCGGCAATCTGCCGATCATATTGCGCGATCCGAGCGACAAGCTGGGCGCGCATTCCCGCCTGCTCCGATCGGCGAAGATCAAACATGCGCTGCTCGTCCGCCATCGCCTTGCGCGCCGAGGCGTCTGTGCGGGCAGTGAGGCTTTCGGGGAAACTGACGGCGGGGGCTCCCAACCGTTCGGCCTCCAGCCGCGCCTTCTGCGCGAGCATCTGATCGACGGTCAAAGCCGCCATCGCGGCATCTGTGCCTGCGACCTTGTCGTCGAGGCGGATCAGCACCTGTCCCTTGCGCACGTGCTGGCCGTTGCGGACCAATATGTCGGATATGGTGCCGCCGGTCGGATGCGCGATATGTTTGACTTGGCTCGCGACGCCGATCTGGCCCGAAGCGATCACCGCCGATCCGATGGGAATGAGCGTGCCTGCGGTGCCGACCCCGACGACCAGCGCGCCCATCAGCATGAGCGAGCGGCGCAACGTGCCCGCCATCCGCTGGTCGGGATCATAGGGTTGGAGAAGCGCCTGCGTCGCGGGAGCCATGGGGAGGAGGGAAAGGCTGGTCATGATGGTCCTCAGGCGACGTTGCGCGCGGCCGTGGCGGGGGTGGATGCGGGTGCAGGCTGGGGCTGCGGTGCCTGCATCGCGACGAGCCGCTGGAGCACCTCTACCCTTGGCCCGAGCATTTCGATGCGGCCATCGCGCATCATCAGCACCAGATTGGCGTTGGCCAGCGCCGACGGACGGTGTGCGATGATGATGACGATGCCGCCGCGCGCCCGTATTCCGGCGATGGCCCGCTCCAGCGCGGCGTCCCCTTCGGAATCGAGGTTGCTGTTGGGTTCGTCCAGCAGAACGAAGAAGGGATCCTTGTACAGCGCTCGGGCGAGGCCGATGCGCTGCTGCTGACCGCCCGACAGGTTGCGGCCGTTCATGCCGACCTGCGTTTCATAGCCGTTGGGGAGGCCGACGATCATATCGTGGACGCCCGCCGCCCTCGCCGCGTGGATGACATCTTCCGGTGTGCGCTCCGGATCGAAGCGCGCGATATTGTCGGCGACGCTCCCCTCGAACAGCTCCACCGTCTGGGGCAGATAGCCCAGATAGCGGCCAAGCACTTCCTCGGGATATTGGTCGAGCGCCGCGCCATCCAGACGGATCGCGCCGCGGACCGGACGCCATACGCCCACGAGCGCGCGCGCCAGCGAGGACTTGCCTGCCGCGCTCGGCCCGATGATGGCAAGCCCGTCGCCCGCGTTAAGGGTGAAGTCGGCGGCCTGCACTGTCAGTTGCTGCGTGCCGGGAGGCGCGACGAAGAGATTCTGCACCTGAAGCGCGACGGCGGGACGGGGCAGGATGTTGGTGGTTGCGGGCTCGGGCGGCACTTTGGCCAACAGCTCGGAAAGACGCTGCCAACCCGCGCGGGCCGCGATCATCGACTTCCAGTTCGCGATGGCCTGATCCACCGGCGCAAGTGCGCGGCCCGCGAGGATCGAGGAAGCGAAGATCGCGCCGCCTGAAGCCTGCCCCTTGATGACCAGGATCGCGCCGACCGTCAGGATGAGGGATTGCAGCAGCATCCGGCCGATCCGGCTCATCGCACCCAATGTCGCGACCGAACGGTTCATGTTGCGCTGCGCGGCGAGATAGTCCGTGTTCACCTGTTGCAGGCGGTCGAGCAGGCGGCCGCGCATCCCGAGCGCGGACAGCACTTCGGCATGGCGCACGCCCACTTCGGCGATGGCGTAGCGGTCGGCCGACGTCCGGCTTGCGGTTTCGCTAGGCCCTTTGACCATCCTGTTGATAGCGATGGTGAGGCACACGAGGATCGCACCGCCCACCAGCGCGGTGAAGCCCGTCCAGAAGTGCAGCAGCATGAGGATGCCGATGAAGAAGAGTATCCACGGCAAGTCGATGAGCGTTGCTGGGCCCGGCCCCGCAAACCATGCACGCACCGATTCCAGATCGCGCATGGGGCTGAGGCCGTCGCCGGCGGGCGAGCCGCGATACAGCGCCACGTCCGTCATCGCGCGCTGGACCCGGCGGGCAAGCGTCCGGTCGAGCGAATTGCCGACATCGCTCAGCAGACCGCTGCGGAAATTCTCGAAAACGCCCTGGAAGGCATAGACACCAACCAACAAGGCAAGGAGGCCGAAAAGCGTGGGAAGGCTATGGCTAGGCAACACCGAGTCATAGACCATCATCATGTAGATGGAGCCGCCCAGCACCAGGACGTTCAGCACCGCGCTCAAAAGGGCAACGGTGATGAACGCCTTCCGGTAGCGGCGGACGACCGCGCGTAATTCCTCGGGCATGGGCGACGCCACAGACTGACTCATATTTGCTTCCTTCAGGGCCACATCCGATCCCCAGACGGAGGACGCGACCGTTCCGTTGCGGTGCTAGCGGGAAGAGGTAAACAACGGATCAACCAGGGCCGCCCGAAGCCCGGTTTTTCAACGGTTCGTCGCAAATTGACGGCATCTGGCAGGCCGCCTAGCGCGAATCATGTTAACGAAAAAATGCTCAGGGTGGAACCTCCCCAGCTATTGCACGTTTAAACATGTCCCCGCGGGCCGGGGCGCACAGCACGGCCACATTGCGCAGTGCGCAACGACCGCCGCTGGATGGGCATTATTGCGGAACCGCAATGAAAACATTAAGTTTAGCGCGCGATTAACCAAGCGGCTTCAGCTTATTTTGGCGGCTGCACCATAGCATGGGCCAAACTTCTGACAGCGGTAGGGCAACGCGCAATGATGATTGATACGAAACTCGGCTTCGCGCCGAAATCCACGGAAATCGGCAACGGTCCGGACAAGTTCGTTCTGACGATCTCACAGGACGCCTATCTGGGCAACGCTCAATATCTGGTGTTCGTCGATGGCAAGCAGGTCGGCGGCGTATTGGAGGCCTCCGCGCTCCGCTCCTCGGGCGTGACCGACACCCTCACCATCAAGGGCGATTTCGGTCCGGGGGCGCATCAGGTGACAGTGAAATATGTCAATGATGCCCGCAACGTGGTGGCGCTGGACAACAGCCAGGACCGCAATCTCTACGTCCACAGCGTCGCCTACAATGGCGCGCTGGTGAGCGATACGCGCACCAATATGTTCAGCAACGGCGCATCGACCTTCGCCGTGGCGGCCAATGCCGCATCGACCACTGGCAGCTTCACGCTGGGATCGGGTCCGGACACGCTGACGCTCAAGATCGCGCAGGACGCCTATGTCGGCAATGCGCGCTATCAGGTGTTCGTCGACGGCAAGCAGGTGGGCGGCACGTTCGAGGCGCTGGCGTCGCGGCGCGACGGCGCGAGCGATACCGTTACGCTGAAGGGCGACTGGGGGAGCGGCGCGCACGACATCGCGATCAAATATGTGAACGACGCGCGCAACGCGGCCGACACGACCTTCGTGCAGGATCGTAACCTTTATGTGAACGGCGTCACTTACAACGGCGTGATGGTGAGCGATACGCGCACCAACATGTTCAGCAACGGCACTTCGACCTTCAAGGCGCCGGAACAGATCGTCAGCAAGACGCTGACCGGCACCGATGGAGCCGATGTCCTGGCGGGCGGCAAGGGTGATGACATCCTGCGCGGGGGCAAGGGCAATGACACCCTGAGCGGCGGCGCGGGCAGCGACACCTTCGTCCATGTGAAGGGTGACGGTGCCGACAGGATCACCGATTTTACCGCCACGGGTGCGCAGGCCGACATCATCGATCTTGGCCGCTACGGTTTCGGGAAATTCGAGCAACTGTCGTCGCGCATCGCGCAGGTCGGCAGCGACACGGTCATCACGCTCAACGGCACCGACAGCCTGAAGCTGGCCGGCGTCAAGGCGGCGGACCTTTCCACCGCCAATTTCAAGTTCAGCGACGTGGTGTCCCCCAACACCAGCGGCCTTAACGTCGGAATCAACATCAACGGCGCGGAATATATCGGGCCGAAGGGGCAGAAGACCGGCATCGACTATTTCCCGACGACCGAGGAGATCACCTATTTCGCGGCAAAGGGGATGACCGACCTGCGCCTGCCGATCGCTTGGGAAAGCCTGCAACCTGCGCTGGGCGGGGCGTTCGACGCCGCCTATCTCGCGAAGATCCACGCCACCGTGGATTATGCCAAGTCGCTGGGCATGAACGTCATCATCGACGTGCACAACTACGGAAAATATAACGGCAATCTGATCGGCAGTGCGGCTGTGCCGACCAGCGCCTTTGCCGACCTGTGGTCGAAAATCGCGACATCGTTCGCAGACGACAGCAACGTGTCTTTCGGCCTGATGAACGAGCCGCAGATCGCGTCCGCCAGCGCATGGCTCGGCATGGTGAACCAAGCGATCAGCGCGATCCGTGAGACCGGCGCGACCCAGCAGATCCTGGTTCCCGGCATTGACTGGAGCGCTGGTAACCGCTGGATGACCAACGGCAATGCGTCCGTGCTGGGCAAGGAGGGCGCGATCGTCGATCCGCTCCACAACTTCGCGTTCGAGGTGCATCAATATCTGGACGCCAATACGTCGGGCACCGGCACCGATGTCGTGTCCAGCACCATCGGCGCGGACCGTCTGGCCGCGATCACCGACTGGGCGCGCGCCAACGGATATAAGCTCTATCTGGGCGAGACGGGCGTGGCGGATAACCAGCCGTCGTTGACCGCGCTCGACACGATGATGCGCTTCCTCCAGGGCAATGACGATGTGTGGCAGGGCGTGTCCTATTGGGCCGCCGGATCGGTGTGGCAGGGCAACTACATCTACTCCGTCCAGCCCATCAAGGGCGCGATAGACAGCGGGCAGATGGACGTGCTGGAAAAGTTCATCAACGCCCCGGCGACCAAGACCGTGCTGGCGGACGGCACGATCCAGGTCGATGTCCACGGCTACAGCAAGGAGGCGGTGTCGATCCGCGATCTGCTGGATAGCGACGGCGACCTTATGTCCCGCACTGTCTATGACATCAGCGGTCATGTGACCTCAAAGTCGATCCTCAACAGCGACGGCACGATCAAGGCCTATCATTTCGCAACGGACGGTTCGGGGACAAGCACGGTCTATGCCGCCGGTTCGGACAGCGTGATCCGCACAGAGAAGCTGGGCATCGCGGGCATCATCGCCCAATCGACGGACTATACCGCCAGCGGCTACGTCCAGTCGAGCTACACGCAGGGCATCATCAGCCAGTCGGCCGAATATGACAAGAACTGGGCGATGACCGGCAGCAGCAGCTATTATACCGACGGAACGGTCAAGCAGCACAGCTACAAGGAAGCGGACGGCGACTGGATCATCGATTATTTCAGCGCCGCAGGGCAGATGACCAGCAAGGGCGAATTCAGCAGCGCCTGGTCGATGAAGACATGGATCACCTTCCTGTCGAACGGCGGATGGGACAAGACCGTGATGTACGACAGCGGCAAGGACATCGGCCATTATCAGGCCGGCGCGGACTCGCCCTACAAGGTCGATCATTTCGATGTGACGGGCAAATTCCTCTATTCCGACATGTCCTTCATCCTCTGATCCAGAGCTGCCATTGCAACGGAAGCCGGGCCATCGTCATGGTCCGGCTTCTTCGCATGTCCCAATCCCGATCAGCCCAGCGGTCGTTAACCGCCCCCTTGCCTTGACAAGAGGCGGCGACGCGGGGAAGCAACGTGCTTCCCCCGCTGCCTATTGGACAACCAACGGATGCGACTGGACGACGAGCGTTACCATTATGCGCGCCTGCCGCGCGCGGACTTCTTCCTCCGCCGCGCTCTGCGCAAGCCCACCATCGACTCCGCGCTCTATGCTGACGCCGCGCTGACGCAGGAGCAGCGCCTGCATCTGGAGGCGGTGGCCGCATCGGCGCAGCGCCGGTTCGAGGACAGGCAACTGCTCTTCATCTATGGCGTGATGCCGCGGAGTGGGACGAACTTCCTCTACGAGCTGCTACTGCGGGTGCCGCCTTTCGCGCGCAGCCGCATCGATTTTGCCGAAATGCCGATCCTGGCGGGCGAGGATTATTTCCGCGGAGCCACCGACCTCATCGGACGGGTGCATCCGCCCAGCGCCGAGGCATTCGGCCGGATGGAGTGGATGAGCTACGCGGTGTCCGGCTTCCGCAACCGCCTACTCGACCTGGCGGAACCGGGCAGCGTGACGCTCATCAAGACGCCCCTTGTGTGGAACATAGAACTGTTCCCCACACTGTTCCCGCAGGACCGGATGATCTTCATCGTGCGCGATGCGCGCTATATCGTCGACAGCTTCATGCGCACCTTCGCCCGCACGCCGATGAGCCGCACATTCGAGGATGTGTGCATGGAAACGCGCATGGCGATGGACAAGAGCGAGGCGTTCCTGGCGCAGCAGCCCGCCGACCGCGTGATGCCTCTACGCTACGAGGAAGTGGTGCGGGACAAGGGCGGCGCGCTGCGCAATATCTTCGATTGGATGGGGATTGAGCCCGGCGTGATCGACAGCGCGATCGAGCATCTGCCGATCTACGGTTCCTCTACCCATTCGCGCGGCACCGGCGGTGCGGTCGATTGGAAACCTGTGGAGGCGGACGGCAGTTTCGATCCGACGAGCCGACCGCTCGACTGGACGGAGGCGCAGAAGCGGGTCTTCGCGCGGACATGCGGCGAGGCCAACCGGCGGCAGGGCTACCCCGACCGCTAGGGCAATGTGAACCGGCGGATCAGCCCTCGATTTCTTCCCGCCCGAAATAGCGCTGCACCATGCGAGGCGCGGGCGCGCTCACGACGCTGCGCCATTCCGACGGGTTCTGCCGGTCCTGAACGCGCAGCCAGACATAATCGACCTCGCTCCAGCGGCGGACGCGCGAGCTCAGGCTGTCGAGCACGAAATCGCCTTCGGGAAGATGCACGACCAGCACCGAATGCAGGCCGAAGCGGCGCGAATAGACGACCGCGATGGCAAGATCGTGCGGGTCCATGCCCGCATCCACCAGACGCAGCCGCTTTTCAAGCGCGATATCCTCGCAATCGCCCATGCGCTTGCCCTGACCCACCGGCAGATTCCAGCGTTCGCCCACGCCATAGACGTTGATGTCGGGAAGCTGGAGGATGGAACGATTCACCTTGTTGTTGAACACCACGAGAGATTTCGGGCTGAAGGAGAACGACGCCGGTTCCGCCTGCGGCTGCATTCCGAACGTCCATGGTGTGTCGTCGATCGGGGCGAGTGGCGTGGCGGCATGGCTCATGCGGCGCGCGCTGCGCACCCGACCCAGCAGCGACTGGCGGGCAAGGTCCGTCGCGCGCAGCAACGCCGGGGCGGCCGTGTAAGTCTGTCCCTGCCGCTCCAGAGCGGACGTGCCGCCGGTCGCGCTGGCCGCCGAAGCGTCCGCGACGCGCAACCTGCTCCGCTCGACCGAGGCCAGCACATCGGCTTCGCTACGCCCTTCGAGGTGTGCGCACAGCCCCGGCTGGCGCCGGCAAAGATCTATATAGCCCTGCGGCGCGTCCGATGCCGCCCCCAGTGTCAGGAAGGGGTTCGTATCGCGGCGGGCGGCATGCGCCGTCGCAGGCAGCGCCGCGAGCAGCGACATGGACAGAAGAATCGAGATGGAACGCACGTAAAGCCCTTCCGATTTCAGTCCCGGAACTGCTTTGGCATGCGAGGTGAGAAGGGTTGGTTGCCCGATTAGGTAACCGTAAAATTAGGCATTTCCTGCGCCTTGGCGGCGCATCGAGCGCGCGCGGAGTTGCCGCTGTCCTACAGCGGTTCCGCTCCTGTACGTCCAATGGGCACAGATCAGGAAAGAGGAGCAGTCATGCCACAGCCCAATGAGATTTTGGCGCCGGGGGGCTTTGTGCCCCAGCAGGCCGTCGTCTTCGCCCGACAGGACGGGACGCCCACCCCCGTCGACCCCGCCAACCCGCTGCCGGTCGCCGCCCCCGCCAGTCGCGCGGCGGCATCGACGCCGTTGTCCGGAACGGCAAGCGCCAGCACCGTCGCCGGCCCATTCGTCCCGGATCTCGGGCGTGAGGTGGTGCTCACGCTTTCGGGCAGTTTCTCCGGCACGGTGACGTTGATGCGGTCGGTGAACGGCGGCGCGTCGATGCTGCCTGCGACACTGGCGGGTCGTCCGCTGGCTTGGACCGCCGCCATCAACGAGATCGTCTGGCTGGAAACCGAAGCGGCGGCCACCCTTTATCTTCAGATCACTCTATCCACCGGCACTCTTGCCTATCGGGTAGCGCAATGAGCGCGGCGCTGGCCATTCAGGCGAAGGCCATCGCCGCGCGCGCCATGCGGAGCCAGCTCAGCCAGGGCGCGGTTCTGACCAGCCCGGCGGGCCTGCGGCGTTTTCGGGCAGCGCTGGGAGACGCGCTTCATGCGCCGGTGCATATCGCCTGCTGGGGCGACAGCATCACCGAAGGGGTGGGCACGGAAAATTCGACCAGCATCGTGTCGAACAGCGTTGCCGACATGCAAGGCTGGCCGGGACAGCTCCGCAGTCTCCTCGCAGCGAGGCAAGGGCTGCCGGGCGGCGGCGCGATGACTCCCTTCTTCAGCGGCAGCGACAGCCGCGTAACCCGGTCCGGCACGCCGACGAGCGACAGTGTCATCGGGCCGATGAAGTGGGGCGCGCGCATCAAATCGTCCGACATGGTGGAGTTCACCACCCCCGCCTGCACTGCCATCGACATCCTCTATTGGGCCGGGGGCACCACGGACGGCTCGGTGATCGGCGGCTTCACCTATCAGATCGACGGAGGAACGGTGACGACCGGGCTTGCCGGTGGGGCAAACGCGACACCGGGCTACCGGGTGCTGAGCCTGACCAACCTTGCCAACAGTGTCCATGTCGTGCGGCTGGTCGGGGGGCATGCGACCAATGTCCAGCATGTGAGCGGCATCCGTTACCATAATGGCCAGGGCGTGGTGGTCAGCCGCTGGGGAAGGGCGGGATGGACCGTGCCGGACATGCTGGGCATCGGCGAATCGAGCCGCAACAATGCCGCGACCGGAAGCGCCCACAGCCGGTCACGGCTGCTGAGCGCCATCGGCGGCTTTGGCGAGCATCTGACGATCGTGGCGCTGGGGCAGAATGATGCGACGCTCCAGAATGTAGCGATGGGCGGCGGATCGGGCGGCGAGGCGATCGGCACGCTCTACCCCACGGTCGAAACCTACGAGGCCCAGTTGCGGTCCGTGGTGGCCGGCGTCGTCGCGGCTGGCGGCTGTTGCCTGCTGCTCAACACGGCGTTGCCGCCGTCCGGCGGTGTTACCGTGCCCGCGGGCGGGCAACCCTATTATGCCTATCACGAAGCGGCGCGTCGCATCGCGGCCGACACAGATCATGTCGCCCATCTTTCGCTGGCCGACCGCTGGGGCCGGGCGGGCGATGCCAGCATGGCCGAGAATGTGTCGCTGGGACTTCTGTCGGCTTCGACATCCGTTCATCCGTCCCGCCGGGGCTATGGCGACATCGCCGGAGCGCTTGTCCAGACCCTGCTTCGTCCCGATCTCGTCTCAGGGTAGCGGCGGGCCGGGAACTCCATTGCGTTGCACAACGGCGGGGCGTCACATTCCGGGACGCTCCGCCGTTCGCATTTTTTTGCTATATTGCGGCGCGAAATCCGGTAGGAGTGCCGGACGATCGGCGAGACGGGCACTGCATGGTGGCAAACGGGGGTTCCATGATCGACGGGTATGGCAAAGCGGCCCTGCGCGGCCCGGCCAGTATCAGGGTCGCGCGTCACGGCAGGCAAGAAGGGTCATCATGCTGATCGACGGGATCGCCGGACTGAAGGACCAGCGCGGACGCATCGTCATCGTCGGCAGCGGCCCGGTAGGGCTGGGACTGGCGGTTGATCTCGCACGGCGGGACATTCCGGTGATGCTGCTCGAATCGGGCGAGAGCAACGCCAATCCGGTCGTCCAGCAACTGTCCGATGCGGAACTGACGGATGCGCGCCGCCACGACAAGATGGCCGTCGCGGTGGCCCGTCGCCTGGGTGGCACCTCTAACCTCTGGGGCGCGCGCTGCCTGCCTTTCGACCCCGTCGATTTCGCCCCGCGCGACTTTGTCGATGCGCGCTGGCCAATACGCTATACGGACCTCGCACCTTATTGGGACCGCGCCATCCGCTCGACCGCTGCGGGCGCGAACCATTTTGATACCAGCCCGATCCTTAGCCAGGATGCGGACGACGGCTTCACCGCCGACCGGCTGGAACGCTGGGCCAATGTACAGGCGGCACAGAATGTTCATGCCGACGCGATCCGCTCGATGCCGGCGCTGGAGGTGCGCACGCGCTGCACGGTCACCGACCTGAAGACAGCGGGCGGGCGGGTCGAGCGGCTGACCGTCGCGCACTCGATTACTGGCGAGACGGTGGACATCGATGTCGATACCGTGGTCCTTGCTGCCGGCGGCATTGAAACGACGCGTCTGCTGCTCGCGGCGCAGAAGGTCAATCCCGGATTGTTCGGCGGCCCGGACGGGCCATTGGGCCGTCACTATATGGGGCATCTGATCGGCGAGATCGCTGACGTCACCTTTTCCTCGTCCGACATCGGACGCGCTTTCGACTTTCATGTCGACGATTATGGCTCCTATGTGCGCCGCCGGCTGGTGGCGTCGGACCGGACGCAGATCGAAAATCGCCTGCTCAACTGCGCCTTCTGGCCGGTTGTCGCCCCCGTGGCCGATCCACGTCACCGCAGCGCTATCCTCTCCATGGTCTATCTGGCGCTCAGCGTCGGACCGCTTGGCCGGCTGATCGTCGCCGAAGCGATTCGCCGACGCCATGCGCTCGACAAGCCGCAGCGGATCGCCGCGCATGTGCGCAACCTCATCGTGGGCGCGCCTTCGGCTGCCGCCTTTGCTGCCCAGTTCTTCTGGCGTCGCTATTTCAGGCCAGAGCGCCTGCCCGGCTTTTTCGTCCAGAATGCGGCGAACCGCTACGGCCTCTTCTATCATAGCGAACAGGCCCCCCATCCCGACAGCCGCGTGGTCTTGACCGACCAGGTGGACCGGCTTGGGCTGCCGAAGCTGAAGATCGACCTGCGCTTCACTGACCAAGACGTCGATTCGGTCGTGTGTACGCATGACCTGCTCGACCAGTGGATGCGAAAGGTGGGCATGGGTGTGCTCCATTACCGGATGCCGTTGGAGGAGCGCGCGGCTGCGGTCATGGAACAGGCGGCGCATGGCACGCATCAGGTGGGCCTTGCCCGGATGGCGGACGACCGGACCCAAGGTGTAGTGGACGGCGACCTCGCCTGTTTCGACCTGCCCAACCTGTTCCTAGCGACGACGGCGGTGCTGCCCACGTCCGGTCAGGCCAATCCGACGCTGACGGCCGTGGCGCTGGCGCTGCGGCTGGGTGACCGGCTGGCGCAGAGGATGACGAGCAAACCGGAAGTCCATACCCCCATGAGCAAGGTTGCATCGCTATGACGGCCGCCGCGAACCATGTCGCGCCGCCCTCGGAAATCCGCCTGCTGGGCTTTCGCCTGCATCCCATGACGGGCGCCGAGGTGGTGGAGCAGATCGCCGCAGCCGTCACCGAGCGCCGCCGCCTCATCATGGCCAATCTCAATCTGCACGGCATGGCGCTGCTCTACGAAAGCGAGCCGATGGCCCGCCTGCTGTCGCAGCGCGATGCGCAGGTGATGATCGACGGGATGCCGATCATCTGGCTCGCGAACCTGCTGGGGCACAAGCTGCCACGCGCCAAGCGCACCACCTCGTTGGAATTCTACGACACGATGTTCGCTCTCGGGCGCGAGCGCGGCTGGCGCTTCGGCTATGTCGGGGGATCGCCCGAAACACTTGATCGGGGCATGGAGACCTTGCGCGCCCGCTTCCCCGGCCTCGATATCGACGGCCGGAACGGCTATTTCGATGTGGCGAACGATGCGCCAGGCTCGCGGCAGGCCGAAATCCTCGACTGGATGCAGGCTCGCTCGCACGATGTGCTGATCGTGGGCATGGGGATGCCCCGCCAGGAAGCGTGGATCGCCGCCATCCAGTCGCGCGTGCCGACGACCGTGCTTGTGCCCACCGGTGCCTATCTCGACTATCAGGTCGGGGCGCAGAAGCTGACGCCCCGATGGATGGGACAAATAGGAATCGAATGGCTTTATCGCCTGATGAACTCGCCCCGGCGGCTGGGCTACCGCTACCTTATCGAACCCAGCATCCTGTTGACCCGCATGGCGCTGCGGCGGCATCCGCAAAAACGCTGGCTGGAGCAGCTTGCATGAGCGGTGGCGTGCGACTGGGTCTGGGCTGCGCGTCCATGGGATCGCGCAAGTCGCGGACGGAAAGCAGGGCGGCGCTCGAACGCGCTTACGAGGCGGGCATTCGCTGGTTCGATGTCGCGCCATCCTATGGCGACGGCGCGGCGGAAGAGGTGCTGGGCGAATTTTGCGCCGGCGCGCGACCGGGCATCACCATCGCGACCAAGGTCGGCATTCTGCCGGGCCATGTCAGCCTCGCCAAGACGCTGATCCGGCCGGCCGTCCGCTTCGCGCTGACGCTGGCTCCGGGCCTTCGCGGCGCGGTGAAGCGCAATCGTCCCGCCGCCATGAAACAGCCGCTGACTCCCGCGCTGATGACGGGTAGCGTCGAGGACAGTCTGCGTCGGCTGCGGACGGAGCGCATAGACATGCTGTTTCTGCATGGTGCAACCGCGGAGGAAGCTGCCGATCCCGCGGTGATCGAAACGGCCGAAAGCCTGATCGCTGCGGGCAAGGTGGCGCGGGTCGGCATTGCTTCGTCGCCCGAAGCGATCCGGGCCGGGCTGGCAGCCAGCCCGGTCTACACAGCCGCCCAGTTCGCCAACAATCCCTTGGAACCCCAGCTTCAGGAACTGCAGCCGCTGCTCGACAGCCGGCGCGACGTTCTCGTCAGCACGCATAGCGTCATTGGCAGCGCCGGCATGATCGAATCGATTCTCGCGCAGCTTGGAGACGATCCTCAACTGGCAGTGGCTTTTGCCGAAGCCGGCTATTCAGGCCCGCCCCGAACAATGATTTCCGCATTTCTTGCGGATTACGCGCTGGCACCGGAAAGGACCGATATTGTCCTGATGTCGATGTTTTCTCGGTCCAATTTGGAGAACAACATAGCAAGGCTCTCGCGACCGAGGGATTACGATGCCATGGTGCGCATCGCGACTCGGATCAAAATAGCTTGAGAAGCATTTCCCGGAAGGATCGTAAGCAAAGATAAAGTCATTCCATATAAAGGAATGCACACTCCATGGAGATCGGATTTTCATCGACGTGACGACAAGTCAAAAATTCTCGCGCGAAATCAAGCGCCGACGTCTGCTTGTCGTGGGCGGATCGCACGATCACCTTGGCGGGGTGGAGGCGTTCTGCGAGCGTGGATGTATCGCGCTGGAAGAGCGCGGTCGCTGGAAATGCGACAGGGTGACGGCCGGCAGCGCTTATCTGACGGTGCGTCGGATGCCTCTGTTCCTGCGCAGCATCGGCCAGCTCATCCATCGCGGCTTCGTGCGCCGGCCCGACGTGGCGTGGATTCAATATGTAAACCTGCCTGATCTCCTATACGTCCTGATCGCCAAGGCAATGGGCCTGCGCGTCATGGTGACGCCCCATCTGGGCTCGAACTGGCGATCACAGATGAATCCCTCTATGCGCTGGCTGAGCAAGATGCTGCTGCATCTCGCCGACCGGCTGGCGCTCATCAGCTGGACCCAGGAAAAAGAACTGCTGCTGCCGGGATCGGTGCCGCGTTCGCTGATCCGCAATTTCCTGCCCGACACCGTATTGTCGGCAAAGCTGGTGGGTGGCGAGGAACTGCCCCCGCCGATCCAGCTCATCCATTCGAGCCGCCTGTCCGAAGGCAAGGGCACGTTCATGGTGGTGGATGTGTGCCGCCGCTTGCGCGATGCGGGCGTCCCCTTCTTTGCGCGCATCACGGGCACGGGCGACGCGGACACGATGCAGCGGCTGCACCGCATGATCGCGGAGGCGGATCTCGGCGATCAGTTGGCGGTTCTGGGCCGGGTGCCCGAGGACGAACTGCTCGACCATTTGCGCCATTCCGATGTGCTGATCCACCTGTCGAAGATCGATTCCTATCCGCTGATCGTTCTGGAAGCGATGTCCTGTTCGACGGTGCCAGTCGTTATGGAACTGGCCGGCGCGCGCGACATGGTCGAAACCTATCGCGGCCATGTGGTCAGCACGGCTGCGGCCGTCGAGGAAACGGTTGCATGGCTGCGCGCCTGCGACCTTGCCGCATTGCGCCGG
The DNA here is from genome assembly GCF_042678845.1 of Sphingobium olei. Taxonomy (NCBI): domain Bacteria; kingdom Pseudomonadati; phylum Pseudomonadota; class Alphaproteobacteria; order Sphingomonadales; family Sphingobiaceae; genus Sphingobium; species Sphingobium olei. The sequence continues at coordinate 366,353 of NZ_JBHTLS010000134.1, read as the reverse complement.
GCGCGGCAGGAAACCGCCGATCAGGTAAGGATCGACTATAGCTGGAGCAATTGCGCCAGCGCGCTGTCGCGGGCGCTCGACGCCTGCATGGGCGACGAACAGGAAGCGGTCGACGAACCGCAGAGCGAAACCCGCATTCGGGTCGATGCACAGACGGAGACGATCGCGGCATCCTCCACGGCAACCTTGCCCTGACATATCAGCCGGGCGTCGTTCAGACCGGCCGCGGGTCGGCCGTCTCTATCGCGCTCGCCAGCGCGGCCCACATGTCCTTCGGGCGATAATCATCGTCCCGCAGCGTGGGGCGCAGCGGCTGGCCGTCGGATCGGGCGCGGTCGGGCGACTGCCGCAACCAGCTATAGCTGTCTACATTCCCCCACGTCAGCACGCCCAGGCACTCAGGATAGCTCAGCATGACGCCGAGCAGCCGGCTGGCGAGGCCTGCCGCCGCTTCATCCCGCCTGGCTGCGCTGCCGATGCTGCCGCCATCATCGACATCCAGTTCGGTAATCATCAGCTTCAGACCCATGCCAGTCAGATGGTCGCAAAAGGCCCGCCAGCGCGTTTCGGAAAAGCCGTATGCGGTGCGCAGATGGCCTTCGAACCCGAAACACTGGATGCGCACGCCCCGGCTCATGAGCCTGTCCATGAGGCGGACCGTCGAATCGAGCTGCGCCTCCTGATACCAATGGTCCTGCGCGATCAGGTCATGGTTCAGCACCCGCAGCGTGTCCGGGTCGGCATCGGCCGCCGCCTCGAACGCCAGGTCTATATATTGTTCCCCCAGCTTGGGACCGAACAGCCGGTCCAGCAGCACATCCTTCGCGCCGATGGGTTCGTTCACCACGTCCCACTGCACCAGCCGCCCGCGCCAATAGGTCGCGACCTGATGGATATAGTCCTGAAGATAATCGCCTGCCTTGCCGGGACTCATCGCGCCGATATGATCGGCGGCCCAAGCGGGCTGGCTGTTCCACCACGACAAGGCATGGCCCCGCATCGCCATGTTGTTTTCCCGTGCGAAGGCATAGATTTTTTCGGCACCGCTGAAATCGAGTGGACCGCCGGGCCGGGCCTGCACCACGCCCCATTTAAGTTCGTTTTCAGGCACCAGGATGTTGCAGTCCCGCCGCAGCGCGTCGCGCAGCTTCTCGTCTGCGCCAAGCGCCTTCGCCGTCACCGCCGTGCCGCAGAGCAGCCCCTTACGATCCGCCTTGTCGCGCAGATTGCCGCTAAGGTCGGCAGGCTTGAAAGCGGCCAGTTCGGCTTCTTCGCCCAACACCAGAGATGTAATGCCCGTCAGCGCCACGGCAGCCACGGCCAGCGACAGAAAATCCCTACGCTCGACCGCCTGATCCATAATATGATGTCTGCCCTCCCTTGCGGTGTTCGCACTAGCAAAAAGGTCGGAGGTCCGAAAGTCCTGCGCATTGGCATGTGAAATATGCTGAAATTTGCCGGCTGAAGCGCTCTGTGGAAGAATTTGCGTGGCTTTTTTCCTTCTTCCGCCATAACAGACTGACCCTTCTTGGCGCAGTGCAGCAAGGCCGTCCTTTTCCCGGAGCGATGTTCCGCATGTTGTTCAGGCAGACGCTTCTCTTCCTCCCGGCACAGCTTCTGCCCGCGCTCTGCCAGTTCGTGCAACTGATCGCCTGGTCGCATCTCGCACCCGCCAGCGTCATCGGCGTGGTGACGCTGTTCACCTCGATCCAGGAATTTCTGAACATCGCCTTCATGGGGTTCTGGAACCAGTATACCCAGCGCTACATGCTCAAACATGGCGAGACGCCCGAGGGGCAGACGCGGATGCGCCATGCATCCACGCTGGTCGTGATCCTGTCGGTGACGCTCCAGATCGCCATCGCGCTTGCCTGTTTCGCGGTGATGATTGACCCTGCCATGTCGCTGGCCATGGCGGCTGCGCTGGCCGGGCTGGTGGGATGTCGCGCGCTCAACCTGTTCCAGGCGGAGCGTGCGCGGGCACGGGGCGATGTGCTCGGCTATTCCGTCGCGGTGATGAGCGGGCCGGTGATTGGCTTTCTCATCGGTCTGGTCCTGCTGTGGCGGTTCGGAGGGAGCGCGCTGCTGATCTTCACCGGCTTTGCCGTTGCGCAACTGGCCGGCGTGCTGTTCAGCCTCATGCGTGACCGTAGCTGGATCGGCTTCGGGCGACCGGACATCGGCCTCATCCGCCACGCGCTGGGCTACGGGATGCCCATCATCGTCAGCTCCGTGCTCGCATGGGTCAGCCAGAACGCGTCGCGCTTCGCGGTCAGCTATGTCTATGGGCTAAGCGCGGTCGGCGTCTATTCGCTGGGCATGGGGCTGGGCTATCGCGCATCCCTCGTGTCGGCGATGATGGTGAATGCCGCCGCTTTCCCGATCGCGGTGCGGATGGCCAATGCCGGCGATTTGCCGGGCGCCCGACGGCAACTTGCCACCAACGGCGCGCTGCTCTTCGCAGTGCTGGCCGCGTCGGTCGCCGGCCTGGCGCTGGTGTCGGGCGACGTTATCCACCTGCTCGTTTCGCAGCGAATGGACGGGCCGGTCCAGCCCGTCATGCTTTGGTCGCTGCTGGCGGGCAGCTTCATCTGTCTGCGCCAATATTTCCTAAACCAGTTCTTTCTGTTGGAGGGCAACACGCGGCCCATCGCACTTATTTCGATTGCAGAAGCGATCGTTGCCGTTCTGCTGGCGGCGGTCGCGGTGCCATGGGGCGGGCCTGTCGGGGGAGCGGTCGCGCTGGCGGCGACGTCGGCCATCGGCATGATCGCGACCTATATCTGGGCGGGATCGGCGGGCCGGCAGGTCGCGGGGCAAGCGTGGATGCGGATTGCCGCGGCGACCGGCGCGATGGCGGCGGCGGTGCTGCTGACGCCTCCGGCCCATGATGCGACGCATCTGGCGCTGCGAATCGCAGTGGGCGGCTTCGCCTTCTGCGCGACGCTGGCGCTGGCGTTTGCCAAAGACCTGATGCCGCGGCTCAGGCGCTTCCGGCGCTCCTGATCATTTGAGGGTGCCCCCGTCGGTCCCCAGAACGTAGCGCCCGGGCGCGATGGCTGTGGGGGCGGGTGCGGCCGGGGATGGCGCAATCTTGCCCGGCGCTGCGGCATTGCCCTGCACCGACCCGGCGAGCGCGCCGTTGGGCATCAGCACGCCGCGCTCCTGCGACAGAAGGGCGGGCGCGGCGGCATTGCCGGTCTCAGGAAGTTGAGCAGCATCGGTCGCCATCGCCATCAGCAACGCGCGTTCCCGCACCCGCGCGCCGCTCAGCGCGCTCCATTCCGCCGCCTGATACTGGCCGTTGAACGCCGCCTTGGACCCGAGGCCTCCCGGCATCCGGTAAAAAAGATGACGCCCGATCACGAGCGACTTCACCAGCGTCGGCGCCCAATAGGGAAAGACATAATCGGCATGATAATGGGTCGCGAGGCCCGCCGGCGCGTATACGAGGCCCGAGAGCGCGGCCAGCGCCACTTCGCGCGCGCGCCGCCATAGCGCGGGCACCGGCGCGCGCGCCAGGGCCCCATCGCACACGAAGGTGAACTGGCAACTCCTGCCCCGCTCCACCCCCTGGTAGACGACGCCGCAGATCGTCTTGGGATAAGCGGGGTGCCGCACCCGATTGAGGATGACCTGCGCCACCGCGCGCTGCCCATCGATGGGTTCGTTCGCCGCCTCATAATAGACAGCCTCGGTCAGGCAATCGACCCCGGCCGTGTGATTGAGGCGATCGCCGAGCGAAAGAGCGAGCGGCGATGCCGGCGGATTTTTGGCGGAAGAGACGGGAAGCTCGGCATTGAGACGCGCAGCATCCTCGCTCGACACCGGTTTCAGTTGCTCGGGATTGGTGGCCGTCCAGTCCCTGACTGTCGCCTCAAGCGCGGCGCGGCCCTGCGGCGTCTTGATATTGAAGGTTGCAAGGTCGAACTGGTCCTCGCCGCGTGACGGCCGGTCGTCGAGCGCGAAGGAGACGAGCGCCGCCAGCGCGCCGCCGCAGATCAGGAACGCGACGACGAGTACCGCGATCGCCTTCCACCGGGGTCGCCTTCCGCTCGGCGGAGCATCGGCTCTTACGACATCGACTTTCATAAGTGACCCTGGCCCTTTGCCGATCCCTGTTGCCCGGCCTTCCGGCTCAGCCCGGCTTGCAGGGGTAGCGGGTTTTGAGTGCCACGACCACGACCGAGGCAGCCTGACCCTGTCCATTCTTGGGATAGGCGTTGAGGTAGGCGAGAAAGTCGCGGCGCAAATCGCCCTGCGAGATATGGTCGTCCGGGCAGAATTCCCTCTGGCCCAGCCAGCGTTCATAAGCCTGCATCGTGTCGTTGACGCCGGTGATGAAGGCGAAGCAATAGCTGGTGCCCGCCGTCGATCCATCGGTGCAACGTGCGCCGAGTTGAGTCGCGGTCAGATAGCCGATGCTGCGATCCTTGTCCGGCGGGGCGGGAGCCACGGCCGGTGGAACGGCGGGCGCCACGGCCGGTGGCACGGCGGCAGCAAGCAACTGCCCATACGCCAGCATCGCTGCCGCCAGCGCGCCAATGCAGCCTGCGCGCCGCATCAGGCCACGTCCGCCTCTCCGCCCGCCAGCGTGGAGCCGGAAGACATGATGTCGCTGGCGTCGTCCGCGTCGTTGACGGGCAAATCGCTTTCGCGGATCGAAATGACCTCTCGCACATCATCCTCAAGATAAAGGACCGAGAGAACCCCCGACATATAGGCGCCGGTGTCGATTCCGATGCGGTTGGGCCGCATTTCCAGCTCGGCCGAAACGCTGTGTCCGTGCACGATCACGGCCCCATGGTCGCGCGTGCTGCCCAGAAATTCCTCACGAATCCAGAGCAGATCATCGCGGGCCTGCTTTTTGATGGGCACGCCGGGCCGCACCCCTGCGTGGCAGAACAGATAATCTCCCGACTGGGCGGTCAGCGGCAGCGCGCGCAGCCAGTCGATGATCTCCTGAGGCAGGCTTTGCCGCAATTCGGCGACCGCCCGCGCAGTATCCTGACTATCGACGGGCGGCTCGATGCCCAGGCTCCGGAGCGTGTCCCTTCCGCCCGACTTCAGCCAGGCCCGCATCACGCCCGGCTCTCCGTCGATAACGCGGATCATCATTTCCTCATGATTCCCGCGCAGCACGATCATCTGCTGCGTCCGCGCCTGCACCTTGTGCACCAGTTTCAGAACCTTGGCGGAGTCGGGTCCGCGATCAATCAGGTCGCCGAGTAGCACGACATAAATCTGGCGGGGCTTTGGCCGCTGTGCGTGATGCGCCTCGATCCGGTTCAGCGCCGCACGAAACAGATCGAAGCGGCCATGAATGTCCCCGACGCAATAGACGCGATCCCCCTTACCTGTCCGGGGCATGCTGGCAGCGCCGCGATTGAACAAACCAAGGACCACTCAAAACCTCATTTGCAGTGCACATAAATGTCGCCGCGAATCGCGGGGCCGGTTATCTTCTACCTGACGCGAATGAACCCAGCATTTCCCACGTCGATCGTGATAATCGACAGCCATCGCACGAATCTGCCGATTGTCACAATGCTGCAATTGCGCAAAAGATCGATCCGGCTATAAAAGATGGTTTATCGCTGGCCCACTATGATACACTGAGGCGTTTTCGGTTGATCTAAGTGGGCCGCGCAGCGATATTCTGTGGCCATCGATCGTGAATTGGAGAATCTTGATGCGTCTGCCTGCTTTAACAGCGGCCTTCCTGTTGGGACTCTCTGCGTGCGCCGGTACGCCTACCGGGCTGGTGGAAGCGGGGGAACGCTATCAGCCTGCGAACGACGGTGTGGAACAATATCGGCTTGCCGCGGGTGACAAGGTCAAGCTCAACATCTTCAACGAGCCCACGCTTTCGGGTGAATTTGCGGTATCGACCGACGGCAACCTTTCGCTGCCGCTGATCGGCGAGATCCCCGCCAACGGCAAGACCGTAACCGAAGTCGCGGCCATGGTGCAAAACGCGCTCGGCAGCGGTTATCTGCGCGATCCCAAGGTCAGCCTCGAAGTGTCCGCCTACCGGCCCTTCTTCGTGTTGGGCGAGGTGAAGATGCCGGGCCAGTTCCCCTACGCCAACAGCATGACCGCGCTGAACGCGATCGCACTGGCGCAGGGTTTTTCGCCGCGGGCGCAACGCTCGACGGTCTATATCCGCCGGGCGGGCAGCGAGAAGGAAGAGGCTTATCGCCTGACCCCCGATCTTCGCGTGATGCCGGGTGACACCATTCGTATCGGGGAACGTTATTTCTAATCGGTTCCGGGCGAGGCGGGGGCGCTTTCGGCCGGCTAAACAGGGCTAGATAAAGTGAACCAAAAAGGCATCCGCATCATCCTGCTCGCCGGCGCCGCGCTGGCCGCAGCGGCGACTACGCCGGGTTTTGCCTGGCGTCCCTTCTTCGCACAACAGGGCGGAGGCGGGGGAGGCGGTGCCGGAACGGCAGCATCGGACGCTGCCGCCGCGGCCCAACTGGCCGCCGCGATCCGGGCGGAGCTTTCCCAGCAGCCCGGAACGGCATCCGCGGAGGATCTCGAAGCGATCATCGTCTTCGTCGTCAACCAAGGCGACTATTCCGACGAGGTGATCGATTCAGCGCTCAATCAGGTCGCGGCCGGTGCGGACCAGCGACTCTCGACGGCGGTTGAGAATGCGCGCGCGGCCCTGCTCAAGAAGGGCCGTCGCGGCACCGGCGCGACGATCGGTCCAGCCATCGGAGGTTTCGGCAGCTTTACCTCACCTGGTGTTGCGCCTGGTGGCGGTTCCAATTACCAGCAGTGACCGGACAGCGGCATTTGCCATTCTGACTGCGCTGCGTGATACCGTTGGGCGTGCAAGGCCATAGAAGCCGGACGCCAAAAAGGGGCATCGACCATGAAGGTTAAGATTTACAAGCTGATTGCTGTTGCGCTGACATCGGCGGCATGGCCGGCCGTAGCCCTGGCGCAGGAATCCGTGCTGGTCGACACCGCGATCCCCGACAGCTTCAACCGGGATCGCAACGTGTCGGTGACGGAACGCTCCCGCCCCGATTTCGACCCCCTCGGCTTCGTAAGCGGCGCTTTTACCTTCTTCCCGCAGATGCAGGCGGGCGTCGGCTTATCGGACAACGTGTTCCTGACCCGCGGTGACAAGCGCAGTGACGGTTACGCCTATTTCGCGCCGGCGGTCACGATGACGAGCGACCTGCCGCGTGATGAGATTCGGGCTTCGGCGCGCGCCGTGCTGGGTCGCTGGTTCACCTATGACAACCGCAACCAGAACACCTTCGATCTGCGCCTCCTTGGCCGCAAGGACATCGGTGACGCCTATTCGGTGACGGGCGAGGCGCAATATGCGCGCATTTACGAGCAGCCCAACAGCGGCGCGATCGATCCGTCCACCGCAGTTCTGTCCGCCTTCAACCGCAGCTATTTCGCGGTGCGCGGGCGCTACGCCTTTGGCCGGGTGCAGGCCACCCTGGGGGTTGATCGCACCGCCTTCACCTTCGACGATCTGGTGCTGGCGAACGGCACTCCGATTAACCAGGATTCGCGCGACCAGGTACAGCAGCGGCTGACCGCCGAACTGCAATATGCGGTGTCCCCCAGCCTGTCCGTCTATGGTCAGGTGGGCGGGTCGAAGGTTGAATATAGCACCCTGCTCTTCAACGTCGATAATCGTGATTCCAAGGGATTACGGGTCGTGGGCGGGGTGAATTTCGATTTGGCAGGCCTGATGCGCGGCAAGCTGGGCGCGGGCTATATCAAGCGTGACTATGATTCGCCGCTCTACAAGGATGCAGATGGCGTTTCGGTGGAAGGACAGGTCGAATTTTTCCCGACACCGCTCACCACCGTCGGCGTCGCGGTCGCCCGGACCCTGCGCGACACCAATCTCGCGCTCAACACCGGCGCCTTTTTCGACAATAGCGTGACGGCCCGGGTCGACCACGAGCTTCTGGTCAACCTGCTCCTCGGCGCAACGGGCGAATATCGCCGCCAGGTCTATCTCGGCACACCGACACGGGCCGACTATTACCGAGCGGGCGGCACAGCGACCTACATGGCCAATCGCTTCGTCGTGCTGCGCGGCGAACTGGGCTGGCAGCGGCGCACCGTTAACGACAATCCAAATAGTCGCTTCAGCGAATTCCGCGGCGAACTCAGCATCACCTTCCGACGCTGATCTTCCTTCACTCCAATAGAACGGACCCGTTCAGGCTATGCAAGTTTCGCACGACGCCAAAGTCGAGGATGGACAGCTTTCCGACATCGTCACGCGCATTCGCGACGTTATCCGCCGCCGGTGGCTGACACTCGCGCTGGTCGTTGGCGGTGTGTTCGCGCTCGGCGTGGTGTTCATCATGCTGATGACGCCCAAATATACATCGACCACCCATGTCCGCATCGACCCGAGCCGCACGCCGGTGATGGGCGCGGAAAATCCGAGCCAGGCGCTGTCGCCGGAGGCCATCGAAACCGAAGTGGCGCTCATCACCTCGAACGAGGTGGCGACAGAGGTCGTCAAGAAACTGAACCTGGTCAACGATCCGGATTTCGCGCCGGAGCCAAAGGCCGGCGCGGTGCTCAGTCCTGCAGACAAGGTCGCGATCGTCGTTGGCAATGTGCTCGACGGCGTGGATGTCAGCCGCAACAAGCTGAGTTACATTCTCGGCATCTCCTACACCTCGCCCGACCGTGCGAAGTCGGCCAAGATCGCCAACGCCTTCGCTTCCGCCTACATCAATACGAAGGTGGGCAGCGGCGCTAATACCGCGTCCAAAAAGGCTGAATTCCTGAAAGCGCAGCTCGACCAACTGGGGAGCAGCATCCGGGGCAAGGAAGCACAACTCGCCGCTTATCAGGCGCAGACCGGCATCGTGACCGGCACCAACGCCTATGGCAGCAGCACCGGCACCATCGTCGACCAGCAGCTTGGCCCATTGTCGAGCGAACTGGCGCAGGCGCAGTCGGCCGCAGCGCAGGCTTCGGCAGCGCTGGCGTCGGCACAGGCGCAGGTTGCGCGCAGCGGCGTGGATTCGGTCGCCGAGGTTCTTGCCTCGCCAGTGATCGGCAACCTGCGCACCGCCCGCGCCACTGCGTTGCGCGACCTTGGCAATGTGCTCTCGCGCTACGGCGACAAGCATCCCGACACAATCGCCGCGCGCGCCAATCTTGCCGACATCGATCAGCAGATCAGCGCCGAATCGGCCCGTATCATGAACTCGCTGCGCTCCAACGACGCCGCCGCCAAGGCGCGCGTCGCGCAATTGCAATCGTCGATCGGCAACCTCGCTGGTGCCCAGGCGGACAATGCCCGCAAGTCGGTGCTCGCCAAGAGTCTTGACGCGGAAGTCACGACTGAGCGCGCGCAGTTCGACAAGCTCTCGCAAAACCTGATGGAAATGCAGCAGGCGGCGAACAATTCGATCGCGCAGGTCGAAATCGTCGATACCGCCGCGCCGCCGCTCCGTCCGACCTCGCCGAACAAGCCGCTCCTGATGGCGCTCGCCTTGCTGGTGGCGCTGTCCGCCGGAACGGCGACCGTCACGGTTCAGGAAATGCTGGTGCAGGGACTGCGTTCGGTGAGCGAGGTGGAAGAACTGCTGGGCGTTCCCGTACTTGCTGCGATCCCGCGCGAAAAGCACGCCGCTCCAGCCGACATCCTGCTCGAAAAGCCGACGTCTCTGTTTGCCGAAGCCTTTCGCATTGCGCGTGCCTCGCTGCTGGGTGTGAGGGCTGACCAGAGCCCCAGGGTGATCGCGATCACATCGGCGTTGCCTGCGGAAGGCAAGACCACGTCGGCGGTGGCGTTCGCGCGCACCCTGGCACTCAATGGACAGAAGACGTTGCTCATCGACTGCGACGTTCGCCGGGCCAACGTGCGTCAACTGGTCCGCAACGCGCCCGATATTCCCGGTCTGGTCGAAGTGCTCCACGGCGAAGCCCCGGTCCAAAGCGCGATCAGCAGCGGCGACACCGATCATCTCGATCATCTTCTGGTGCGTGCGCCTTATTTCAGCTCTGAAAATCTGTTCGGCGACGGCAAGATGCTCGAAGTGCTCAAAAGCCTGCGCGGACGCTACGAAGCGATCGTGCTCGACCTTCCGCCCCTCATGGGCCTTGCCGATGGCCGCTTCCTCGCCGCTATGGCGGACGCGGTCGCGATGGTTGTGCGCTGGGACGAAACTCCTGCGCAGGCTGCCTCGTCCGCGGTCAACAGCCTGCGCACGGACGGCTCGAACATCGCCGGCGTGATCTTCACGCTGGTCGACGCCGGCTCCGAAGCGGTCGGAGGCTATTATTACTCGAAGAAATATACCGGCTACTATCAGGCCGCCTGACGGACCCGCCACCATCGCCCCGTCGCGCCGCATCGCTGCGGTCGCGGCGGGCGTACCGCTGGCCTGCGTCGCTCTTGCCGCGTGCCTCGCCCTCTATCAGGCCCAGGGCGAGTCGCGCGCTATCGATGCGCTGGCTGCACAGGACCGGATGCTGGCGGAGGGGATACCACTCATGCCCCGGCATGCGCCCTACGTCCCCCCGCAATCCGCCCGCGCCATTCTGGCTGACATCCTGCTGCGCGCCCGCGCGGCGCAGTTGATGCTCGACGAAGATCCGAACCGCATTACGCTCCTCAGACAAGCCGCAGGGCAGCTCGACATGATTGCGGGCGCGCATCCTTACTGGGGCGAATATTGGGCGGTTCGCGCCTTCGTCATGGCGCAGCTCGATGGCGACTGGTCGCCCGCCACCGTTCAGGCATTCGACCGCAGCTATCGCGAAACGCCCTATCTCCCCCAGTCCGCCGACTGGCGCGTCGCCTATGCGCTGCGTAATTGGGACAGGCTGGCCTCAGACATCCGCCCCATTGCCATTCGCGAGATGGTGTGGCTGGCGCGCCGGGAGTTTGCCGATCGCGACCGCCTGATCCCGCAAATCCGGCAGACCGACGCCTATCGTCCCTTCATGGTCGAATGGCTGGCCGTCCGCAGCCGCGACGCGGATTTCTCGCCTGTCGAGGGCCTGACCCCACAATAATCCAGCGAGGAACAGGAACAGCGACAGGGGCGCCGGCATATCGAGCGTCAGGTCTATCATGCCGGCCGCCAGCAATAATCCCATCATCGCCAGCACCAGACCGGTATCGCGCGTCCAGCGCTGCCGCATGATCCGCGCGACCTGCCATCCGCCAACGCCGAAGGTCGCGATCATCAGCAGGGTATAGGGCATCCCACCCTGAAGCATGAGTTGCAGGCCGATGTTATGCGCGGAATTCACCGCCCAATTCGCTTGGGCGTAGCGCGGCGTCGTCAGGAAATGCGCGTTCACGGATGGAAAGGAGCCGAGGCCATAGCCCAGCCATGGCTGTTGCCAGGCAACATCCCACAGATGCGCCCAACTGGCGAAACGGTCGTCCCACCCCGCCTCTAGCTGCGCATAACGCTGCATCACGACCGCGGAGAAGAGGAAAGCCAGCGCGATCTGCACGAACACCGCTCCGCCCGCCAGCATCAACCGCCAGCGCGTCACGCGTTTCCGACGCATCCAGTGGACGAGATAGACAAGCAGCACCGCTGTCAGCAGCACGAGCGTAAAGCGCGATCCGGTGATGAGAACGACGCCGCTGGACAGGGTGAAGAACAGCAAGTGGATGGGAAAATGGCGCAGACGTGCGCTCATCCATGCCGGCGTGCGCTGTCGCCCCGTCATCCGCACGAAGGCGATGAGCGCGCAGCAGGCGGCGATCACCGCACTGACATTGGCATTGGACGCAAAGCCGGCAAAGCGGCCCTTGACGGTCAGCTGCCAGAGATCGGTGTCCTGTTCGATGCCGGCCTGCCGCGCCGCCAGGGCGAGCGCGAACAGCGCCATGTTGACCAAAAGCAGCCAGTCAAGGATCGCGCGCAGGCGCCTGCGTCCCCGCGCCATCATCGCCCCGGTCATGAGGGCGCAAAAGGCGGCGGCGAGCGACAGCAGCTTCCCGGGCAGATAATCGGGCATTCCGCCCGACACCCCGATCGTCGCAACCAGCGCCCAGAGCACAGCGGCACCAGCGCAGGCAAGCGGCCGGGCCGCTCGCCGCCAGAAACCGGGCATCGCCGGCGCACACAGCAGCGCCGTGTAGAACAGCAACCCGTTGATCAACGCCGCGCAAGCCTGCCCGGCAAGGCCATCGAACGCCCGGAAAGCCATGCCGGCGCTGATCCCACCCGCCGCGAGCCAGACGGGCAGCGGGCGCGAGGACAGCGGGAACCGCCATGCGGGGTCGGCCAAAACCTTGCGCAGGCCGACAGCGATGTCATTGCTGCGGGCGGCCAGTGTCCGCCGCTGATCGGTCCGCTCCCCCTTGCCCCGCCGACTGCGGGAGCTGCGCCGGCGGGCGGGCCGCGCGGGCCTTTCGCCTCCCTCTCCCAAGGTCACATCCTGCTCCGCGTCATCCCGTCAGCCTAGCATGACGGGGCGAAAGAATAAGGGCAAAGTCCTGCTGCAACGCAAAATAGTGGTGCTATAAGCATGTGGCCGCTGCCCTGGCGGTTCGATCGGGTGGGATGAAGGCGGGTGTTAGGGAAATTGTTGGCCATTGCGCGCACGTCCCGGCGTCACATCCTGGCACTGGTGGGTCCGGTGGCGAGCGCCGGGTTGCAGCTTTTGCTGTCGATCCTGTTGCTGCACATCATGGATGCGCGCGACTTCGGCCGCCTGTCCTTTTTGCTCGTGCTGACGCAGCTAAGCTGGGGGGTGTGGAGCGCCCTCTTCTGCGCGCCCCTGTCCTCCCTGTTCAAGCAAGGTTCGCTGGAGACGCGACGCCTGGCGCAGCAGCGCCTGTTCAGTGCCAATCTCATTGGCGCGGCGACCGCCACGATCGTGTTTGTCATTCTCGCTCTGGCGCTGGGCTTTGCCATGCTGACGGCCGTTCTCTTCGCCGGCTATGCGGCGGTCGCGCTGCTGCGCTGGTATGGACGCGCGCAAGCCTATGTCGAAGGGCGGCAACTGGCAGTGACCCGGTCCGACATAGGCTATGCGCTGATCGTCCTGCTCAGCCCCATTGCGGTGCGGCTTTACCCGCAGCAACCCATGCTGATGGTCAGCGCCACCCTGCTCGCCGCCGTGCTTTTCGCCATGGCGGCGCTCAGCCCGCGGTCGCTGATCCTGCAAATGCGGGGCTTTTCGCTGTGCGCCGCGCGTGGCTACGGCAGCATCTGGCACAGCCATGGCCAATGGGCGCTGCTGGGCGTCGTCTCGACCGAGGCCACCGCGAACGCCCATGCCTATCTCATTACCCTCTTACGTGGGCCGACAGCGTTCGCGCCTATCGCTGCGAGCATGATCCTCATCCGGCCGCTGACGATCGGCACGAACGCCCTGTCGGAATTTGAACGACCGCGCCTCGCTGGTATCATTGCCGATCAGGACATCGGGCGAACCCAGCGATCCGTCCTGTTCTTCCGATTGCTGCTGGGGGCCGTGTGGCTGGGCACTCTGCTGCTCGCGGCGGCCGTCATGCTGCTGAAGCCGCGGCTGCTCTTTCCCGCCCATTATGCGCTGGAGGAACTGGCGCTCGCTGGAGCCTTGTGGATGATCGTAGGCGTTGCGCGTATGGTACGAACGCCCGACAGCATCCTGTTGCAGGCGGCTGGCTCATTCCGGCCGCTTGCCATGGCGAGTGTCACCTCCGCTGTCGTGTCGCTGATCAGTGTGTCGCTGCTGATAGTGATGGCGGGGCCGCTCTGGTCGATCCTGGGCATCGTCGCGGGGGAAGCTGTCTTTGCTGGCATGACGTGGATACAGGGCCGCCGCTGGCTGCACGGTTGGAGCCGCACCGTCCCCTTGCCTTCCGAAAGAGAGGTCGCCGCATGACCCCAAGTTCCCCGTCCGACCCCGCCGTCAGCGTCGTCATCCCCACCTTCGGGCGCCCTGCGCTGCTGCTCCGCGCGATCCGTAGCGTGCAGGCGCAAACGCGCGGCGACTTCGAACTGATCGTGGTGGTCGACGGGGACGATCCACCGACGATGGAAGCGTTGGCGGGCGTCAGCGATCCGCGGCTGCGCGTCATCGTGCCGCAGGAGAAATGCGGCGCGGGCGGCGCACGCAATCTGGGCGCGGCGCAGGCACGCGGGCGCTGGGTGGCCTTCCTCGACGATGATGACGAATGGCTGCCTGAGAAATTGGAAAAGACGCTGGCCGCCGCGCCGCACGAACGCTGCATTATTACCAGCCTGATTCGTGTCGTGGCTCAGCATGGGGGACGGATCAATCCCACGACACCCTATGACGGCCGGCAGCCGATCGACGAATGGATGTTCGACCGGCACAGTTGGCTGCGCGGCAGTGAGGCAATGATTCAAACATCTGCGCTCGTCTTTCCCCGCGCGCTGTTCGACGAATTGCAGTTCGTCGAACCGCATGAGGAATGGCATCTGTGCTTCCGCGCGGTGAAGCGACTGGGGTATGATTATGTGACGGTGCGCGAGCCGCTGGTGATCTACTATGTGCCGGTCGCCATCGCCTCGCTCAGCAACAGTTACCGACTGGCGCGGACGCTGGGCTGGCTCGACGCCAATCAGAACCTCCTGACGCCGCGCGCCTATAGTGGCTTCGCCCTCACCGCCGCGAGCCAGGTGCGCCCGGAGGGCAGCCGCAATCGCGCCATGCTGCGCCTGCTGCGCATGGCCTTCGCGAATGGCGCGCCGACTCCGAAGCAGCTCTTCGCCTTCGCCTTCATCTGGGCGGTGCCGCAGGAACGGCGTGTGAGACTGCGCGCCCTGTTCGGGCGCAACAGCTATGCCGGGACGGGTCAGTCGGAATAGATGATCGTCGTCCCGATCATGTCGAGCCGAACGTCATAGGGCGCGTAGCCGCGCAGCGCTTCGATCACGGCATCGCGCGTACCATCGGGGCAGTAGAAGAGCAGGAAGCCCGATCCGCCCGCACCCAGCAGCTTGCCGCCGGTCGCGCCCGCCGCCAGTGCGCGGGCATAGGCGTCGTCGATGTGCGGCGCGCTGATCCCCGCGCTGATCCGCCTTTTGCGCTGCCAGCCTTCATCAAGATAGGGGCCAAGACAATCGACATCGCGGATCAGGTCGCCCCGCAGCGCCGCGGCCTGCGCCGCCATGGCTTTGAGGTCGTCGATCACGCTGCCGCCATTGTCGATCGCGCCGGCCTGCGTCTGGAGGATCGCGCTCGCCGAACGCTGCCCGCCCAGATAGAGCATGACCAGATTGTCCTCCAGCATGCGCCGCTGCTGATGCGTCAGCGGGACCGCCTCGTACGTCACCGAATCGTCGGGATGGAATTCGATGAAATTGAGCCCACCGATGGCGCAGCCATATTGGTCCTGCTTGCCGATCGGTTCGCCGAGGCGGTTGATCTCCACGTCACACGCTTGCGCCGCCAGATCGGCGCGCCCTACATAGCGGCCGAGATAAGCGTTGCAGAGGTTGAGCAGCCCCACGGTGAAGGCGCTGGAGGAGCCGAGGCCGGTGCCCGATGGCACATCCGCACTGGAGTTGAAGTCGACGCCTTCGATCCCGTGTGAGGAAAAGACCTCGCGGATGATGCGGTGCTGGATCGCGTCGCGCGATTCGGGCGTTTCGAGTTGCGAATATTTGAGGATGAAGCCGTCGCCGTGGAAATAGGCGTGCATGGAGAGATAGACATAGCGCGCGATGGACATGCTAAGCACCGCGCCGCCATGCTTGCGATAGAAGTTGGGCAGATCGGTGCCGCCGCCGCAGAAGCTGACGCGCAGGGGCGTGCGGGAAATGATCATACCATGACCTCCAGAAGATAATCGACCGCTGCCCCCAGGTCGGGCGCGACATGGTCCGGCTTGATGTCCGGGTAGCGTGCCGAATCGTTGCCGTCATGACCGGTCGCGACTAGGATCGCCCGTGCCCCGGCGGCATGGGCAGCCGCCACATCGGCATAGCGGTCCCCCACCAGCCAGGAGGCGGATAGGTCCAGCCGGTGCCGCTCCGCCGCGTCCAGCAACATGCCCGGCTCGGGTTTCCGGCAGGCGCAGGCGACCTTGAGCGCCGGAACTTCGCCCGGCCACCCCATTTCGGGATGGTGCGGGCAGAAGAGCAGATCGTCGAGATAGGCCTTGCCCGCCGCGAGCTGGGTATCGAGCGCCGCGTGAACCGCGCGCAGCCGCTCGAACGTCAGCATTCCCTTGGCGACATCGGGCTGGTTGGTGACGCAGATGGCGGGGATGCCCGCCAGATTGATCCGCCGCACCGCATCGGCTGCACCAGGCAGCAGTTCAAGGCTAGCGGAATCGTGGATGCCGTTCCGTTCCACATTGAGCACGCCGTCGCGGTCGAGGAATATGGCGGGCTTGGGATACCGCAGGCTGAGGCGCGCAACCCGCCCCGAAGCAAGGTCGGCTTCCCCGCGGGCGAGGCGCTCCGGCGTCCCCATGTCCTTCACATATTCCAGGCTCCGGTAAGCCTGAAGCCGCTGGCCCGCCGAAAGGATGGCGGGAAATACGTCATGCGCCCAGTCCGACGCCCGGTTGGCGGGCACATGGTCGATGGCTTCGGGCGACAGGACATAAAGCGCCGCGCTGACCAGATTGGGCAGCAATATGCCTTCGGGATGCGGCTTGGCCATCAGCCGCAGCACGCGGCCATCCTCGTCCACGTCCAGCACGTCGCTGTCATAGGGATGGTCGTTGGGATGCGCGAAGATTGTGCCGGCCGCACCCGAACGCCGGTGGAGGTCGGCCATATGGGCCAGATCCACGTCGATCAACGTGTCGCCATACAGCACGACGAAGGGTTCGTTGAGAAGGTGCCGCGCCGCGCGGACCGCCCCCGCCGTGCCAAGAGGCTCGGGTTCGCGGAAATGGGTGATGGTGACGCCCATGGCGCTGCCGTCGCCGAAATGATCCTCGATCACATGGGCCATATGGCCGGTGAGGAACAGGAAATCGGTAAAGCCATGGTCCCGCGCCGCCTCCACCTGCCGTTGCAACAGGGGACACCCCGCCACCGGCACCATCGGCTTGGGACGATCGGTCAGCCCCAGACGGGTGCCCTTGCCCCCCGCGAGGATGACGACCTTCACGCGGGGGATGCCTGGCGCACCTGCCCGATCGCCCAGCGCGCGGCGGCACGAACGGCCTCGGCGGAGTTCAGCCGCGGCGTCCAGCCCAACGCACGGATGCGCGCCACGTCATAATCGACGCTCGGCACATCCCCCACCCAACCACGATCGCCGCCGGTATAGTCGATTCGCGCCGCTTCCGGCCATTCCTCGACCATGATGCCCGCCATGTCCCGCACGCTGCAACGCGTGTCGCCGCCCACGTTAAAAAGGTTGACCGGCGCGTCACCTCTGTCCCATGCCACGAGGATCGCGTCGACCAGATCATCGACGTGAAGATAGGGCTTGATCTGCTCGCCGTTGCCCAGCACTTCCAGCCGATCAGGCGTCCGCGCCAGCTTGCGCGCCCAGTCGTAGATCGCTCCATGGGTCGAACGGTCTCCAACCACATTGGGGAAGCGGGTGATCCACGCCTGAAGCCCGTAATTGGCGACATAGGAGGATATGAACGCCTCCGACGCCAGCTTGGCCGCGCCATAATGGGAGATCGGCAGCAGTGGGCCATGATCCTCCCGCAGCACGCCCTGCGCTTCCCCATAGACGGCGGATGTCGACGCGAAGATGATCTGCTTCGTCCCGTGCCGCCGCATCGCGTCCAGCACCGCATAGGTCGTGTCGAGCGTCGCGACGAAATCGACGCCGGGGTCGGCTTGGCTGCGCGCGATGTCGCTGTTGGCCGCGAGATGGAACACTGCATCGAAACGCCCTTGCTCGAAAAGGGCACCGAGCGCTGGGCGATCCGTCACGTCCATTTCCTGAAAGACGAAGCTGTTGCTGCCCGCCAGCGCCGACAGGTTATCGCGCAGACCCAGCACCAGATTGTCGGCGGCGGTGACATGGTGCCCGCGCTCGACCAGCCGCTCGCACATATGGCAACCGATGAAACCGGCACCACCGGTCACGAGAATATTCAACATCGACATTCATGACCTCGTTCGCTGACGCAGCAAAATAGCGTAGACTTCCTTGCTGCATAGACCTTCCGGCGGGTCCAGGCGCCCGAAAATGCCCGATTTCGGCACAATTCAGGCGACAGCCTTCGCCAGCCGGCCGCCACGTCGGGTAAAAAGCCGCAATAACGGCTTCTCGACCAAATGATAGCAGACGATGCCGCCCATAATGGCAGTCGTCACGTCCAGCATGGCGTAAAGGATCATGTCCCCCGGAAAGCCGCCGATCCCCGCCCGGAACCAGAGGAAGCGGAACGCCGCCATGCTGATGAGCTGGGTGAGGTAGATGGAATAGGACGCGTCGCCCAATATCCGTGGCAAGGTCCATTGCCCGACCCATCCGCGCCCTTCCAGCGCTATCGCGCCCGCCACGATGGCGATGGCCGCAAGGCCAAAGCGCAGGAGCCAGAAGTTCGTGGGCACCGGATCGGTGAGCAGGACGATGACGCCACCCAAGACGCAGACCAGCGCGAGCGGTGCCGGGAGGAGATGGGCGGCGGTGCGGCGGGAGACCAGCGCACCAAGGGCAAGGCCCGCAGCGAATTCCAGCAGGATAGGCGAGGTGTAGAAGCCGGCAAGCGACAGCACTGGCGGCCGGAGAATCAGTCCGGCCACGACGAGCAGCGTCAGAACCGCCACCGTCCCAGCCATCCGCACGGCCGGGCGCACCAGCAAGAACAGGCCGAAGATCAAATAGAAGAACATTTCATAATTCAGCGTCCATCCGGGGAACAGCAAAGGCTCCATCGACGGTTTGACCGGATGAGGCATTGGCACGAACAGGTAGGACGCAACGACGTGCGGCGCGCTGAACACCGACGTATTGAACGCGCTCGGCATCGCAAGCAGCAGCGCGACCATCACGCTCGTCAGCAGCCAGTAGAGCGGGACGATGCGGATCAGCCGCTTGCGGTAAAATTGGGCGGGCGTCGCCGGACGGCCGATCGTGGATGTCCACATGACGAAGCCGCTGATGACGAAGAAGATATCAACGCCTGCCGACAGGCCAATCGGCCACGCGCCGCCATAACCCATCTGCTCGAGTGGCGCTTCAAGGTGAAAGATAACGACCAGCAGCGCGGCGGCACCGCGCAGATACTGGATGCTGCTATAGCTGGTCATGGCTCCGATGCCCCCTCAGGCCCGGTGATCCCGCCCCGCGGCGATGAACTGGGCGATGATGTGCATGACCGACTGGTGCACATCCTCGACGATGCCGTAATTGGCGACATCGACATGGATCGCAATGTCGGCTTGCTCGCGCAACTGTCCACCGGAAAAGCCCGAAAGGCCGATTGTCGTCACGCCCGCTGCCTTGGCCGCAGCGACAGCGGCCAAGATGTTCGGGCTGTTGCCTGACGATGAAATGGCGACCAGCACGTCGCCCGCCTTCGCAAAATAGCTGATCTGCTTAGCGAAAGCCGTTTCGAAACCGAAATCATTCGCAAGTGCGGTATAAAGCGGGACGTTGGCGCTCAACGACGTGGTGTCGATGACGGGATGGTCGTGGGCATGGGTGCCCTTCGTCCAGTCGCAGCACAGATGGTCCGCGATGGCGGCCGATCCCCCATTGCCGATGGCGAAGATGCGGTTGCCGCCCGCCGAAGCCTGCTCGATCGCCTGCCGCGCCCGATCCACAGCGTCCTGATCCACTGCCATCATCGCTGCGTAGAGCCGGTCGGCATAAGCCCCGAAATAGGCGGAGAGCGAGCCGGTGTCGAAGATATCGTTGCGAAATCGCGGGTCTACCTGGTCAGCCATCATTCGTCCTTTGTCCGCGCCCTGAGCCGGAAAGGCGGGCACCCACGCATCCCCTACTTTATTGGCGAAAAACAATTGCTGCGCCACGGAAAAAATCCGCGACAGTCATGCCGCCGCTTCCATGCCTCCGATTGACCCTGCCTGACCGAAACGCTAGCCCGCTTGCCGGCCAGCCCGGCCTTGGAGGCACCCGACCATGGCACGCTCCGGCATTGTCGTTTTCCTGAGCGGACGCCTCCTCTCCCTCGCGCTGCTGATGGCGTTCCAGCTTCTCGTCGTCCGGCTGCTGGTCCCTGTTGAATATGGCCGCTTCGCCATCGTCTTCGCCCTCGCCGTGCTGATGCAGACCGTGCTGTCCTTCGGCGTGCCGCGCCTCATTCCCAAATATGTGGGGCAGGCCGGCTGGACATTACGGCCCGTGACGGTCGGGCGGCTGATCGCCGCGATCATGACGTTCCGTTTCGTTGCCACCCTGCTGACCATGATGCTGGCGCTCGCGGTCGCGCGCACCTGCGGCTGGATTGCGCCGGACGATCTTGCGCCGGCCTATATCGCAGCCAGCGCAGCCTATATCCTCGTGAGCGTGGCACAGGTGGACACGGACGCGATGGCGCTGGCGCTTGGCCTTCAGCAGGCTTCGCGACTGGCGCTAGTGGGGGAAGCGGCGATCCGCCTGGCGCTCGTTACGATCGGGGCGGCGATGGGCTGGGCCTCGACGGCGGCGGCCCTGCTGTGGATCGGTTCCGCAACGTCGGTTGCGGCGGTTCTGCTGTTGCTGGCGCGCATCCGGGTCGCACTTGGCGCGATGCCGCCGCGTCCCGCGCAAGCACGCGCGCTCGACCGGCGGGAGTTTCTCGGCATCGCGGCGAGCGGTTATGCCAGCGCCCTCGCCTGGTTCGCGTCCAGCCCGGCGACCATCCGGCTGGTGGCGAGCCGCACATTGTCAGTGGCGGGATTCGCCGGCTTCTCCTTCATCCAGACTCTCGCAGTGAGCTTCCAGCGCTACACGCCGGGGATGCTCATATTCCCCTTCGTAGAGCCTGCCGTCATGCGCCATTTCGACCGCACCGGCGACCAGTCGCGGCTGGAGGCGACACTGGCGCTCGTCATCAAGATCGACCTCATCGTCATCGGTGCAGCGGTCGTGGGGACGGCGGTAGCGGGCGAAGCGCTCGTCGGTCTGATGACGGGGGGGCGTTATGTCAGCGCGGCCTTCGGGCTCCCGTGGCTGCTGGCCTATCTCGTCACCACCTCGACCTATCGCGCGTTCGAGATCGTGGCCGTCGCGCGCAATGCGACGGCGGTGCTGGGGAAGACGCTCATCCTCTCGCTGCTATGGATCGGCGTTGCCATCCTGATCGCGCCCCGATTCGGAATGATCGCGTTGCTTGCCTGCCCGGTGGGCGATTCGCTCAGCCGGCTGGCGATCATGCACCGGGCATTGTGCCGGGTCGGCATCCGGCGCACGGTGGACCTACCGGTCACGACAGCGATCACGCTGCTGATGCTGCTGTTGGCGGGCGGGGGTGCCACGCTCGTGCGCGAAACCGATGCCCGGCCCCTTGCCGCGCTCGCGCTAGGCATCGCGGGCGGTGGCCTGTTCCTGCTGCTCGTCGCGATCGGGAGGCCGCTCCGGCGGGGCGAGATCGCACCCATGGGTGCGGCTCTGCCAGGACCAGTCTGGCGCGCACTGAACAGGCTCGCGCGCGCCTGAAAATCGCTTCGAGATCAGCCTTGCGTCGCGCGGGCCCGCATTTCGGCGAAGGGATTATGTCCACCGGCCGTTGCGCTCGCGCGTTCGCGGCTGCGCGGGAAAGACACCAGCACCGCCAGCGTGAACAGGCCAAGTCCTCCCATGGCCGTCAGCGGCCGACTGCTCGATTCGGTGAAGCCCGACACCAGCCAGCCGATGGTGATGCTGATGAGCATGAGTCCTGCCTGCCGCTCCCCTCCTCCCATGAGGTAAAGCCTGCGCGCCGCATACCAGGCGAAGGGCAGGATGAGCAGGAACAGCACGAGGCCGATGAACCCGGTGCCCAGCGCCAGATCGAGATAGGCGCTGTGCGGGTCGAACACGCCAGCCTGATGCATCAGGCTGTAGGAGAAATTGCCGTAGGAGATCGAAACGAAGCCATAACCCTGCAACGGCCGCGTGAAGATGGAATCGATCGCGATCTGCCAGATTTCGGTGCGTCCGGTGAAGGTCATGTCGCGACCCAGCGCCGTCAGGATCGCAGTCGTGCCCCAATAGAGCGCGACTATCGCGGGCGCCAGCACCAACAGCGCCTTCACCCGCTGTTTGGGGTCCGCAACGACCAGAATCCACACGAGCGCGCAGGTGATGAGGATGATCGGCACCGCGCTGGCGGAGGTCGACTTGATCACCAGCAGCAGCAGCAGACCGATCAGCGCCCATTTGAGCGGCGGCCAGGGGATGGTGCTGCGGTCGGCCCAGAAGATCGCCATGACAAAGAAGCCGGCGACATGCCCGAGGAAATTCTTGTGCTGATAAACGCCGCGCCAGGCGCCGGCATGGACGAACTGCGTGGCGTCGGTCAGCTGGTGGATGGCGTAAGCCGGATCGACGACCACATAGCCTAGGCAAGTGGCGGCGACGAGCGCGCCGCCGCCCACGACCGCGCGCGCCGCGGAGGTGCCGTCGAGCCGCACCGCAAAGAAATAGGCGCCCGCCCACAGCACGGCCAGCGTCGTGACACTGCGCGCCGTGACGCCCGGATCGTCCGACCAGAGCGATGAAAGCGCTGCCCAAATGAGGAAGGGCAGGAGCGGCAGCAACTGACGCGCATTGGCCTTGAGCTGGCGCAACCGCCGCGCCACGAAGACCGCGCCGATCAGCGCCACCAGGCCGCGCACAACGTAGACCAGCAGCATGGACTGGGTTTCCTGCTGCATCGTCGCGACGTTGATCAGCGCCGGGAGATTGGGATTCTGCTTGGTCAGGATGAAAAGGAACGGCGTCGTCGTCAGGTAGACGCACAGCGAAAAAAGCAACAGTTCGATCGGTCCGGCATGCTGCCGCCAACCATGCGTAGCGCCATATGCGTCCCCGTGCCGTTTCATCTTTCCCCTTCCGCGCAAGCGTACGCCGGTTTCGGCGGCAAGGTTAAACACGATTGGCCGGGTCTGCGCCAGATCGAAAAGCCGCTCTCGCCAACTTACCCGTTGCTCCGGGGCATCATAGTACTCGCGAAGAAAAAAAGAGTATCGGCCAGACGAGATAGGATCATTTCGGACGCGGACGCGTTTGGAGGTCGAGAGCACCTGGGTCGGCGCGAAAATCGTCGTCGATGCACATAAAAACTGCCGATTTGAGAAATGTTAAGCAGATGATGGGATCATAAGGCAAATAACCCATGTCTAGCGGTGTGCCTATGCGCTACGGCGGACGCTGGAGCTTTGAAGGATCATAGATTCATAGGGTGGAAGAAAGTCGAGGCATTTCGCGAAGGTCGCAGCGGCAAATATGTTGCTCCCAGAAACAAATCGGCTGCGTTTCCGCACAATATTTGATCATGAATGGATTAAGGTGCTTCCCCTCAGAAAAAATGAGTGCGATAAGTCCGACGCCCCTCGAAAAACTGATGATGGAGCAACCTGATCAATGCAGTTGTACGCCGGGGCTATGATTGTTGCGGCGACGTTTGTTAGGGTGGCTGATGTCGACGAATCCCGTCGCTCCCAAGCGAGTGATCGCCTTGGAGCCTTATAGCGCCGCGGCGGTTGAGAAACCGGACCCGATCTGCCTCTACACCCGCGCATGGCGGGCGTCGGGAACCGGCCTGTTCGCTCAGGAACTGGTCGACGGCCTGTTGACGTCGGGTGCCGAAGTGACGTTCGTTTCACCGGTCGTCGACAATGCAAATATGGAACAGCCGCGCGAGCGCCTGCGTCGCCTGCGGCCCGTGCGCGAGATCGTTGGGCCCGCGCCGCGGCTGGTCCGTGCGTTTCGGTCGCTGCGCCGCATTTTCGGCAGCTTTGTGGCGCTCTTCCACGCCCGCCTCTACGCGCGCACCTTCATCATCACCATTCCCGACCCACTGTTGCTGTTCCTGCCGATCCTGCTGCTGCTGCGCCTCACCGGCGCGCGCGTCATTTTCATCGCCCATGATCCCATTCCCCACGGCTGGCGCTTTCCGGCTCGCTGGAGGGGCGTGGAAAAGGCATCGCATGGCGCATGCTATTATCTGTCAAACGCCGTCGTCGTGCTGAGCGAGGCGTCGCGGCAGAAATTGCTCGAATCCTTTCCCCGCCTGCGCGTCGTCGTCGATGTGATCGAGCATGGCGACTTCGCTTTTCCGCAGGCCGCGCCGATCCCCGGCAACGGTCAGCTCCTTGCCTTCGGCACGGTGCGCCGGAATAAGGGCGTTCGCGAAGCGATCGAAGGATGTATCGCCGCGCGGCGCGCCGGCGCTAACGTCCATCTCGTCGTTGCCGGCGAAGTGTATCGTGAAGAACCGGACTATGCCGACGAATGCCTGGCGCTCGCGCTCACCGCACCTGACGCCGTGACGATGCAGATCGGCTATGTCGACGATGCCGCGCTCCCTAACCTGATCGCCCAAAGCGACGCGCTGCTGATGCCCTACAGGGATTTCTTTTCGCAAAGCGGTGTCGCCCTGCTCGCCGCCTCGAACGCGCGGCCGATCATCGCGAGCGAAGCCGGCGGCATCACCTCGCTCATTCAAGAAGGAATGCCTTCGACCGTGATTGCGCCGCCCGTCGATTCGGACAGCGTCGCCAACGCCATCCTGCGTCACATAGCGACGCCGGCGGAGCGGTGGACCGAACTTGCCATGGCCTACCGGCTTTTCACGCTCGAACGCCGGTCCTGGCCCAGTCTGGCGCGGCGCTATGCTGCACTGGCGAACAGAATCAAGCATTGAGCCTTGCGGCTGCGAACAGGACACGGCATAGCCTGAACCGCGAGAAGCTTTGATGCCCTGCCGAATGTGAACGGGCCTGCTCTTCGCGGGTGGACGCTTCCACTGTGGGGACTATTCGACGATGCTGTTCACCTCCGGGCTGTTCCTGTTCGTCTATCTCCCCGTCACGCTCGTCTTTTTCTTCCTGATCGCGCGCAAGGCGGGGCCGGGCGCAGCCGCCGCATGGCTGGCGGCCATGTCGCTGGCCTTCTACGGCTATTGGGTGCCCGCCTATCTGGCGCTGCTGGTCGGTTCGATCCTGTTCAACTTCATCGCGGGACTCGGGATCGTGCGCCATGCCGGGACGGGCCGCGCCCGGCATATTCTGATCGCCGCGATCGTCGTAGATCTGCTCGCGCTGGCTTTCTTCAAATATTATAATTTCCTGACCGACAATGTGCGCGCAGCGGGCGTGCCTATGCCGGTACTGAACGTCATCCTTCCTATCGGCATATCCTTCTTCACCTTTACGCAGATCGCCTATCTGGTGGATGCCTACAAGGGGAAGGCGCATGAGCCGAAGCTGGTGCATTACGGACTGTTCGTCACTTATTTTCCGCATTTGATTGCCGGCCCGATCCTGCATCATTCGGAAATGATGCCGCAGTTCGCCGATCGCGACACCTATCGACTCCGGCTCAACAACTTCACACTCGGCGCGCTTTTCCTGCTGTTCGGCCTCATGAAGAAAGTGCTGGTGGCCGACAATATCTCGATCATCGCCGATCACGCCTTCGCCGCTGCCAGCCTCGGGCAAGTGGGGATGCTGCATGCCTGGGAAGGCGCGATCGCCTATGCCCTCCAGATCTATTTCGACTTTTCGGGCTATTCGGACATGGCCGTTGGCATCTCCCTGCTGCTCAACATCCAACTGCCCTACAACTTCGCTTCGCCCTATCGTTCGACCAGCATCATCGAATTCTGGCGGCGCTGGCACATGACACTCTCGCGCTTTCTGCGCGACTATCTCTACATCGCCCTTGGCGGTAACCGGAAGGGCAATGTGCGGCGCTACGTCAACCTCGCCGTGACGATGATCCTGGGCGGGCTTTGGCATGGGGCGGCATGGACCTTCGTTATCTGGGGCGCGCTGCATGGCGTCTATCTGGTGCTCAACCACGGCTGGCGCTGGGTCATGCAGAAGGCCGGAATCGCTGGCCGG
Source organism: Sphingobium olei (assembly GCF_042678845.1). Lineage (NCBI taxonomy): Bacteria > Pseudomonadati > Pseudomonadota > Alphaproteobacteria > Sphingomonadales > Sphingobiaceae > Sphingobium > Sphingobium olei. Next base: position 340,437 of record NZ_JBHTLS010000134.1, on the reverse strand, counting down.
GGCGGGTGGCCGATGCGTGCGGCGGGCTGGGCGCTCACCATGCTGGGCGTGCTCATCGCCTGGGTCTTTTTCCGTGCGACGAGCGTCGATGGCGCGCTGTTCATGCTGAAGGCGATGGCGGGTGCCGCGCCAGGCGCCGATCTGCTCGCGGGCAGTCCGCAGCAATGGACGCTGCTCGGCGCTCTAGTGCTGTTCACCGTCGCGTTGCCCAATTCGCAGACCGTCATCATGGAGCGCATCCGCCCCGCGATCGAGCGCCGGCTGGCGGGCGGCCGGGCAGGGCTGATCGTTGCGGGCCTCGGCGTCTGGGCGATGCTGGTGGTGTGGTTGGCGCTGGTCGCGGCCTCACGCGAGAACGCCGCCTTCATTTATTTCAACTTCTAGGGCGGAGGAGAGCGGCAACGCCATGAAGAAGCTGATCTTCCTCGCTGGCGGCGCGCTTGCCGCGCTCGTCGCCGCCGAAGCGCTGCTACAGGCGCTGCCGGTGCCGGACGGTATCGCGCTCGCGCCCCCCTCGCCACAATGGCAGACGCGCCGGCTGGAGCCGGGCGCGCGCACCACCATGTCGTTCGGCTGGGACTTGCGGCATGCCACCCACGGCACGATCAATGCGAGCGGCTTTACCGCCCCCTTCCCCTATCGCGACGGCGCGCAGGTGGGCGCGGTGATCGGCGACAGCTATGTCGAGGGGCTCAGCACCACCGAGAACGAACGCCTCGCGCCCTCGATCGCGCGCAGTCTTGGGCAACCGGGCACCGCCATCTATAATTTCGGCGTGAGCGGCGCCAGCCTGCCGCATTATCTGGGCCTCGCCCGCATCGTCGGCCAGCGCTACCGCCTGCAATGGGCGTCCCTCGTCATCATTTCCCATGATTTCGAGGAGGGATTCGCGCCGCAGGCGGGGATGTATCATTGGAGCGAGACGCCGGCGCTGATCGCCTACACGCCCAGCAAATCCTATGGCCTCACCGAAAAGATCGGCCGCCGCTCCGCGCTCTACCGCTATGTGCGCATGAACCTCAAATTCTCGCTCCAGTCGCTCTTCTCCTCCGGTTTCGCAGACGAAGGCGGCGCGTCCGGCTGCCCCCGTGCAACGCTTTCCGCTCAGGACGGCAGGCTGATCGACGACTGGCTGACGGCGCTTCCGGGCGCATTGCGGCTCAGCCCCGACCGGATCGTGCTGACTTTTGATTCCGATCGCACGGCCTATCAGCAGATGGGCCGCAAGCCTTCGCCGTGCAAGACGCGCGACGGCCTGGCGCTAGCGCGGCTGAAGGACGAGGCGAAAGCGCGTGGCTTCAGGGTCGTGGACACAGCGCCGGTCTTCGCCGCCGCATGGGCGCGCGACCATCGCCCGTTCGATCACGCGCCGCTCGACCGACACTGGACGGGCTATGGCAACAAGCTGGTTGCACAGGCTATCAGCAATGCTCTAGGTCCGAAACGATAATGGATCGGTCGGGCACTGCATCCCAGCCTTATTGACGAGGACTCATGGCGCGCCTGTTCAACATCCTGTTCCTGCTGGCGACCGTATCGCTGTTCCTGCTGGGCGCGCATCTCCTCGATATCGCAGGCTGGCGCTATTCGGACGATAGCGGGCCGCTGCTGACCCGCATCCATCCGGCGACCTACATCATCATCCTGACCACTATCGTGGGAACCGCCGCTTTCCCCCGCCGGGTCATCCAGACCGTGTCCTCGTTGCCCTTCATCCTCTTCGCGGTGGCCACGCTCATCCTCTTCGCGCGCGCCGTCGTCATCATGCTGACCGGCATCACCGGGGGAGAGGTCACGGCCGTCATCACCAATTTCATGACTCCGGCGCTCTATTATGTCTGTGCCCGCTGCGTCAGCGCCGACGATCTGCGCCGCTGGGAAATCCCGCTCCGGGGCTTTTTCATCATCAATTCGCTGATGGCCCTGAGTGAAAGGCTTGTCGGCCATCGCTTCATTCCCAGTTTCCTGGACAAGACCACGGACAATCGCGCCGCGGCGCTGGTTGCGCATCCCTTGAACGGCTCGCTGCTGACAGGGCTGCTCCTCGTCTACCTGGTGACGGCGCGGCGGGGCGAATCGAAGATTTCCAACCGGCTGCCCGAAATCGCGCTTCATGCCGCCGCGATGTTCGCCTTCGGCGGCCGCGCGGCGCTGGTGTTCACGCCGACCATCATGATCCTGAGCGCCCTTATCGGCGGACGCAAGGAAGGCGAAGCCAACGTCACCTGGTCGCAGCGGATGATGCCGCTATCGATCGTCCTTATCGGCATCTGCCTGATCTTCCTGCCGATCGATTTCGTCGACAGCACGCTCGACCGCTTCTCCAATGACGGCAACAGCGCCCAGACTCGCAACGCCGCTGTAGACATTCTGTTTTCGGTGCCGACCAACGACCTGTTGTTCGGGATGAACTTCTATGACCGCATGGCCATGGCGAAATTCTATAATACGCCTGCGGGTCTGGAACTCGCCTGGGCGGCCCTCACCATCACCTACGGTCTGCTTTGCGTCCTGCCGATGATGATCGCGCTTCCCTGGCTCTTCTACAGCATGACGCGGCAGATGGACCGTTCGGCCCTCTACATGGTGCTGCTGTTCCTGGTGGTGACCGCTGGATCGCTCGCTTTCGGCGTCAAGTCGATGGTGGTGGTGCAGTGCGTCGCGATGGTCCAGATCCTGGGCCAGCGCAAGCTGCTGCGGCGCAAGGCAAGCCTATTCGACGAGCTAGGCATATCGGTCCGCCCGCCTCGCAGCGAAAAGCTGTTCGGCAGCCTTTCGGAATAGCGGCCGCTCTTAGCGGTAACCGACCTTCCACTGGTGGATTTCGAGCTCGGTCTGACCCGCGCCCGCGACCGGCTCGGTGCCGAAGGCGATGCCGTTGAACCATTCCTCCCCTGTGATCACCTTGCGTTCGACAAGGACATGCAGAAACTCGCGCACGTCGAGCGTGCCTTCGGACACGTCCCGCGCATCGAGCGGGTAGATGCGGATGAACTTCTCGTGCCTGCTGATGCCCCAGCGTCGCCCCTGGCTGTCGGTATAGTCGCCTTCGTTGACGCCCACGGCGCGGATGAAATCGAGCGTCACCGGCGGCACATGAAGGAAGAAGCCGATTTCGAACAGCTTGTCGCTCAAGTCGCCGGGCAGGCGGGTGAGATAAAATTCGTTCAGCAGGTTGAAATTTGGGCTGTAGCGATAGGAAAAACGGAAGCTCTGCTTCAACTCGGCAATATCGCGCACCTTCTTCGGCGGAATCGCGCCTGGCGGGGGATCCTTGCCGTCATAATGGCCGTAGGCGACAAAATGATAGCCCCAGACGCCGGACTTCTCTGGTCGTGCCACAGGCCAGCGTGTACGGATCGTCGTGCCGTCGGGGAATGTCGCGGGCTGCACGATGATCTTGTCGCGGAAGTCCACCCCGGCCCTGAGACGCGGATCGAACATTGCCGACCAGGGGCTGGCAAAGGCCATATAGGGGCCCTGAAAATAATTTTCCTTGTCCGGCAGGACGATAGCGCCGGCCGGCAGCGCCTTTTCATTCCCCTCCCATCCGGGACCGGGACGCCGGTCATCCGCTTCTGCCGGACCGACGAAGGGCACGAGCAGCAACGCCGTCACCATTCCTGCCAGTGGGCGCAGCAGGCTGCGTTTCCTTGCATTGCCGGCGCGATCCATCATGCCTCCTTGTCGGGCGAGTGCCCTGCGTCATTGGGAGCATAGCGGCAGGCAAGCGCGTGGCAAGCGGCGCTAGGGCGCGCGATAGGCGACATAGCCGCGCATCGCGACCCGATATGTCAAGCCGTGCCGCGCCGCATAGCGTGCGAACGAGCCATGCGCATCGTTCACCTCCGGTCGCTCCACCAAGATGAGGGTCGGCGAGGGCAGGCGCTCCATCGACGCGGCCCAGTCGTCCTGGCCCTCCGCCTTGATCGCGCCTATCCCGGCTTGCACCGTTCTATCGAACGAGCGTGTGGGCACGTCAAAGTAGAGCGGCACGAGATAGCCCCCGACCCACCAGCTTGTCTCGCCCTGCGCCTGCGCAGCCTTGACGAGCGCGGCGGCGGCGGCGGTGTCGTCCTTGCGGTGCGCGCTATCCAGGCGGAACGCGGCGGTCGAGCCGAGCAACAGCAGCGCGAGCGCCGGAACCACCCAGCGTCGTCCTTGCGCCAGCCGCTCGCATCCCATCGCCATCACCAGCATCATGGGCGGCGCGGCAAAGGCAAAGTGACGGCCCACGATGCGGAAGCCGATGCCATAGCCCGCGCCGATCACGCAAAGCATGGAAAAGCCGGTCAGTCCGGCAAGGATGAGCACCAGCGCGCGATGCCGCCCCGCAAGCGCTGCCAAGACAGTCGCCGCCCAGGCCGCGCTCAGCAGCGCAAGCATCCCCCATTGCCAGCCGGCCAGCGCGTGGACTCCCGCAACGCGCAGCAGATCGCGCCCCGGCACGTAGCCGCCAGCGCCCATGACTTCCAGAAACCCGAACAGCATCGTCGCGATGCTGGTGCTGTTGCGCGTTTCAGGCGTCGCGCCCTTCGCCATGCTGAAGAGGATGAGGGCGGTGATGACGCCAGCCGCCATCAGACAGGCAAGCGCATAGAGAATCGGTCCCGCCCCCATTCGCCGGAGACCGGCGATGCCCCTCCATCCGTGCAGCCAGAGAATCGCGGCCATGTGCGCCGCGATGAACGGCGCGGCGATGGGGGACGCCCCGAAACTCAGCAAGGCACCCGTCAGGAACAGCATCGCGACCGGCCCCATCGCCGGCACGCCCGCTTCGCCCCGCATCGTCCAGGCCCGCAGCAGCGCGAGCGTCAAAAAGATGGAGCCGGAAACCAGCATGACATAGGGCCGCGCTTCGTTGAGGTAGGCCCAGACAAAGCAATTGCAGAGCAGCAGCAGCGCCCAGCGGGTGACGAGATCGCGCGGCAGGCCCCGCGTCCAGCCAATCGCCGCCATGCCTACAAGCAGAAGTGCGGCGTTGAGGCTGCGCAACGCGATCTCGGCCGAACCGAACAGCCGGGACCAGCCGAACGCCAGAAAATGATAAAGCGGCAACTGGCCATCGGAATTGCGAATGGCAAGGAAGCCACGGAACCATGCGCGAAGACCATGCACGCCCACATATTGCCATGTGCCTAGCTCATCCATCCAGAAGCTCTGCCGGTCGATCGCCAGCAGGCAGACGATCAGGGTCGCGGCCAGGATCAACAGGCCGGAAGAAAGGCGGACGCCATGACTGCGCGAAGCGGGGGAGGCATTAAGCATCTCTTACCTTCCGTCGAATACAGTATATGGGGACAGGTGGACGAAAAGGATGCTCGTACCCGCGAATGGGATGCTAGCATGGCGCTCCGCGGCGAGGAAGCACGATCGGCGGGGAAGCGGAACGGCCTTCAGGCCAAAGGGAATATGGGGCAATTGGATGATCCGGCAGTGCAGGACGGCGTTTTGATGGAACCGGGCGCCCGGAGCGCCGCCGGGCCGGTGCCGCTGGTCGTCGACCTCGACGGCACGCTCATCCGGTCGGACCTGCTCGTCGAAACCTTCTTCCACGCGGTCGGCGCCGATCCGCGCAACGCATGGCGGCTGATCCCAGCGCTCCTGCGCGGCAAGGCGGAGTTCAAGGCCGCCATCGCGGACGCCGCCAGCATCGACGCATCCACCCTACCCTTCGAAGACGCGGTGCTGGACTATATCCGCCGCGAGAGCGCGCTTGGCCGTCCGGTCTATCTCGCCTCCGCCAGTCATGCCGACCATGTCCGCGCGATCGCCGAACATCTGGGCATATTCGCCGGCTGGCTCGCCTCGGACGGCGTCGTCAATCTGGCCGGCCACGCCAAGGCGGCACGGCTGGTCGAAATGTTCGGGCAGGGCGGTTTCGATTATATCGGCAACAGCAAGGCGGACCTGCCGGTCTGGGCGGTGGCACGCCGATGCATCGCGATCAACGTCGACGGCGGGGTCCGCCGGCAGATCGCGTCGCGCCATCGTGACGCGGAACATCTTTCGCCTGCGCCCCGCTCGTGGAAGCGTTGGCACAAGATGCTGCGCGTCCATCAATATGCGAAGAACGGCCTGGTTTTCGTACCCTTGCTGACATCGCACACGATCAATCCGGGCCTCATCCTCCTGGCGCTTGCGGCGTTCGTCGCCTTCTCCTTCTGCGCGTCAAGCGTCTACATCATCAACGACTTGGTGGATCTCAAGTCGGATCGCGCGCATCCGCGTAAGCGGTTGCGCCCGCTGGCCGCCGGGCTCGTCTCGCCCTTTGCCGCGATCGCCGTCGCGGGGCTGCTGCTGGCGAGCGCCTTTGCGATTGCGCTTGCGGTCGGCCTTCCCTTCACCGCCGTGCTGATGGGCTACTTTCTGCTCACCTGCGCCTATTCCTTCAGCCTCAAACGCAAGATGCTGGTGGATGCCATCGTCCTTGCCATGCTCTATTCGATCCGCGTCATCGGCGGATCGGCGGCAGTCGGTATCTGGATGTCGGAATGGCTGCTCGGCTTTTCCATGTTCATCTTCACCTCGCTGGCGCTGGTGAAGCGCTATACCGAACTGTCGGTCCGGCTCGACGCCTCTCTCCCCGATCCCAGCAACCGCAACTATCGCGTCGCCGATCTTCCGATCGTCGCGACGCTGGCGGCGGCGGCAGGGTTCAACGCGGTCACGGTGTTCGCGCTCTACGTTTCCTCCGATTCCGTGCGCCAGCTTTATCGCCATCCCACGCTGCTCTGGCTCATCTGCCCCATCCTCATGTACTGGATCGCGCGCGTGCTGATGCTGGCGCACCGGCGGCTGATGGATGACGATCCGATCGCTTTCGCGCTGCGCGACTGGCGAAGCTGCGTGTGCCTGGTCGGCATAGTCACCATCATGCTTGCCGCCTCCTGACTTGGGCTGGCCCGTGCCTCGTTCCGGCGATGCCCGCGGGGCTGGCCGCTGGCGTCGGCCGCCGAAATCGCTACTAAGGATCGCCGCTGCACGGAGACCGCCACGTTGAGCCCGCTTCTCTTTCTCCTCATCATCGTTTCGGTTTCGCTGTCGGCCGCCGCCCAACTGGTGCTCAAGATCGGCGTTGGCCGGGCGCAGGGGTCGGGCGACCTGCTCGCCTATCTGTTCCAGCCCCTCGTCATCGGAGGTCTGGCGCTCTACGGCATCGGTGCGATCCTGTGGCTGTCGGTGCTGGCGCGCGCCCCGCTCAGCATGGCCTATCCGTTCGTCGGGCTGGGGTTCATCCTTACGATGGTGTTCGGACTCGTGATCCTGGGCGAAAATGTGACGCCGCTGCGCGTGGGCGGCACGTTGCTGATCGCGGCGGGATGCGTGCTGGTCGCCCGGTCCTGAAATTATGGCCTATTATCCCGGTCGCCGGAGACTGGATTTTTCCCGCTATTACCGCGCTCTCGCTATCATCGCCGTCGCGATCCTGCTGTTTGCGACGGCCACCCGCCTGACGCCGCTTCAGGGCGACATGGATGTGAGCCAAAGCGCGGGAGAAGGCGGCAGCGCGCTGCGGCAGGTCATCCTGTTCCTCTGCGCAGGCCTCGTGCTGGCGGCGAGCCGGCCGTTGATCAATCCGGCCGGCCTTCTGCGCTTCCCGCTGAGCATGATCATACTGCTGGGCTGGTGCGTCCTCAGCCTGGGCTGGGCGGCGGCGCCGGGCGTATCGCTGCGACGCCTGATCCTGACATTCCTCGTCATCTGGTCGATCTTCCGCGCGGTCGACGCGCTGGGCTACCGGCAGTTCCTCAAGATTCTCTGCTATTGCTGCATTGCGATGCTGATCGCCAATTATTTGGCGGTCCTGCTCAAGCCTGTGGCGGCGATCCACCTGAGCGCCGACAGCAACGATCCGTCGCTGCTGGGGGCGTGGCGCGGCATCGTGCCGCACAAGAATATCACCGGGCCGGTTTGCGCACTCACCCTGTTCCTGCTGGTCTTCGGCATCGGCGAAATGCCGCTGGTGGTCCGGCTGGGCCTGATCGCGGCGGATATATTCTTCCTCATTCAGACCAATTCCAAGACGTCGATGGCGCTCTCGCTGACCGCAATCCTGGGCGGCTATATCGTCAAAAACTACCATCCGCGGGTGCGGCTGCTCGTCGTACCCGGTGCCATAGTGGCGGGATGCGTACTCGCCTATGTGATCGACACCTATCTGCCATCCTACCTCTCCTATCTCGGCAGCAGTCAGGATGCCTTCACCGGACGCATCCAGATCTGGCGCATCCTTGTGGACTATATTCAGGATCATTTGATGCTGGGCGCGGGCTTCGCCTCCTTCTGGGCGGTGGGCGACAGCGGCCCGCTCAGCCATTATACCAGCCAGCGCTGGATTCTCCTTCAGGTGGCCGAAGGACATAACGGCTATCTCGACATCACCGCCCAACTCGGCCTGATCGGGCTTGGCTTGTCGGTCCTCGCCATCTTCGTCGTGCCGTTGGCCAAGCTCATCTTCGAGGCGGATCTGCCCGACAGATACCGAGCGCTCATGTTCGCGATCCTGTTCTTTTCGATCGGCCATAATGTGACCGAAAGCTCGATCATGGCGACCGACCAGTTCATGCAATTCGTGCTGATGCTGGTGATCGCCTGCATCGAGGATATGCGCGCTCCGTGGCGCGCCATCCGCCATGCCAACATGATGCGGTGGGTTCGCGCGGCGGGAGAGGAATTCCGGCTGGCAGTGGCGGCGGCGATCGGCCGGGTCAATGCCGACAAGGATGATCCGCGTTAGGCCACGTGCGTCACGCCGCCTGGCGCTGCTCGTCGCCGAACGCCGCGCGCAGATAATTGTCGACCACATGCGCGACCGAAAATTCCTTTGCCCGCGCCATCAGCCGCTTGCGGTCCACCGGTTTTTCCAGCGACGCGACGATCGCATCGGCCATGCTTGCCGGATCGCCCACCGGCACCAGCGCCCCATATCGCCCGCCGTCCAATATTTCCGAGGGGCCGTAGTTGCAGTCGGTGCTGACCACGGCGGTGCCGACCGCCAGCGCTTCGACGATCACGTTGCCGAATCCTTCGTAGCGGGAACTCATGACGAACAGGTTGGACCGCACCATCCATGCCGCGGGGTTGGATTGGAATCCCATGAACGCCACATGGTCGCTCAGCCCCAATGCCTCCGCCTGGGCTTTAAGCGCTTCTTCTTCCGGACCGACGCCCAGGATCAGCAATCGTGCCGCTCGCCGTTCGACCACCTGCGCGAACGCCTGCAACAGGGTATCCCATCCCTTTTGCGCCACCAGCCGGCCGCAGCCGATGACGACCGGATCGCCGCTGTCGAAAAAGGCATGATCGACCCGCGGCAGGGCATCCGGGTCCAGCCCTTCGGGGCACGCCGGGTTGTAGAGCACACCGATCTTCTCGCGTTCGAAACCCGTCGCGCGCGCCATATCATCCGCCACGCCCGCCGATACGGCGAACACCCCGTCCGCGCCGGGCAGGAAGACACGGTACGACAGTGGCACCAGCGCCTGCTGAAGCGAAATGCCCGCCTTGGCCTCCGCCGACAGCGCATTATGCTGCATCACGCCCAGCCAGCCCTTCGCACCCACCAGCCGCCGCGCGATGATCGCCATCACATTTTGCGGTCCCATGCTGGAAAAGAGGGCGTCGGGCCGTTCCTTCTTCAGATAGCGGGCCAGCGGCAACAGGCTGGTCGCGGTGCGGCTGCTGCCCAGATCGACGATGCGGACGCCTGCGGGCACCAGGGGCAGCAACTCTCCCTGCTTCTTGACCAGAACGAAATCGACATCATAGCCGCGCGCCAGCAATTCGTGCGAAAGGGCGATTCGCATCCGCTCGACGCCGCCCTGGTCCAGACTGAAAAAATGAAATGCGATCCTGCGTTTCACGCACGTTGCTCCCGTCTGCTTTATTTGTGATGAGGGAGGAAAGTCATGTCCGCCCCGCCGGATTCGTCCAATCGCCCTGATTCCCATATGGCGGATGCACGGAACCGGCAACCACGGACCCGCAGAAAGCGAGGCTGTCTTGAACGTGCGACGCAACATTGTCTTCATCGCTGCGCCCCAAGGCGCGGCAGGCGGTGGCATGGGCAGGGTGAAAGACTATATTATCGAGGCTGCGCCATCGGCCTGGCCCGATTTGCGGACGCTTCACCTTGTCACCCGCGATGAATCGACGAAGCTCCAGTCGCTGTTTCTGCTCCTTAAGGCGCTGGGCACCATCTTCCGCCATCGGCGCGAGATTCTGCTCGTCCACGTCAATATAGGGGACAAGGGGTCTGCGGCCAGAAAGTCGGTGGTGACGCTCTTTTCCCGCCTGCTGCGCCTTCCTACGGTTCTGCATCTCCATGCCGTCGAACTGGAGCAAATGCCCGGCCCGGCGCTGGCGCTGCTCGGCTTCGTATTCCGCAGCGCCACGGCGGTCGTGGTCCTTGGCGAACGCTATCGGCGCTGGGTGATCGACCGGCTGGGCGTGAAGCCTGAACGCGCCAAAATTCTCTGGAACGGCGTGCCGGTCGCGACGCCGCCGCACCGCCTTCACGCGAACGGAACAAAGCCGCTCGACATCCTGTTCCTCGGCAGCCTTGGCCAGCGCAAGGGCACGCACGATCTGCTCGCCGCTCTCGCGCAGCTTCCGGCGGATGTGCCCGACTGGCGCATGACCTTCGCAGGGCCGGGCGACATTGCGATGTTCGAAGCAAAGGCGGCGGACCTCGGCATCGCCGACCGCTGCCGCTTCACCGGATGGCTCGACCAGGCAGGGTCACGCGAAGTCACCGCCACGTCGGACATCATGGTGCTGCCCTCCTATCATGAAGGCCTGCCGCTCGTGATACTGGAGGCGCTGGGGCTGGGCACGCCGGTCGTGACCACGCCGGTCGGCGTCATTCCCGAAGTGCTGACCGACGGGCAGGACGTGCTCTTCTGTCAGCCGGGCGACGTTTCCGCACTGGCCGGGCGAATCGCGGCGCTGCTGCGCGAGCCGGCGTTGCGCCAGTCCCTCAGCGACAATGGTCTCGCCCTTTACCACCGCCGCTTCTCGCTTCAGTCCTTCAGCGCCAGCCTCTCCGACATCTGGCAGGCATCGCTGCCGGCCGGCGCTCAGCGGAGTGTCGGCGGGCAGGTGGCCTGAGCCATAGCGTTGCCGGCCACCCCTGCTTCTCGCGCCGACGATATGCGCCACATCGTCACGGCCGCGGCGCCATCGGCGCACCTTGCCTATCGCGGCGACATTGACGGTCTGCGCGCGCTGGCCGTGATCCCGGTCGTCCTGTTTCATGCAGGCGTCCGGGGGTTTCGGGGCGGCTTCGTCGGCGTCGACATCTTCTTCGTCATTTCGGGCTTCCTCATCACCGGCATCCTGCTGCGCGACGCGCAGATGGGGCAGCTCTCGATCGCCGAATTCTATCGCCGCCGCATTCTGCGCATCTTTCCGGCGCTCATCGTCATGGCGCTGTGCACGTCCGTGGGCGCGGTCATCTGGCTGCTGCCGGGTGAATGGGAGCGCTATGCACGGTCGCTGATGGCGACGGCGCTGTTCGGGTCCAACATCAGCTTCTATCTCGCCACCGATTATTTCAATCTCGGCGCGTTGTCCGAACCACTGCTCCACACATGGTCGCTGGCTGTCGAGGAGCAATGGTATCTGGCCTGGCCGCTCGTGATCGGACTGCTGGCGACGCGGCGGCATGGCCTCATCCTCGTGACGGTCGTCGTCATCACCATCCTGTCCTTCGCCTGCGCGATCTGGCTGCTCCCGCGCGATGCTTCCGCGACCTTCTACCTCCTGCCCACACGCGCCTGGGAACTGGGAACCGGCGCATGGCTCGCCGTGTCGCGGCACGCGCCGTCGCGCCGCTGGCTCGCCGAACTGATGAGCGTCGCAGCGCTGGGGATGATCGCCGTCGCCGTCAAATTCTACACCGAAACCACGCCCTTTCCGGGCCTTGCCGCAGCCCTGCCCTGCGTCGGCGCGGCGCTGCTGATCCATGCCGGCCGATCGGACACCTGGGTTTCCAGGCGGCTCGCCGGCGCGCCGTTCCGCCAGATCGGCCTCATCTCCTATTCGCTCTATCTGTGGCACTGGCCGGTCATCGTCTTTGCCGAAAGCGGCCTGTTCATAGGCCACGGCATCCCTGCCAAAGTCGCCATGATCGCCGTGATCCTGATCCTCTCGGTCGCGTCCTGGTGGTATGTCGAACGCCCGTTCCGGGTGGCCAGCCGGGGCTGGCCGACGCCGCGCGTGTTGTGGGGCGGAGCCGCCGCCATCGCCGGCCTGATTGCCCTTGCGCTGGTGCTGCCGTCGATCGCTAACGGCCTGTCGCGCTATGATGCCCAGGACAGGCGTCTGGCAGGCTATCTATTCTATCGCGGCGATGACGCCTACCGCGCCGGACGCTGCTTCAAGGTCGGCTGGAACAGCGCCTACCAGCCTGAAAACTGCCTCGCCACGACGAACAAGCCCGCCATCGCGTTCGTCGGGGACAGCCATGCCGCGCATCTGTGGCCCGGCCTTGCCCGCTATGCGGGGCATTATGATCTGGTGCAGGCGACGGCGATCGGCTGCGTCGCGCGCATCCCTGAGCGGATGAAGCCGGGGAGCTGCGAAGCGGTGATCGGCGGCCTGCTGACGGGGTGGCTCAGGAATCATCGCCCCGCCGCGCTCATCCTGGCGTCCCGCTGGCGGCTGGGCGTGCTGGACGGCGTCGAGCAAACGCTTCGCGATCCGCTGGTCCGCCGGTCGCACCCGTTGCTCGTCGGCCCGATCCCGCAATATGAGACGGAGCTGCCCCGCCTCATCCTCGCCGCCCGGCGGCGGGACGACGCAGATCTGCCGCGTCGGATGCTGATGGACGAGATGTTCATAGTGGATCGCCAGATGCGCGCCATCGCTGCGCGCACCGGCACGCCCTATCTCTCGCTCATCGACCTCCTGTGCGACGCGCAGGGGCGCTGCCGCACGCAGGCGCGCCCGGGTGAGCCGATGCAGTTCGACTATGGCCACCTGACCGCGCCGGGATCCGCGGTCGTCGCCGACGCCATTCTGGCAAAGCTGCGCGCGACCTATCCCGCCGCGATGGGGACCGAGGGGCGCTGAGCCTCAGCGCGCGGGCGCCGCGTCCAGTGCCTGCGCGATCGCATTCCACATCGGCTTCTTCCGGAAATTCGCGTCGCGAGGCGTGGGCCGCAGCGGCATGCCGTCTTTGCGCTGGCGGTCCTTTTCCTGCATCAGCCAGCTATAACGGTCCCCCGCTGCCCAGGTCAGCACGCCCAGGCAATGATCGAAGCTGAGCGACACGTCGAGCAATGACTTGACCAGCGCGGCCGACGCTTGATCCCGCTTGTCCTGATCGCCGATCGTGCCGCTGTCGTCGACGTCCAGTTCGGTGATCATGAACTTGAGGCCCATTTGCTTGAGTTCCTCCAGGAACCGCGCCCACTTGCCCTCCGAAAAGGCGTAGGCGGTGCGCAGATGCGCTTCATAGCCGAAGCCCTGAAGCGGTGCCCCGCGTTTCAGCAGCCCCTCGACCACCCGCAGCGTTTCGTCGCGCTGCTTGTCCTCCCACCACCATTCCTGCGCGATCAGCGTCTGGTTCATCATCCGCAGCGCGCTTGGGTCGGCCTCCGCGGTGGCGTGAAGCGCTATGTCCATATAGCGTTCGCCCAGCTTCCCGGACCACAGCTGTTCCAGCAGCGCGCCCTTGGCCGTTGTCGGCTCGTTGATCACGTCCCACTGGGCGATGCGGCCTTTCCAGTGACCGACGACATGGCCGACATAGTCCTCCAGGAACTGGCCGGCCTGCGCGGCGCTCAGCCCGGCGATCCGGTCCGACGCCCAGGCCGGTTCGCTACGATACCAGGTCAGCGTATGGCCGCGCATCTTCATGTCGTTCGCCTTGGCGAAGGCATAGATCGCCTCGGCGCGCGAAAAGTCGTAAACGTCAGGCGCGGGCATCACCGCGTCCCATTTCAACTCATTTTCGGGCACCAGGATGTTCGCGTCGGCGATCAGCACCTGCTGAAGCCGCGGATCGCCCAGAGCCCGGCCGCTGACCGCCGATCCGAACAGCAGCCCCTTGCGGTCGGCCCGCGCGCGCAGCGATCCGGGCTGATCGTCGAGAGCTGCGGCGGTGGGAATGATGCGGGGCACGGCGGCAGCCAGCAGCGCGGCGCTGCCGCCCATGGCGAGAAGATCGCGTCGGTTCATAGGATACTCCATACAGTCTGCCGGCGCCGCTTCGACGGCACTTGGCCGCCGCGCTGCAACGGCATCGCCGGTGGCACGATCCCCTGCCCGTGCATCCATGCCGCTCACCGCTGAACTACCCATGAATACGCGTTCCCCGTCACCATGTCTTCCTCCACCACAACCACGATGGTGCGGATCAAGATGGCGCGATTGCCCGTCATGGTCCAGTCGGACAGATATATCAGATCGGCCTGCGATCGGTCGCCCCGGGAAAGCCGCGCATCTGCGCCGGCCCCGTAATGCCTAGCTCGAGTCAGCCGCTCGCCCTTGCAGCCGCGTAGGCCTGCGTCCCGGCATGCAGCAGCCCGTCGGTCGGCAGCACTGCGTCTTCCGCGATCGTGTCCATTCCGCGCAATCGCTCGTAGATCGGGCCAAGGTCGGCATCGCGCGTCTGTCGCAGCAGGTCATCGAAACTGTCGATTACGAAATAGCTCTGCTGATAATCATCGATGCGATAGCGCGTCCGCATCACCCGCTCCAGATCGAAGCCGATGCGGTTGGGCGACGGGTCGTCGAGCGCGAAGAGGCTTTCACCGTAGGATGATATGATGCCCGCGCCGTACAGCTTGATGTCTCCGCCGTCGCGGATCAGGCCGAATTCAACCGTATACCAGTAGAGACGGGCGAGGGCCTCTATCATGCCCAGTTTAGCGGCGCGCAGCCCGCCCATGCCATAGGCCTGCATATAGTCGGCGAAGACCGGATGGACGAGCAGCGGCACATGGCCGAATACATCGTGGAAGATGTCCGGTTCCTGCAGATAGTCGAACTGATCAGGGGTTCGGATGAAGCGTCCCGCGACGAAGCGGCGGTTGGCGAGATGCTCGAAGAATATCGCGTCCGGCACCAGGCCTGGCACGGCGACCACCTGCCATCCGGTCGCACGGAACAGCCGCTCGTTCAGCTCGTCGAAATCCGGGATGCCGGATTTAGACATGCGCAGCACATCCAGCCCCTCCATGAAGGCGGGAACGACCCGGTTCGGCAACATGCGCGACTGGCGGGTGAACAGCCGGTCCCAGACCGCATGCTCCTCGGAACTGTACGACGCCCAGTCCTGCGATATCGTCCAGTCCGGAGCCGCGCCCGCGGGCGGTGCACTATCCTCTGCCATGAGTGCAGCCTAGCATGATTTCGCGGATGCCCATCTCAAAGCTTGCGGAAAATAGGCCATTCAAGATAACATCATTTCCTAATTAAGGCAAAGGCTGCGGACATTTCATCATGAACATTATCGGCGCATCGGGTTTTCACGGCAAAGGGCGCAGACGATGACCGCAGCCCGTCCCCTCGACGCCATCGACCGAAAGCTGCTGCACGAACTGCAGCGCGATGCCTCAATCAGCCATGCCGATCTGGCGGATCGGGTCGGCGCGTCCACCGCATCCTGCTGGCGGCGGATGCGTGCGCTGGAGGCGGACGGCATATTGGCGCGACCCGTTCGCCTGGTGAACGCGGCGCGGGTCGGCCGGGGCGTCAATGTCATCTGCCATATCAAGATCAAGAACCATCTGGCCGAAACGACAGAGGCATTCGAAGGCTTTGTCGCCGCGCGGGACGAGATCATCGAATGCTATTCCATGTCCGGCGATTGGGATTATCTGCTGCGCATCCTGGTCGCCGATGTGGAGGATTACACCCGCTTTCTGATGCGCACCGTGCTGCGTCATCCTTCGGTGGCGACCGGATCGTCGCATTTCGCGCTGGCGCAGGTCAAATATACGACCGCGGTGCCGATCTGATCGGCCTTCCAAAACCACGCCCTTGCGAAAGAAGTTGCGGCTGGCCATCGCCGCCATTATCGGCTTGGGCATCCGGGCATCGCCGATGTCCGGGCAAAGATCGCGCCGGTGCCTCGAAAGAGGCTTAAAATGGGAAGGCGGTGCGGGCGGGGCCTTGGCGGCCACATGCCCAAATCCGCAGCTGTCCCTGCAACTGTAAGCGGCGAGCGCGATGCACAGCGCTTCCTTCCAGCAGGGAAGCAGCCACTGGGCCTGCCGCGTTTTCCGCCTGGCCTGGGAAGGCGTGCATCAAGCCCTGACCCGCGAGCCAGGAGACCTGCCGGCGTCTGGTCGCTCTTGCCTTTGGCCCAGGGATTGGCCGGGGCACGGTCTGTATCCGTCTGAGCGACGTGCGTGATGCGGCTGGGGCCGCGCGGTCATGCGTCCGGGGCGAGCGCCCGCCCCAGGGCGTCTGTCCGGCCATCGCCCGTCCCTTTATCGGGATGATCATGGCTCGCCCCGCCTGTTGCCCCGGCGCGGAACGGGATCAGGACGATGCAACGTAGCGAGGAAGAGCATAAGGCGCGAATGCGCAAGAGGCAGGCGGCCCAGCAGAGGATCGTTGCCAGCCGGACGGCTGAAAAAGGCCTGCTGATCGTCCATACTGGCAAAGGGAAGGGCAAGACGACCGCCGCGCTCGGCATGGTGGTCCGCGCCATCGGCCATGGGCAGAAAGTGGGCGTGATCCAGTTCGTGAAGGGCGCCATGGCCACCGGCGAAAAGGCGGTGTTCGACGCTTTCCCTGAACTGGTGGAGTTCAAGCCGATGGGCGAAGGCTTCACCTGGGATACGCAGGATCGTGCGCGAGACATTGCGACGACGCGCGCAGCGTGGGAGGAAGTGAAGCGGATGATCGCCGACCCGGCCTATGCGATGGTGGTGGCCGACGAACTGAACATCGTCCTGCGCTACGACTATCTGCCGTTGGACGAAGTGCTGGATGTGCTGGCGGCAAGACCGGCGATGAAGCATGTGATCGTCACCGGCCGCAACGCGCCCGACGCACTGCTCGACATGGCGGATCTCGTCACAGAGATGACGCAGCTCAAGCACCCGTTCCGCGATCAGGGCGTCCGCGCGCAGGCGGGAATCGAGTTTTGAACGGGCGCCCCCTAGCGCGCCGCCGCCAGCGCCCGCGCCGCCTTCACATAGGCGGGGCCGCCGCACACCGTCCATGCCTGCGGGATGCTGATGCGCTTGATGCCGGCGAGGGCGGGGTGATGCAGCATCTCGGTCCCCTGATCGGCCACTGTGTCGGTGGCGCTTTCCAGGATCAGATAATCGGGCCGGGAAGCGGCCATCTCCTCCAGACTCATTTGCGACAGCGGGGGCTTGTCGATCTTCGCGGCCAGGTTGGTAAGGCCCACCCGCTGCATCAGCTCGTCGATCAGCGTGCCCGTGCCGGTCATGTAACCTCGCCGCTGATAATAGGCCGCGACGAGTCCCGGCCGCGCCCGGCCGATCCGCGCCAGATCCGCGTTCATGCCGGCGATCAGCGCCTCGCCGCGCGCCTTGTGACCCACCGCCTTGGCAACCTGGCGGATCGATGCGACGATGGCCTCATAGGTGTCCGCGGATTTCAGGTCGACGACGGCGTAGCGCGCCGGGTCCAGCGCGGCGGCGGCAGGATGGCGATGTGGCGACATGCCGACGATCAGGTCCGGGTCAGCCGCGAGCGCCTCTTCTGCCGATCCGCTCAGGAGGGGCAGCCCCCTTGCCTGCGCAGCAGCGGCAGACATCTCGACGTCGGTCGCATTGTGCGTCAGGCCGGCGATCTGGCTGCGATCGGCCAGCGCCAGCACCAGCTGATCGGCGCACAGGTTGAGCGACACGATCCGACGCGGAGCGGCGGCTCTGGACTGTCCGACCCCCGTGGGAAGCGTTGCGCTGGTCGCGCCGCCGCACAGCAACAGCATCAGGCTGCCGATCATCTGACGGACCGGGACAGGAAGGAAAGGCTTCATGGCGAAACGTCCATAACGTTCCGGCATGACGACACAAGAGACACGGCTCACGCCCATATTGCGAGGCATTGTGGATAATCCTGACATTCCCCCCTCGCGCCGCCGCGCCCTGATCCCGGTGCTTACCGCCGGGCTGGTGGCGGTCACTATCGCGTCGCTCGCCTTCGGCCCGGTGGCTCTCGGTCCCGAGCGGATCGGCGCGGCTCTGCTGGGCCATGGCGACCGGGTCGCCGCAACCATCCTGTTCGACCTGCGCCTGCCGCGCACGATCGTCGGCCTGATCGTGGGCGGAATGCTCGGTCTCGCCGGCGCGGTGCTGCAAGGCTATCTGCGCAATCCGCTCGCCGAACCCTCCGTATTGGGCGCGTCCAACGCAGCGGCGCTAGGTGCTGTGGGCGCGATCTATTTCGGCCTCTATGTCGCGCATCCTGTTGCGCTCCCGCTGCTGGCGATCCTGGCCGCGCTACTGGCGCTGCTGGCGCTGTTCGCGCTCAGCGGCCGGTCGGAAAGTCCGCTCAGCCTCATTCTCGCGGGGATCGCCATCTCGACGCTCGCCGGAGCGGGGATCAGCCTGGCGCTCAACCTGTCTCCCAACCCCTTCGCCGCGATGGAGATCATGACATGGCTGCTCGGATCGATCGAAAACCGGTCGATGGAGCATGTCTGGATCGCGCTTCCCTGCATCCTGCTGGGCGCGGGGTTGTTGCTGTTGGATGGACGGGCGCTGGACGCGCTGTCGCTGGGCGAGGATGGTGCGCGCTCGCTCGGCGTCGACCTGCGCCGGACGCGCCTTCGCCTGCTGCTGGGTGTCGCGATCGGTGTGGGGGGCGCCGTCGCCGTGTCGGGTGCCATCGGCTTCGTCGGCCTCATTGTCCCGCACATCGTCCGCCCGCTGACCGACCGAAGCCCGTCCGCGATCCTCCTTCCATCGCTGCTTGGCGGGGCGGTGCTGCTGGCTGCGGCAGACATTCTCGTCCGGCTGACCCCTACCACCAATGAACTCAAGCTCGGGGTGGTGACGGCCTTCCTAGGCGTGCCCGTCTTCCTCCTCCATCTGCTCAGGGAGCGCCGCACATGGTGAGCATCGCCGTTCGCCAGCTCTCGGTCGCGCTTGGCCGCCGAACGATCTTGCACGCCATCGACGCGGATTTCGCGCCCGGCCTGTTCACCGGCATCCTCGGACCCAACGGCGCGGGAAAATCCACGCTGATGCGGGCCATGCTCGGCCTCACCCCTATCGCGCGGGGCGATATCGTCATCGACGGGCAGAGTCTGGCGGAAGTTGCGCCGCGCGACCTTGCGCGCCGCATCGCCTATCTGCCCCAGGGCCAGACGCTGCACTGGCCGCTCAGCGTCGCGCGGGTCGTCGCGCTTGGCCGCCTGCCGCACCTTGCCCCCTTGTCGCGCATCGGCGCGGCGGATCAGGCTGCAATCGGCGAGGCGATGGCGCGGGCCGACATCCTGCACCTCGCGGACAGGGACGCGGCCCGGCTGTCGGGCGGAGAGCGGGCGCGGGTCATGCTCGCCCGTGCGCTCGCCGTGGGGGCGCCGGCGCTCGCCGTCGACGAGCCGCTCGCCTCGCTCGACCCGGGACATCAGATCGACGTCATGGATTTGCTTCGGCAAGAGGCGCGACGGGAATCGACCGTCGTCGCCGTGCTGCACGACCTGACGATGGCGGCGCGCTATTGCGACCGCATCCTGCTGATCGACAGGGGCACCCTCGTAGCGCAGGGGACACCGGCGGAGGTGCTGACCGCCGATCGGCTGCGCGCGGTCTATGGCATAGACGCCGACATCGACCTGTCCGCAGGCAAGTCGACGATCATTCCGACCGGCCGCGTAACGAACGATTGACCTTTGCCGGCCACCTGCCTATCGGCGGCGATGCAACAGGTTCCCTCGGACGGGGGATGAAAAGGGAACGGGAAAACCCCGGCTGCCCCTGCAACTGTAAGCGGAGAGCCATTGGCCAATCGCCATTGGGACGCACGTCCCGAGAAGGCGGCCAATCGGCACCGACCCGCTAGCCAGGAGACCTGCCTGCTGCAGTCGTCTTTCGCGCGGACAGGGTGTGCCGGGCGGACGGGGGTGAACCCGCATGACGGCAGAACGCTCGGAACCGCATGGCTGCGGGGGAAGCGTCGCGCCTTCGGCCCGGCATGACCCCGCGCGATGCGGCCCGTCCTGCTTGGGCTGTACATATGTCGACTTTGACTGCGCTTGTTTTCCTGCTTTCGTCCGTCCCGCTTGGCGATGCCGCCGCCGACCAGACCGCGCCGCCGCCGGACGCCGCCGCTACCACCGGCACCGCCGCCACCGATGAGCCAGATCGCCCGGACATCTTCGTAACCGCCACCCGCCTCGCCCTGCCGCTCGACAAGGTGGCGGCGTCGATCACCGCGCTCGACAAGGCGGCGATCGACCGCGCGCAGGACATCGGCGTCACCGAATTGCTGCTGCGGACGCCGGGCGTCAGCATGTCGCGCAACGGCGGCTACGGCACATCCACTTCGCTGCGCATCCGCGGCGCGGAAAGCGACCAGACCGTGGTCGTCATTGACGGCGTGAAGCTGAACGACCCGTCCTCGGCGGGCGGCGGCTATAATTTCGCCAACCTGCTGGTGGGCGACGCCAGCCGGATCGAGATACTGCGGGGGCCGCAGTCGATCCTATGGGGAAGCCAGGCGATCGGCGGCGTCGTCAACGTCGTCACGCCGCTGCCTACCAAGGCGATGGAGGGCAGCTTCGACATAGAGGCCGGCTCGCGCGACACGGTCAGCGCGCGCGCGGCGATCGGCGGCGTCAGCGGACCGTTGCGCTGGCGCATCGGCGGGCAGAGCTTCACCACCGCCGGCATTTCAGCCATCGCCCCTGCCTTCGGCGGCCGGGAAGCGGATGGCTACCACAATCGCCAATTGACCGGCCGCGCGGAAATCGCCCTGGCGGCCAGCCTCGTTGCCGACCTGCGCGGCTATTATTCCAGCGGGCGCAACGCATTCGACGCTTTCAGCGGCGACAACCCCGCCTATGGCACCAATCGGGAATTCGTCGGCTATGCGGGCTTGCGGCTCGACCTTCTCGACGGCCGGTTCCGCAATCGCATCGGCTATGGCTATACCGACACCGACCGGGACAATTTCGATCCCCGCCTGCCGCGAACTAGGACATTCGATTCGGCCGGCCGCAACCAGCGGCTGGAATATCAAGGCAGCTTCGCGATCAGCGACACATGGACTGCACAGTTCGGGGTGGAAAATGAACGCTCCCGCTTCCGCAGCGTGTCGCCGCCATCCTCGCTTGCCGTGCCCATCCCTCCGGCGGTGCGCGGCCGGGCGGAGATCAGCAGCGTCTACGGCCAGTTGTCGGCCGAACTGCTGACCGGCCTCACCCTGACCGTAGGCGTGCGGCATGACGATCACAACCGCTTCGGCGGCCAGACATTGGGTTCGGCGGGCGCGGTCTGGGCTCTGCCCACCGGCACCGTCCTGCGCGCCAATTATGGCGAGGGGTTCAAGGCACCGACGCTTTACCAGCTCTTTTCCGAATATGGGAACCAGGCGCTCAACCCCGAACGCGCCCATGGCTGGGATGCGGGTGTGGAGCAGCACTTCCTCGACGGCAGGATACGGCTAGGCGGCGCATGGTTCGAACGCACCACGCGCGACCAGATCATCTTCAACAGTTGCTCGGCGACATCCAGCTTGCCCCTCTGCCTCCAGCCGGGCAGCACCACCATCCGCCGCAGCGGCTATTATCAGAATGTCGCCCGCGCGAAGGCGCACGGCATAGAGGCGCAGGCCAGCGTGGAGCCGGTCAAGGGCCTGATCCTCGACGGCAATTATAGCTGGACCGTGGCGGAGGACCGCTCGCCCGGCGCTAATTTCGGCCGTTGGCTGCCGCGCCGCCCCCGCAATCAGGCGAATGCCTCGATCAGCTACGCTTGGCCATTTGGTCTCACCACCGGGGCGGCCCTGCGCTGGTCGGGCCACAGTTTCGACAATGCGTCCAACACGCAGCGCCTTGACGGCTACACGCTGGTCGATCTGCGCGCAGAAGTCGCGCTGCACGACAATCTGCGCCTGTTCGCCCGGGTCGAGAATCTGTTCGACGAAAGCTACATGACCGCCTACCGCTATGGGTCGCTGGGCCGCAGCGTCTATGCCGGCTTGCGGGGCCGCTTCTGATGGGGGCGCTCCGATGCTGAAGGCAGAGGAAGGCGGAACCGCTGTCGTCGTTTGCAGCACCTGCCGCTTTTCGGCGCAGGCGCGGGACGATGATCGCGGCGTGCGCGGCGGCGCGCGCCTCGGGGAAGCGCTCCGCGCGCTGGCGGCGACGGACACGCGCTATGCCGGCATCGCCATCCATGACATGCCCTGCCTCTTCGCCTGCGGGGATCATTGCACCGTCCATCTGCGCGCGCCCGGCAAGGTCAGCTATGTGTTGGGCCGCTTCGCCCCGGATCGGGATGCCGCGCGCGCCATCCTCGATTATGCGGCCCGCTATGCCGATAGCGACCATGGCAGCGTGCCCTATGCCGAATGGCCGGAGGGCGTGAAGGGCCATTTCATCACCCGATCGCCACCGGAAGGATATGTCGCCACATGATCTCCTCGACCCGCAGCCGGTTCGAAGCGGCGCTGTCCGCGCTGCCCTCTCCTGACGCATGTGCGATCGCGGCGGCGCGGGCGCGGCAGGCCCAACTGACCAAGCCGCCCGGCTCGCTGGCGCGGCTGGAGGAGATCGCCCTCTTCTTCGCCGGCTGGCAGGGCGTGGAAAGGCCGATGCTGGAACGGGGCAGGGCGCTCATCTTCGCTGGCAACCATGGCGTTGCGGTGCACGGGGTCAGCGCCTTCCCACCGGAGGTCACCGCGCAGATGGTCGCCAATTTCGCGGCGGGAGGCGCGGCCATCAACGCGCTAGCGACCTTGGCCGATCTCGAGATCCGTGTCCTGCCGATAGAGCTTGACCGCCCGACCGCCGATTTCACCCGCGCGCCCGCCACGACCGAAGCGGAATGTCTGGCAGCCCTGTCGATCGGCGCGGAAGCGGTCGAACCGGGCCTCCACGCCATCATATTGGGCGAAATGGGCATCGGCAATTCGACCGCCGCCGCGGCCCTTGCCGCGCGCAGCTTCGGCGGCGCGGTGTCGGACTGGGTGGGGCCGGGCACTGGCCTTGATCGCGACGGTGTCGAGAGGAAAACCCAGGTCGTCGCGGACGCACTCGCCTTCCACGCCGACGCGCCGCACAGCCCGTTCGACACATTGTGCCGTGTCGGCGGGCGAGAGATCGCCGCGATGGCCGGCGCGGTGTTGCGGGCGCGGCAGCTTGGCATTCCCGTCATTCTCGATGGATTCATCAGCTGCGCCGCCGTTGCGCCACTGGCGGCCGCGACCCCAGCCATCGTCGATCATTGCCTGGCGGGCCATTGTTCGGCCGAACCGGGCCACGGCCTGCTGCTTGAAAAGCTCGGCCTTGAGCCGCTTCTTCGCCTGGGCATGCGGCTTGGCGAGGGCAGCGGCGCGGCGGTCGCGACACTGATCGTCCGCGCCGCGCTCGCCACTCACGCCCAAATGGCGACCTTCGCGGAAGCGGGCGTTTCATCCAGGGCATGAGCGCGCGCCTGCTCCACCTGCTGCGCCATGGCGCGCCTGAAAGGCCCGGCCTGCTCATGGGCAGGACCGACGTCATGCCGACGCCGGAAGGGATCGCCGCATGTCTCGAACGCACGCGCGGCCTTGCCGTGGACGCGGTCGTGAGTTCCGACCTTCGCCGTGCGCATGCGGCGGCGCAGGCCATCGCGGATCGCGACGAACATCCCCTCACCGTCGATCCCCGCTGGCGCGAGCTGGACTTCGGCGCGTGGGACGGCCAGCACCCGGCCAGCATCGATCCGCCAGCGCTCGCCCGCTTTTACGACGATCCTGACCGTCATCCCCCACCGCAGGGCGAGCGCTGGTCTGACCTTGTGGACCGCGTCGGCGCGGCCATTGGCGAGCGACCTGCCGGCGACATCCTCGTCCTCACCCATGGTGGGGCGATGCGTGCGGCGCTCGCCCGTCTGTGCGGCTTTGGGCCGGCGCAACTCTGGTTCTTCGACCTTCCTTATGCGGCTTTGCTGACCGTCCGCATCTGGCCGGAGCCCCATGGCGGCGCGCAGATCGTGGGACTGCGCGCATGAAGGGCCTGATCGCCGCCATCCAGTTCCTGACGCGCCTGCCCACGCCCCGCATCGCCGTGACCGACGCGGCATTCGCCCGGTCGATGCGCTGGTTCCCGATGGTCGGGCTGATCCTCGGCCTGTTCATCACGATGTCCGCCCGGCTCGGCTGCCTGATCGACGGCTGGACCGGCGCGCTGCTGGCCCTGCTGACATGGGTCTTGCTCACCGGCGCGCTGCACCTCGACGGGCTTGGCGACATCGCCGATGCAGCCGGTGCCGCGCATAAGGGCAAGGACGGCGCGCATCTCCGCGCGATTCTCGCCGATCCGCATGTCGGCAGCTTCGCCGTCGTCGCCATCGGGGCGCAGCTTGTGACCAAACTGGTCCTGCTCCATGCCCTCCTCGAACGCAGCCTGCTCCTGCCCCTCGTCCTGATCCCCTTCGCAGCGCGCATCGCGCCGCTCGTCTGGACCCGGACGCTCCCACCCTTGCATGAAGGACTCGGCTCGCGTTTCCGCCAGTTCGTGCGGACGTCCGATCTGCTGATCTGGAGCCTCTCCCTGATCGCCGCCTCCTGCTTCGTGCCGGCGCTTGTGGCGACGCCTCTCCTGCTGCTGCTCTGGGGCCTTTGGCTGCGCCGCCGCATCGGCGGCATTTCGGGTGACGGCCATGGCGCAGGCATCGAACTCATCGAAAGCGGCCTGCTGCTCGCCTCCCTTCTGTGGGCAGCGCTCGGATGAGCGACCGCTGGACCTGGCATGGCGGCGGCCTCGCCGCTGCGCGCGTGACCTTCGGCGATGGGGGCGCACCTTGGCTCGACCTGTCGACCGGCATCAATCCCGACCCCTGGCCGGTGCCGCCGCTCGCCATAGACTGGGCGCGCCTGCCCGACGAAGCGGACCTGCGCGCGCTCGAAGCCGCCGCTGCCGATCATTTCGGCGTAGCCGCCCACCATGTCTGCGCCGTGCCGGGGACTGAGATCGGTTTGCGCCTCATCGGCCAGCTCGTTTCGGGACTGGCCTTTCACCTCATGCCGACCTACCGCACCCATACCGAAATAATGGGTGGCAGCGCGCCACTCCTGCTGACGGACATGGCAAAGGCGGATGGCGCAACCCTGATCCTCGCCAACCCCAACAATCCAGACGGCCGCGTGCTGGATCGGAGCCGGATGCGCGACCTGCTCGACCGGAGGGGCACCAGCGGCCGGCTGCTGCTCGACGAAGCCTTTGCCGATGCATCCCCCGGCATCAGCCTGGCGAGCGAGGTCGCTCGCAACGATCGGCTGATCCTTTTCCGCTCCTTCGGCAAATATTTCGGCCTTGCCGGCGTTCGCCTCGGCTTTGTCTTGGCCGCGCCGCCTATTCTCGAGCGCCTCCGCCAAAGCCTGGGCGCATGGCCGCTCTCTGCGGCGGCCATCGCGATCGGCACGGCCGCTTATCGCGATCGGGACTGGATCGAAGCGACGCGCGATCAACTGGCGCTGCGGGCGAGCAGGCTCGACGCCCGTCTTCAGACGATGGGCTTCGCTCCGACCGGAGCCTGTCCATTGTTCCGCCTGCTGCAGGTGCCAGACGCCCCCACGCTGTTCGAGCGACTCGCCCGCCGCCATATCCTGACCCGGCCTTTCGCTGATAACCCCGCATGGCTGCGCATCGGCCTGCCGCCCGACGCCGCTGCGCTGGACCGGCTGATGGAGGCGTTGGCCGGTGGCTGATCCAGTGGCACTCGCCGCTCTCGCCCTCGATGCCGCGATCGGCTGGCCTGCCGCGCTCTACCGGCGCACCGGCCATCCGGTGGGAGCCTTCGCGCGCCTCATCGACGGGTGCGAGCGTCATTGGAACCGCCCGTCTTTGCCGTCTGCACGACGCAGGCTGGCCGGGATCGGGACGCTCGCGCTGCTCCTGCTACTGTCCGTCGGCCCTGCCTTGCTGATCCAGCGCGCGATGAATGAGCTTCCCGGCCCGGTGGCGTGGCCCCTTCTCGCCCTCTTCGCCTGGCCGGCGCTCGCCCAGCGCAGCCTCCACGACCATGTGTCCGCCGTGGAGCGGGCGTTGCGCGGCGGCGATCTTCCGCAAGCGCGCACCGCCGTCGGCAGGATCGTCGGCCGCGACACCGCCACGCTCGATGAAGCGGGCGTCGTTCGCGCCGCGATAGAAAGCCTGTCGGAAAGCTATTGCGACGGTGTCGCCGCGCCTCTCTTCTGGCTGCTGGCGCTCGGCCTGCCCGGCGTCTGGGCTTACAAGGCGGTAAATACTGCCGACAGCCTCATCGGCCATCGCGAGGAACGCTGGCGCGCGTTCGGCTGGGCGGCCGCCCGGATGGACGACGCGCTGAACCTCATTCCCGCGCGTATCGGCGGCGTGCTGATCTGTGTCGCAGGGTGCAGCGGCTGGCGTACCATGGCACGCGACGCGCGCCTCCACGCCTCGCCCAATGCCGGCTGGACCGAAGCCGCGATGGCGGGCGCGCTCGGCCTTCGTCTTGCCGGCCCGATCGCTTATGACGGCGTCATGCAGGACAAGCCATGGATCGGCAGGGGCAGGGCAGCGGCGGGTCCGCAGGACATCCGCCGGGCTCTGCGCATCTACCGCCGCGCCTGCTTGCTCCTCTGGCTCATCGCAGGGGGCGTCGCATGGGCGCTGTGATGCTGCAGGGCACCGGCTCCGACGTCGGCAAGTCGGTGCTGGTCGCGGGTCTCTGCCGTGCGCTCGCCAACCGGGGTCTGCGGGTTTTGCCGTTCAAGCCGCAGAATATGTCCAACAACGCCGCCGTGACGGCTGACGGCGGAGAGATCGGCCGCGCCCAGGCGCTCCAGGCGCTCGCCTGCCGGGTCGATTCCCACAGCGACATGAACCCCGTGCTGCTGAAACCCCAGGCGGATCGCACATCCCAGCTCATCGTCCATGGAAAGGTGCGCGGGACTCTGGGCACCGGCAATTTCCGGCAGGCGCGCACGCCGCTGCTTCCCGATGTGCTGGCCAGCTATCGCCGTCTGCGCGCGGCATGCGACCTCGTGGTGGTGGAAGGAGCGGGATCGCCGGCGGAAATCAACCTGCGCGCCGGCGACATCGCCAATATGGGCTTCGCGCGCGCGGCCAGCGTTCCCGTGGTGCTGGTCGGCGACATCGACCGGGGCGGCGTGATCGCGGCCATCGTCGGCACCCGCACCGTGATCGACCCACAGGATGCGGCGATGATCTGCGGCTTCATCATCAACAAATTTCGCGGCGATCCTGCGCTTTTCAGCGACGGCTATGCGCAGACGGAGGCGCTGTCGGGCTGGCGCGGCTTCGGCATCGTGCCCTGGCTGCCAGCCGCGGCACAATTGCCCAGCGAGGATGCGGTCATGCTCGAACGCGGCCGACCCCTGTCTGGTGACGCGCTGCTGATCGCGTGCCCCATCCTGCCGCACATCTCCAATTTCGACGATCTCGATCCGCTGAAGCTCGAACCGGCCGTGCGCCTCGTGATGGTCCCGCCGGGCCAGCCCGTTCCGGCCGACGCCACGCTCATCATCCTGGCGGGGTCGAAGGCGACCATCGGCGACCTCCACGCAATGCGCCAGGAAGGATGGGACATCGACATCCTTGCCCATCACCGGCGCGGCGGCGCAACACTGGGCCTGTGCGGCGGCTATCAGATGCTGGGGCGCACGGTAGCGGACCCGTTGGGATTGGAAGGGCCGCCAGCCTCCGTCGCTGGACTTGGCCTGCTGGACATCGAAACCCGCCTGTCCCCCGCCAAGACGCTGAAGCGGGTCGCCGGCACAGCGCTTGGCGCGGACTTCACCGGCTATGAAATGCATATGGGCGAAACATCGGGCCCCGACACCGAACGTCCCTTTGCGCATCTCGTTGACGGTCGGGTGGATGGAGCCGTCAGTCCGTCAGGCCGCGTCATGGGCAGCTATGTCCATGGCCTGCTCGCCAGCGCCGACATGCGGCGGGCGCTGCTGGGGCTATTGGGGTCGGCCAGCAGCGGAGCCGACTATGACGCCAGCGTCGATGTCGCGCTCGATGCTATCGCTTCCGAACTGGAGGAACATCTCGACATCGACGCGCTGATCGCCATCGCCCGGGAGGCGGCATGACTCGCACGCTTCTCGTCCTGGGCGGCGCACGTTCGGGCAAGAGCCGCCATGCTCAGGCGCGTGCCGAAACGACCGGCCTTGACCGCCTGTTCATCGCGACGGCGCAGCCCTTCGACGATGAGATGCGCGACCGCATCGCCCGCCATCGACAGGAACGGGGCGCTAGCTGGCATACAGTGGAAGCGCCCATTGATATCGCCGCAACCCTCGACGCCCGTTCCGCGCCGGACAGGGTGATCCTGGTCGATTGCCTCACGCTCTGGACCTCCAACCTGATACTCGGCGACCATGACGTCACGCGCGCGACTGACGATCTGATCGGCGCGCTGGCCCGTGCGGCCGGCCCCGTCATCCTCGTCGCCAACGAAGTGGGTCTCGGCATCGTGCCGGACAATGCGCTCGCCCGCCGGTTCCGCGATGCAGCCGGCCTGGTCAATCAGCGTGTCGCCGCCGCCTGCGCGGAGGTGGTCTTCCTTGCGGCCGGCCTCCCGCTCACGCTCAAGCCGGCAGGCTAGTCAATCAGGGGCGCGCCTGATCCAGTATATCGACCGCGCGCGGCTTCAGCCGCTCCACGGCCGCGGCATGGATGCCCGGCGCGGCGCAAAGCAGCCCGAAGGCGGTCGGCTGCGGCCGATTGAAACGCAACGGCACGCCGAGCGCATCCGTTACGACCGCGCCCGCTTCGGCGCAGATCAGCGCCGACGCCGCAACGTCCCATTCATTGCCCCATCGCACCGTCGCCACCAGATCGGCGTCGTCGGCAGCGACCATCGCCATGCGCAGCGCGATGCTGTTGGGCTTGGCCACCGCCACCAGATCGCGGTCCTGGCGCGGCAACTGGTCGGCAGGCACCCGCGCCCCCGGCAGCCGGGTGCGGTCCCCCGCGCGCAGCAGGACACCGTTGCGCGTCGCGCCCCTGCCCGCCTGCGCGATCCATGTTTCGTTGCGCGCGGGCGCAGCCAACACGCCCAGCCGCACCGCGCCATCCTCCACCAGCGCCACGGACACCGCCCATCCCGGCCGGCCGCGCAGATAATCGCGCGTGCCGTCGATCGGATCGACCACCCACACGCGCGGGACGCCCAGCCGGTGCACCGTGTCGGCGGTCTCCTCCGACAGCCAGCCCGCGCCCGGATCGATCGCCGCCAGCCGCTCGCGCAGCATGGCGTCCACGGCCAGGTCGGCCTCGCACACCGGATGGCCGGGCACCTTCTCCCATTGCCGCACGCGGGTTTCGCCCCCCGCCCACAGCGTCAGCGCGTGGTCGGCGGCGTCAGCAGCGGCGGATACCACTGCGCGAAGGAAGGGGTCATCCGCCGGCAACGGTCATCCCGTCGATGCGCAGCGTTGGCACGTTCATCGCATATCGGAACTGCAGGTCGCTGGCGGGCGTCAGCGCGCGGAACATGTCCTTCAAATTGCCGGCGATGGTGATTTCCGACACCGCATGCGCCACCGCGCCATTTTCGATCAGGAATCCCGCCGCGCCCCGGCTATAATCGCCGGTGACGCCGTTGACGCCCATGCCGATCAGTTCGGTGACGTACAGGCCGCGCTTCACGTCGGCCATCAGGTCGCCCGGCGATGCAATGCCCGGCTCCATATGGACGTTGGTGACGCTGGCGCCGGGCGCGCCGCTGCCGCCGCGGCTGGCATGGCCGGTCGGCTCCAGTCCCAGTTGGCGCGCCGACGCGCTGTCCATCAGCCATCCGGTCAGCACGCCCCGATCGATCAGCGCGCGCCGTTCCACCGGCAGCCCTTCGCCGTCGAACGGGCGAGAGCGCAGGCCCCGGTGCAGCAGCGGGTCGTCGATAATGGTGACCCCGGCGTCGAAGATCGCCTCGCCCAGCATGTCGAGCAGGAAGCTCGAACGCCGCGCGATAGCGGGGCCGACGATGCCGCCGATCAGATGGCCGATCAGGCTGGACCCGATGCGCGGATCGAAAATGATCGGCATGACGCCGCTTTCCACCTTCACCGGATTGAGCCGCGCCACGGCCCGCTGCCCGGCGCGGGTGCCGATCGTTTCCGCGTCGTCCAGATCCTCCAGATGGCGGACATTATGGCTGGCATGGTCGCGCTGCATGTCCGATCCCGCGCCCGCGAGCACGCTCGCCCAGGTCGAATGGCTGGTGCCCGCATAGGCGCCGGCAAAGCCATGGCTGGTGGCCAGCGCCACCTGGCTGCGCCCGCTGGATGCGCCGCCGCCCTCGCTGTTGGTAACGCCGGGGACGGAACGGGCCGCATCCTCGGCCATCAGCGCGCGTTCGCGCAGCGCCGCCGGCTCGGGTTCCTCCTCGTCCGTCAGGTCGAGCGAAGGCGGGCGCTTGCGCAGCAGCCTGTCTTCCGGGGCCAGCCCTGCATAGGGGTCTTCCGGCGCTTCGCGCGCCATCGCGATGCAACGCTCCACCAGCGTCCCCAGCGTCGCCGGGTTCATGTCCGACGCGGAAATGCTGGCCGACCGCTGGCCGATGAAGACGCGCAGGCCGATCTCCTCGCCTTCGGACCGCTCGACATCCTCCAGCGCCCCCAGCCGCACCGACACGTTGGTCGACGCGTTGCAGGCATAGATGGTGTCGGCTGCGTCCGCGCCCGCCTTGCGCGCGGCGCTCACCAGGTCCTGCGCGCGCGACTGGGCTTCGTCTAGGCTGAGCATCGGGGGAAAATGGTCCTTGTCTGGGCTAAGGGGGAAAGGGAACGGCCTTAGGCGCTTGCCGTTCCAGGAGCAACGTTCGCCAGCCAATGGTCCAGCAGATGCCAGGCGACGGCCATGGGCGAAGGGGCGATGAAGGGCGCGGCGGGATCTTCGTTCATCGCCGCGCGCACGCCTTCAACGTCGCACCAGAAAGCATGTTCGATCTCGCTCGCATCGACAGCCAGCGTATCGTCGTCGGCCTGAGCGATGCAGGCGATCATCAGGGAAGACGGGAACGGCCAGGGCTGGCTCGTCACATAGCGCACGTTGCGCACGCGAACGCCCGCTTCCTCATATATTTCGCGGGCCACCGCTTCCTCGATCGTCTCGCCCGGCTCAACGAAGCCGGCCAGTGCCGAATAGCGGCCCTGCGGCCAGCTATGCTGCCGGCCCACCAACACGCGTCCGCGATGTTCGGCCAGCATGATGACGACCGGGTCGGTGCGCGGGAAATGTTCGGCGGCGCAAAGCTCGCAACGGCGTGCCCAGCCCGCCTTGGCCGGGTTCGTCGCGCCGCCGCATACGGAGCAGAAGCGATGCCGCGCATGCCAGTGCACCAGGCTGCGCGCCGTGCCGTACAGCGCGACCTCCTCGGCCGGCACCAGCCCGGCGATGGCGCGGCTGCGCGGCGTGGGAACCATGGCGGGACCAAGATCGGCGACCAGCCGCGCGAAGATCGGACGGCCGTGGGGATCGATGCCGAGCAGCACATGGTTCGCGACGTCCGCGCCCGGCTCGACCGGTTCCAGCACGAGATGGCCGTCTTCCTCGACCGGCTCCAGCCCGTCCAGAACGAGCTGCCGTGTGGCGGGATCGGCAAAGGCGGCGGCCAGCCGCGCGGGATCGCTGCGGATCGGATCGACCCGGTCCAGCGTCCCACCTGCAAAGCCCGGAAGCGGCTTTCCGATTTCAGTTCCGTGCATCCCGTTCCTTTCGCACCGCCGCCGCCGCCCGGGCGAACAGCGTCGGCAATCCCGCCTCGTCCAGCCGGTCTATCGGCCACCATTCGCCCTCGCCATCCGGCGCGGCATCCACATGGGCATGATGGACGCGCAACGCCAGAGAGAAATGGGTGAAGACATGGCCGACCGGCTCGGCCAGCGTCCGCCATTCCGCATTGATGGGCGGCGTGGGATCGGGCGCATCGCTCCACGCGCCGCTGGGCAGCGCGCGCATCCCGCCGAGCAGGCCACGTTCCGGTCGCCGCTCCAGCCACACATGTCCGTCCCGCTCCATCCACCAGCCATGGCCTAACCGATGCGGCTTTGCCTTCTTCGCCGGCTTGACCGGGAAAGCGGCGGGATCGGCGGTGGCGAACGCGGCGCAATCCTCCCGTAGCGGGCACAGGCCGCAGGCCGGATTGCGCGGCGTGCAGACGGTCGCCCCCAGATCCATCATCGCCTGCGCGAAATCCCCGGCGCGCGTGTCCGGCGTGATCCGGTCGGCGGCCGCACGGATGGCGGGGCGGGCGGCGGGCAAGGGCGTTCCAATCGCAAACAGTCGGGCGACCACCCGCTCGACATTGGCGTCCACCACCACCGCCCGCTGGCCGAAGGCGATGGCGGCCACGGCGGCGGCGGTGTAGGCGCCCACTCCCGGCAGGGCGCGCAGCCCTTCTTCCGTCGCCGGAAACCGCCCGCCATGGTCTCGCGTCACCGCACGCGCGCAGGCCAGCAGGTTGCGCGCCCGCGCATAATAGCCAAGGCCGGCCCAAGCCGCCATCAGGTCCGCGTCGTCCGCAGCTGCCAGGACTTCCACGGTCGGCCAGCGCTCGGTAAACTTCGCATAATAGGGGCCGACCGCCGCCACCGTCGTCTGTTGCAGCATCACTTCGGACAGCCACACCCGATAGGGATCGGCAGCGTTGGCCCCCGGCGGCGCGCGCCAAGGCAGCTTGCGCGCATGGACGTCATAATGGGCCAGCAACTCGCCCGCTATTTTTGACTCTCTGCCCTCGACGCGCATGGCGGCCCTATGCCATTAAGTCGGCCATGACGGAACGCCCCGCCTCACCGAAATTGAAGACCCGCGCCATGCCCGAAGAGCGCCCCCGCGCCGGCGGCCCGCGCGCCATCGCCGACCTGATGCCAGACATCGGCCGCGCCGCCTTCCGCAAGTTCGGCTTCGTACAATCCAGCATCGTGACGCGCTGGGCGGAGATCGCCGGCGCACATTATGCGTCCATCTCCGCGCCCGAATCGATCCGCTTCCCGGTGGGCAAGAAGGCGGGCGGCACGCTCCAGCTGACGGTCATGAGCGGCCACGCGCCCATGATCCAGCATATGCTGCCGGACATCGTCGAACGGGTGAATCGCTTCTTCGGCTATGCCGCCGTGGCGAAGGTCGCCCTGCGGCAGGGCGATATCCTGCCCGCCACGCCCGAACGCCGCCCGCCCCCTCGCAATCTCAAGCCCGTTCCGGTCGAACTTGGCGATTCGCTCCGCGACATCGGCGATCCCGAATTGCGCGCCGTGCTCGAATCGCTGGCGCAGGGGCTTGCCAACAGCAGCGGTTTGCCGAAAATCGGCTAGTTCCGGTCCGGTTCATCCGTGCCGCATCAGAAAGCATCGCCATGAAGACGTTCCTGCCGCTTGCCCTCGTCGCCATTCCCGCCGCTCTGGTCGCCGCGCCCGCCGCCAACTGGGTCGGCCGGGTCGTAATGACGCCCATCGGCGGCCATTATATGGGCAATCCCGCCGCGCCGACGAAGCTGGTGGAATATGTGAGCTATACCTGTTCCCACTGCGCCCATTTCGTGGGGGAAGCGAGCGCACCGCTCAAGGCCGACTATGTGAAGGGCGGCACCGTCGCGGTGGAGGTGCGCAACGCCGTGCGCGACAAATATGACCTGGCGGCCGCCCTGCTCGCCCGTTGCGGCGGTCCGGCCCGCTTCATGGGCAATCATGAGGCGCTGTTCGCCAACCAGCCCGCCTGGATGGAACGGCTCGAAACCTACGATCGCGACGCCACCAAGCCGACCGACCAGACGGCGGCGCTCAAGGATATCGGGCAGAAGACGGGTCTCTACACCCTCATGAACAAGCGCGGCTTCACCAACGCCCAGCTCGACCAGTGCATCGCCAGCCCGCAATCGATGAAGCAGGTGCTCGCCATGACCGACGAGGCGTGGAACAAGGTGAAGATCGGCGGCACGCCCGGCTTCACCATCAACGGCACACTGGTGAAGGGCTCCACCTGGGACGTCGTGAAGGCCGCATTGCCCGCGCCCGCGCGCTGATCTAAACGCCTTGTCCATTCTTTTCTAACTGGAGCGCGCCTCGTCGTGAAAATCCTGCCTGGTATCGCCATCGTCGCCCTCGGCCTGACTCTTGCCGCCTGCAACAAGAGCGAGGAGGGCGCCAAGCCTTCGGGCGATCCGGTCGCCGCCGTGCCCGCGCCTGCGGGGACCAGCTGGTCGCAGACCGTGTCGCAGACGCCCGACGGCACCTTCCTGATGGGCAACCCTTCGGCCAAGGTGAAGCTGGTCGAATATGGCTCCTACACCTGCAGCCACTGCCGCGACTTTTCGGCCGAGGCATCGGAAGAGGTCAAGAAGCTGGTCGATACCGGCAAGATGAACTTCGAATTCCGCACCTATGTCCGCGATCCGATCGACCTGACGACGGCGCTGCTGGCGCGCTGCGGCGGCAAGGATGTCTTCTACCCCCTGTCGGAACAGTTCTTCGCCAATCAGGCGGCGATGTTCGACAAGGTGCAAGGTCAGGACGCGGCGTTCAAGGCGGTCGAATCGATGCCGCCGGCGCAGCGCTTCGGCGCGATCGCCAACATCGCGGGCCTGGTCGAATTCGCGCAGCAGCGCGGCGTGTCCGCCGATCAGGCGAAGCAATGCCTGGCCGACACCGCGGCGGCCGAGAAGCTGGCCAAGGGAGTCGAGGCCGCCAACGCGCAATATAATATCCAGGGCACGCCCAGCTTCCTGATCAACGGCGTGCTGGTGGACAATGTCGCCACCTGGGCGACGCTTCAGCCCAAGCTCAAGGAAGCAGGTCTCTGATTGACGCACGGGGGGGCGACATCGCGGGCTAGGGGGGCAGGGACGGCGCGCCGTCCCGCCACGCCCTCGTGCAGATAAAGCGCCTCAAGCTCTCCGGCTTCAAGAGCTTCGTCGACCCCGCCGAACTGCGGATCGAACCGGGACTGACGGGCATCGTCGGCCCTAATGGCTGCGGCAAGTCCAACCTCCTGGAAGCGATCCGCTGGGTGATGGGCGAATCCAGCGCCAAGTCCATGCGCGGCGCGGGCATGGAGGATGTGATCTTCGCCGGCACGGCCACGCGCCCGCAGCGCGACTTTGCCGAAGTCGCGCTGCTCACCGTGCAGGAACAGGGCGAACTCTTCTCCGCAGTCGATGTGGGCGCGGATGGCGAACTGGAAGTCACCCGCCGGATCGAACGTGGCGCAGGCAGCGCCTACCGCGCCAACGGCCGCGACGTTCGCGCGAAGGACGTGGCGCTGATCTTCGCCGACGCCGCCACCGGTCCGCACAGCCCCGCGCTGGTCAGCCAGGGCCGCATCGCCGCCGCCATCGCCGCCCGCCCGCAGGAACGGCGCGCCATGTTGGAAGAAGCGGCCGGCATTGCGGGCCTCCACGTCCGCCGCAAGGATGCCGAACAGAAATTGCGCGCGGCCGAGGCCAATCTTGCCCGGCTGGACGAAATCCTGCTCGACATGGACGCGCGCGCCAACGCCCTGCGCCGTCAGGCGAAGGCGGCGGAACGCTATATCCGTCTGTCCGACCAGATCCGGACCGCGGAAGGCCGTACCCTCTTCGCCCGCTGGCGGGAGGCGAACGCCAGCGCGGAAGCCGCCCGCGCCGAAGCCAAACAGGCCGACGCCTCCGTGACCGCCGCCCAGCAGGGACAGGCCGCCGCGACGGCACAGGCCCAGGCCGCCGTCGCCGCGCTGGCGGACCGCCGCGCTGCGGCACAGACCGCGCGCGACGCCGCCAGCGAGGCCGGACACCGACTCGCCGCACTCCGCGCCGAACGCGAATCGGTCGTCCGTCGCCTTGCTGACCTGGCGCAGCAGGCCGACCGGCTGGAGGAAGACCGGGTGCGCGAAGGGACGCTCGCCAATGATGCGGCCGAAGCGATCGCCCGCCTCACCGCCGAGATCGCGACCCTCAAGGGCCGCATCACCGAAACGGAGAAGCTGCGGCCCGATTTCGCCGCACGCATCGCCACGGCGGAAGCATCGGCGCGCGACTCCGAACTGGAGCTTGCCCGCGCCATGGCGACGCAGGCGGCCGAGCAGGCGGAGTTGCGAGTCGCCGAAGCGGCGCTCGCCGCCGCGCGCAACCGGCTGGACCGGGCGCAGCGCGATGCCGCCCGCCTCGCCGCCGAAGCCGCCGCCTTGCCCGACGCCGCCCCGCTGGAGGCGCAGCGTAGCGAGGCGATCATGGCGCAAGCTGCAGCGCAAGCAGATCGCGACGCTGCCGAAGCCGAGATCATATCCGCCGATGCCCAGCGCCAGTCCGCAGCCGAGGCGCGCGCCGCCGCCGAATCGGCGCTCGCCTCCGCCCGGGCCGCTCTCGCCGCGCTCGACAGCGAGGCTGCTGCACTGAAACGCGCCGTGGAAAGCGGCGTGGCGTCGAAGCTGCGCGCGCTCGACCGGCTGAAGGCCGCGCCGGGCTACGAACGCGCGCTCGCCGCCGCGCTCGGCGATGATCTGGAGGCGGCAGTCGGCGTGGAGGGCAAGCGCCGCTGGGCCGGAGCGCAGGCTCAGGCGACCGATCCCCCGCTACCCCCCAGCGCGACGGCGCTTGCCGCCCATGTCACCGCTCCGTCCGAACTGGCGCGTCGCCTCGCGCAAATCCTTGTTGCGCCAACGGACGAGGGCCAACCGCTCGCCGTGGGGCAACGACTCGTCACCCGCGACGGACGCTTGCGCCGCTGGGACGGCTATGTCGCGGAGGAAGGCGGGGCGGCCGCTGCCGAACGGCTGATCCGCCTCAACCGTCTGGAGGCGCTCGCCGCCGCGCGACCTGCGGCACAGGCGGAGGTCGATGAGGCCGTCGCAGCACAGGAGGAGGCGCGCGCGCGCGAACAGGCGGCAGCGCAATCGCTGGCGGCCGGGCGAACGGCGCTGGGGCAGGCCGACCAGCGGCTGCGCGCCGCGCTGCGCGCCGCCGACGAGGCGACGACCGCGCTCGAACGGCTTGCCGGCCGGCGCGAGGGCGTGGAGGAACGGCTCGCCGAGGCCCGCCGCGACGAGGCCGCCGCACAGGCCGAGCATGACAAGGCACAGGCCACGCGCCTTGCCGTGCCCGACGGCGCCGAAACCCGCGCGCTTGTCGCGACTCTCAGCCAGGCCAGCGAAAAGGCCCGCGCCGCCGTCAGCCAGCTTCAGGCCGATCAGGCGCTGGCCGACCGCGCCCTTTCCGCCGACCGGGAGCGGCAGGCGGCGGCGGATGCGGAGGCGAAGGGCTGGCGCACGCGCGCGGGCGAAGCGGCAAAGCGCATCGCGGCGATGGTCGAACGCGGCGAAGAGATCGCGAAGGAACGCGCCGCCATCGACGCGCAGCCGGACCAGCTTGCCGCTGCGATCGCCGACCTGACGGATGACGGCGCGCGACTTGCGACGGCGGCGGAAGAGGCTCGCCGCGCCGAGCAGGAGGCGGAGAACGCCCTGCGAGCCGCCGAATCCCACGCCGCGCAGGCTGGAGAGAGCCTTGCCGCCGCGCGCGAGGCCCGTGCCACCGCCGCCGCCCGCGCCGAAGCGGCCGACGAGCGCCGGGTCGAAACCAACCGCCTGTCGGGCGAGCGCTTCGAATGTCCACCGCCCGTCCTGCCCGAAAGACTGGGTTTCGCCAGCGCAGACATCCGCCTCGCCCAAACCGAGCAGGCCGACCATGACCGCTTCGTGGCTGAGCGCGAACGGATCGGCCCCGTTAACCTCGTCGCCGCGAAGGAACTGGAGGAACTGGAAGCCACGCAGGCAACCAGCCGCACCGAAAGTGCCGAACTCACGACCGCGATCAACCAGTTGCGCGGCTCGATCGGCAGCCTCAACCGCGAAGGCCGCCAGCGCCTGCTCGCCGCTTTCGAGGCGGTGGACGGCCATTTCCGCCGCCTCTTCACCACCCTGTTCAACGGCGGCCAAGCGCATCTGGAGCTGATCGACAGCGACGATCCGCTGGAGGCGGGGCTGGAAATCATGGCCCAGCCGCCGGGCAAGAAACTCGCCGCGCTGACCTTGTTGTCAGGCGGCGAGCAGGCGCTGACCGCCGTCGCGCTCATCTTCGGCCTGTTCCTGACGAACCCCGCGCCGATCTGCGTGCTGGACGAGGTGGACGCGCCGCTGGACGACGCCAATGTCGAGCGTTTCTGCGATCTGCTCGACGCGATGGTGGCGCAGACCAACACGCGCTACCTCATCGTCACCCACAATGCGGTCAGCATGGCGCGCATGCACCGCCTGTTCGGCGTCACCATGGTCGAACGCGGCGTCAGCCGGCTCGTCTCGGTCAACCTGCAAAGCGCCGAAGCCCTCCTCGCGGCGGAATAGGGCCAGTCCCGCGCAGCCGGTGCTTGATCCTGCCGCCCACCACCGCCAGCGTCGCGCGGGAACGACAAGGAACGACCATGGCCCATCTTCCGCCTTTCGCGCTTGATCACTGGCTTTCGGCCTATGACTTCGCGACGCCGCCCATCGCCTATAATCTCGCGTCCAGCACCGGCCCTCGCTGGAACGTGGCGCAGGTCGCTGCGCTGGGCGACGCGCCGCTCGATCTTGCGGACACGGTGCTCAGTTACGCCCCGCCGCAGGGAAGCGCGCCGCTGCGGCAGGCCATCGCCGCCTTTCACGACGTCGATCCCGACGCGGTCGTCGCCACCACCGGGTCGTCGGAAGCGCTTTCGATCCTCTTCTGCCTCGCCGCCGGGCCGGGCGCGAACATCGTCCTGCCCGATCCCGGCTACCCTGCCTATGATGCGGTAGCGCAGGGGTGGGGCCTTGCCACGCGCCGCTACCGGCTGGACCGCGCGGATGGCTTCGCGCAGCGCAAGGAGGCCATCCTGGCGCAGGTCGATGCGGGCACCCGCCTCGTCATCCTCAACACGCCGCACAATCCGACCGGCACCGTCATGCAAAGGGACGAGATCGCGGCGCTGGCAGCGCAGCTTGGCGAACGGCGCGTGCCCCTTCTGGTGGATGAAGTCTATCACCCGCTCTACTTCACCGCGCCGCAACGCTCCGCCGCCGGCATCCCCAATGTGCTGGTGACGAGCGACCTGTCGAAGGCGCTGTCGCTGCCGGGCCTGCGCACCGGCTGGCTCATCGACGCGGATGCCGACCGGCGCGCCAGCATCATCGATGCGCGCAGCTATTTCACGATCAGCGCCTCGCCGCTGCTGGAACGCCTCGCCGCCCATGCGCTGACCAACGCACGGTCTATCCTCGACCGGCTGGAGGCCGTCGCCGGGGCGAACATCGCCCTGCTGGACCAACTTGTCGCGGGTTCGCAGGGCAAGCTCGATTGGGTCCGGCCGGAAGGCGGCACGACGGCCTTCCCCTGGCTTACCGATGGGCGTGACGGCCGGCCC
Organism: Sphingobium olei; assembly: GCF_042678845.1. Taxonomy (NCBI): domain Bacteria; kingdom Pseudomonadati; phylum Pseudomonadota; class Alphaproteobacteria; order Sphingomonadales; family Sphingobiaceae; genus Sphingobium; species Sphingobium olei. Next base: position 300,945 of record NZ_JBHTLS010000134.1, on the reverse strand, counting down.
TTGTGCGAGACACTGGCCGGGGCAGGCGTGCTGCTCGCGCCGGGCGACTGTTTCGGCCATCCCGCGCACATGCGCCTTGGCTTCGCGCAGCAGGTGGAGGGATTCGACATCGCGGTCGGCCGCATCGCCGATGCGCTGGCGCGGCTTTAGCTCCGCCCGAACCAGCCCTTCATGCGCCGGAACAGCCCGCGTTCGCTCACCGGCTCGAACATCTCGTCCGGGCCCTCCGGGTCCAGCACTTCATGGTCGGCCAGCCATTGCTGCACCTCGTTGAGGTCGGGCGTCTGATAGGGGCGCAGCGTCTTGCCGGGCTTCTGCCGCAACTCCTCAATCCCCGCGATCAACCCGCGTTCGGCAATCACGGCGCTCACTCTCTCGGGCGGCAGGTCGAGATGTTCGGCGATCAGGTCGTCGCGGACGCGCAGGATCGTCGCCTGCTGCCCGGCATTGGCAGGCAGTGCCGTGTCGATGCAGACGTCGCATTCCGTGTCCAACCGCATCGACCGGTTGTTCATGTTGGAGGAGCCGACACGAATCAGCCGGTCGTCCACGATCAATATCTTGGCGTGGACATAGATGGGCGCGCCCCGCTGGGTGAAGGGGTGATAGATGCGGAACCGCCCTTTCGGATCGCGCGCCTTCAGCGCCTCGAACAGGCGGGCGCGGGCCGTGTCCATCGCCTGCTGCTCCAGCCAGCCGTCCGCCTGCTCGGGATTGACGATGACGATTTCCGGCCCGTCCGGCTCGGCCAGCCGCGCGGCGATCGCCTCGGCAATGCGGCGCGAGGCGAAATATTGGCTTTCGGCGTAGATGTGCCGCTTCGCCACGGCGATCTGGCTGAGGTAAAGCTGCTCGATCTCGGTCAGCTCCTCCTGATCGTCCATCTTGGGCGCGGTGCGGGCGATCGCCACGTCGACCTGATCGAACATCACCGGCAGGGTGTCGGGCCAGCAATCCTGCACCCCCTTAATGGGCTCCAGCGGATCGCCCCCCGCGCCCGTCCAGCGGGACCGCGCATGTTCCCCCAGCGCCGCCGCCACGGGGCCTTTCAGCGCAGTGGTGGCGTCATGCCACGGCCCGTAGGGCGACCCGTCGGGATGGTGCCGGCCGGGGTCTTCGTCGCGATGATGGCGCGTGTCCCACCGGTCGCCCGTCATGTCGATCCCGCCGCAAAAGGCAAAGCAGTCGTCGATCACCACGATCTTCTGATGGTGGGAAGCCGCCGGCGGATGGTGGCCGTCCAGCTTCACCGTCACGCGCGGATGCGCCATCCATTTGAGCGTGGTGAACAGGTTGGTGGGGCGCACCATGGACTTCATCGCGCCCACGTCCCAGCGCAGCAGGAAGATGTGCAGCTCCGGCCTGCGCTCCACCAGCCAGCTGATGAATTCCCCGATGGCCACCGGCGCGCCGTCATCCGCCTCGTCCTCGCGGATCAGGCTGATCGCCGCGTCGAAATCCCATCCGATCAGCATGATGCGATGCTTCGCCTTCATCATCGCGGCGCGGGCGTGGCGGAAATAGCTGTCGGCGTCAATGATGACGCTGGCGCTGTCGGCCCGCTCGATGCGCCAGCAATCGCGGCCCGGCTGCGGCGTCATGCGGCGCTCCCCACGGTCAGGCAGGCGAGGAACATCAGCAGTCCGGCGAAGCGGTTGGACCGGAATTTCGCCAGCGGATCGACGCCATCCTCCTTCAACGTTGCCACCTGCCACAGCAAATGCGCCGTCACCGGCAGCAGCGTGGCGAGTGCCAGCGCCTGGCCCCGCACCTGCCAGATCGCCGCCGCCCACAACGCCAGCGCCAGCATGTAGCAGAGAGCGACGCCCGCCCGCACATGCCGCCCCATCGACAGGGCGCTCGATCCGATCCCGATCAGCGAGTCGTCCTCCCGATCCTGCAGCGCATAGATGGTGTCATAGCCCACCACCCAGAAGATGCATCCGGCATAGAGCGTCAACCCCGCCGGCGTCAGCGCGCCCACGACCTCGCTCCATCCCACCAGCGCCGCCCAGGAAAAGACGAGGCCGAGCCACAGCTGCGGCCATCCGGTGATCCGTTTCATGAAGGGATAGGCCGCGACCAGCGCCAGGCTGCCCAGCGCCACGACCTGCGCATAAAGATGCAGTTGCAGCAGCACGACCAGTCCCACAAGACACAGCGCCACCAACCAGACCCAAGCCGTCCTGATCGACATGGCCCCGCTGGCGAGCGGGCGCACGGCGGTGCGCGCGACCTTCCCGTCGATGTCGCGGTCGACAATGTCGTTGAACACGCATCCCGCGCCCCGCATCGCGATGCTGCCCAACAGCAGCCAGGCGATCAGCGGCCAGCGTGCGAAGGCTCCGCCCGCCAGCGCGACGGCCCAGGCGCCGGGCCAGAACAGTAGCCACCAGCCGATGGGCCGGTCGAATCGCGCCAGCTGCGCCAGCATCCGGGGCGTGTCCGGCAACCGGGCAAGCAATCCGCGCGCCTGGCTGTCTGGGACGATGGTTTCGCTCAACGCTGCACTCCGTTCGGGCTGAGCTTGTCGAAGCCCCTCGTTTCTCTAAAGACTTGTCCTGCCTCCGGGCAAGCTCCGTCGGACGAAAGACATGAAATGACCGCCACCCCTGCCTGGCCCCCGCAAAGCGCGCCGCGCCTCTATGTCGAAACCCAGCTGGGCGAAGGCGTGGCCGTGCCGGTGGACGGCAATCCCGCCCATTATCTCATCAGCGTCATGCGCGTGAAGCCGGATGACATCATCCTGCTCTTCGACGGTCGCTCGGGCGAGTGGGCGGCGCGCGCGCGCGACATCCGCAAGCGGGATTTGGTGCTGGAATGCGTGGAGCAGACCAGGCCGCCGGAGGTCGTGCCCGATTTTTGGCTTTGCTGCGCGCCGATCAGGAAGGGGCGGATCGACCTGATCGCGGAAAAGGCGTGCGAGCTGGGCGTGGCTCGGCTGCAACCCGTCCTCACCCGCCGCGCGGTGGTGGACAAGCTCAATTTCGACCGGCTGCACGCCCATCTGGTCGAGGCGGCGGAACAATGCGGCCGCACCGCGCTGCCCGAGCTTGGCGAGATGGTGAAGCTCGACGCCCTGCTGCGCGATTGGCCCGCCGGTCGCCACCTCTTCTTCGCGGACGAGACCGGCGGCGCGCCGCTGGAACAGGCGTTACGCGCGCACCCCGGCCCCGCCGCCTTTCTCGTCGGCCCCGAAGGCGGCTTCGACCCGGCAGAGCGCGAGGCTGTCCGGGCAGCGCCGGGCGCAGTGCCGGTGTCGCTCGGCCCCCGCATCCTACGCGCCGAAACCGCCGCCATCGCCGCCACGTCGGCCTGGATGGCGATCAACGGCGACTGGCACGACCCGAAATAGTTTCATTTCGCTATGTTGTTGCGTTCCTCCGGGGCGCAACTTATCTGTGCGCCGCGCGCTCTGGTTTGACGCGCCGAGGGGAAGGATTAAGGGCGGGGCATGAGCACCAGAACCGACTCAGGGGGGCATGATCCCGTCATCGAAAGCCGCGAGCAGCTGATCGCGGCCTTTGCCAGGGGCGAAAAGCCCCGGACAAGCTGGCGCATCGGCACCGAGCATGAGAAATTCGTCTATGCCCGGTCCGACCATCACGCCCCTGCCTATGAGGAAAAGGGCGGCATCCACACGCTGCTGATCGGCCTCACCCGCTACGGCTGGCAGCCGGTGTTCGAGGGCGAGAATATCATCGCCCTGTCGGGAAGCGACGGCACGATCAGCCTGGAGCCGGCGGGCCAGCTGGAACTCAGCGGCGCGCCGCTCGAAAATCTCCACCAGACCTGCGCGGAAACCGGCCGCCATCTGGAACAGGTCAAATATGTGGGCGACATGCTGGGCCTGGGCTTCCTTGGCCTTGGCATGTGGCCGGACAAGGCCCGCGAAGACCTGCCCATCATGCCCAAGGGCCGGTACGGGATCATGCTGCGGCACATGCCGCGCGTGGGGTCCATGGGCCTCGACATGATGCTGCGCACCTGCACCATTCAGACCAATCTCGATTATGGCAGCGAAGCCGACATGGCGCAGAAGTTCCGCGTGAGCCTCGCGCTGCAACCGCTCGCCACCGCACTCTTTGCCAATTCGCCCTTCACCGACGGCAAGCCCAACGGCTTCCTCTCCTACCGCAGCCATATCTGGTCTGATACCGATCCGCACCGCACTGGCATGTTGCCCTTCGTGTTCGAAGACGGCTTCGGCTACGAACGCTACGCCGACTATGCGCTCGATGTGCCGATGTATTTCGTCTACCGCGACGGCAAATATATCGACGCGGCGGGCCTCAGCTTCCGTGATTTCCTCGACGGCCGCCTCTCCGTCCTGCCGGGGGAGAAGCCCACCGAAAAGGACTGGGAGGATCATCTCTCCACCGCCTTCCCCGAAGTGCGGATGAAGAGCTTCCTCGAAATGCGCGGCGCGGACGGCGGCCCTTGGAACCGCATCTGTGCGCTGCCCGCTCTCTGGGTCGGCCTCCTCTACGACCAGGGCGCCCTCGACGCCGCCTGGGACGTGGTGAAGGACTGGTCGATGGAGGAGCGGCAGGTCTTGCGCGACTCCGTGCCGAAGCTCGGCCTCGACGCGCCGATCGGCGGCGGCCGCAAGCTGCGCGATATCGCTGGCGAAGTCGTGAACATCGCCCGCTCGGGCCTCGCCTCGCGCGCGCGACTCAACGGTGCCGGCGACAATGAAACGGGGTATCTCAGCTTCCTCGAAGAAGTCGTCGCATCGGGCAAGACCAACGCCGAACGGCTGCTCGACCGCTATCATCGCGAATGGGCGGGTGACCTCAGCCGAGTCTATGCGGAAGAGAGTTTCTGATCATTCCGCCGGTTGCGCCAGCGGCGCGATCGGCCGCTTCCCCGTCAGCCACGCGAAAAGACGGGGCACCGGCGCGTTGCGCGACATCCACTCCCAATAGGCGCGATAATCGGGGTCGGCCGACAGGTGTCGCTCTTCTGTTTTGGCCCGCCAATAATAGATGGCATTGGTCGCGCCCAGCAAAATGCAGTTGCGCACCACGTCCGTCATCGAACCGCTGACGCTCAGGAAAGGCAGCGACGACAGCCACCAGAAGAGGTTCTTCGACAGATAGGCCGGGTGCCGGCTCCACCGATAAGGCCCATGCGTCAGGATGCCGCGATGGGTAAGGTTGGAGAAGCGCAGTCCGAACGCCACCGTCGCCCAGGCATAGATACCCGTCAGCAACACCAGCAGCCCGCCCAGCGTCCATTGCAGCGCCGGCATTCCCGCGACCCATGCATCCCATTCCTGCCCGCCCGCATGATAGTCAAGCGGCCCTCCGCCGCCCATCAGCACGAAGGGCGGGTAGCAGATCAGCGCCGCGATCCATCCGCCCAGATACGGATTCGCGGTGCGGATATGCGAAGCGAGCGGTTTGAAGGTCAGGATATAGCCGACCGTCGCCATGCAGACGTCGATCATGAACATGATGGCGATCAGGAAGCCGGCCAGCGCCACTGGATGCGCCAGCGCGTCCTCGACCCGCCAGTCGACCACGCTCGCGAAATTGCCGGGCACGATTGACACCATGAAGGCCAGGAAGAAGCCCTTCACCGCCCAGGCGCGGGCATGATGCGCCACCTGTTCCATGTCGGGCCTGCCGGCCGCGCCGCCGATCACCCATTGGCCGAAATGGTATGAGGCATCATGCGGATCGACCAGCCGCCGGTCGATCCAGAGAATATAGGGGATGGACGCAACCAGCAGCCACGGCGCGGCGGCGGTGAACAAATCCATCGAATAACGATAATTGCCGCTCCAATACCAGCGCGCCACGCAGTAGAAGAGCGCGATCGCCAGCCATGTCGCCCACAGGCCGGCGATCTTGACGATGGCCGTGTCGCCCGCTGCCCGCCACGGCCGCGCCGGCGCATTCCAGTCGATCCCGGTCGACGGATGGCGATGCACCCGATCCACCAGCAGCGACCACAGCACCATCGGCAGCCCGCAGGCGACGACCGCCGCGAACCCTGCATTGGGGCCGTTCATGCCATAATGGCGCGCGACCAGCGTCCATGCCGCCAGTCCCACGAGGCCCGCGACGCCAACGCCATGGCTGACGGCGGAACGGGGGCGGGGGTCTGCACGGCTCATAAGGCCGCCCTAGCGCAAATTGGTAAGCAAGCCATGAACCCGCCGGAGCGCCAATAATTAGTTAGCTAACTAATGATATGTGGAGCGTTTTGGCTGTCTACTTCGCTGTCTCTTTTGCCATCCTTCCCAAGCGCCGTCCGACCCTCTACATGGGGGCCATGCAACGCTTCGACGTCGTCATTCTGGGTGCGGGCTTGGTCGGCCTCACCCTTGGCATCGCCCTGTCGCGCCATGGCGTGCGCACCGCCGTCATCGATCCGGCCGAACCCCTGTCGCAGACCGCGCCTGGCTTCGACGGACGCGTCTCGGCGATCAGCTCGACCAGCTATGCCATGCTGTCGGCCATCGGCGTGGCGGATCATCTCGCGGGGAAGGGCTGTCCGATCGACCGCATCTGGGTCAGCGACGGGCTGGAGCCGGGCGCGCTCGACTTCGTGCCCGACGCGGAGGATGGCGTCATGGGCACCATGTTCCCCAATCGCGACCTACGCCTGGCACTGGCGGAAACGGCAAAGGGCGCGGACAACCTCACCATCTTCCAGCCCGACCGCGCCACCCATGTGGATCGCACCGCCGATTGCGTCACGCTGACGCTGGCGAGCGGCGCGACGCTCCATGGCGCGCTGCTGGTCGCGGCGGAGGGTCGCAACAGCCCAACGCGCGAAGCCGCCGGCATCCGCACCACCAAATGGCAGTACAAGCACACCGCCATGGTCACCGCGATCGACCATGACGTGCCGCACGCCAACACGGCCTACGAAATCTTCTATGTCGGCGGCCCCTTCGCCCTGTTGCCGATGCAGCCCGGCACCCGCTCCGCCGTCGTCTGGACCGTGCCGACCGACCAGGCGCCCGCGATGCTCAAGCTCTCCGAACGCGCCTGGCTCGCCGAAGCGCAGAAGCGGATCGGCGGCTTCCTCGGCGAAATCAGCCTCGCCGGCCCGCGCTCCTCCTATCCGCTCGGCTTTCACCATGCCGCGCGCATCACCGACACCCGCCTCGCGCTGGTCGGGGACAGCGCCCATGCCATCCACCCGATCGCTGGGCAGGGCCTTAACCTCGGCTTTCGTGACGCCGCCGCGTTGGTGGAGGTGCTGGTGGACGGCATGCGCCTCGGTCTCGATCCCGGCGACGCGCAGCTTCTGGCCCGCTACCAGCGCTGGCGCGGCCTCGATTCGATGATGACCAGCGTCGCCATGGACGGCCTCGTCCGCCTGTTCGACGTGCCGGGCAAGCTCCCCTCGCTCGTCCGCCGCGCCGGCCTCGCCGCCGTGCAACGCACAACCCCGCTCAAGAATCGCTTCATGGCGGAGGCGCGCGGCCAGTCCGGCGCGCTGCCCCGCCTGCTGACCGGCGAGATGGTGTGACAAAGCCTTAATAGGCACGCGCGCGTTCTTTCCTTATTCCGATGACGCGGCACTTCCGCCGCGTATCAGAAGGAGAGCACATGACATTTGCAGACTCGTGCATCGCGCTTGGGGTGATGATCGCCTTTGCGACCTTGGTCCTCAAGATCGTGGAGGTTTCGCGCTCCAAATAAGATGTGCGACGGACAAGGGGCGGGCGGCAACTCGCCCCTTGGACGAGTGAACCCCCGCCACGGCAATGACGGGGGTTCGGTATCAGGGGCATAACCCATGACATTTGCACAAACGATATAGCATCCGGGGCATTAAGATTCAATCACGCCCTCACCCGACCCGGTTCGCCACCAGATTCTCCACTACCGAAGGGTCCGCCAGCGTGCTGGTGTCGCCCAGCGCCTGGGCCGACACCTCGCCCTCCGCGATCTTCCGCAGGATGCGGCGCATGATCTTGCCCGACCGGGTCTTGGGCAGGCCGGGCGCGAACTGGATGGCGTCCGGCGTCGCGATCGGGCCGATTTCCGTTCGTACCCATTTGATCAGCGTCTGGCGCAGATCGTCGCTCGGCTCCTGCCCGCTGTTCAGCGTCACATAGGCATAGATGCCCTGGCCCTTGACGTCATGGGGAAAGCCCACGACCGCCGCTTCCGCGACCGCCTCATGCAGCACCAGCGCGCTTTCGACCTCGGCCGTGCCCATCCGGTGGCCCGACACGTTGATGACGTCGTCCACCCGACCCGTGATCCAGTAATAGCCGTCCGCGTCGCGCCGCGCGCCGTCGCCGGTGGTATATTTGCCGGGAAAAGTGGTAAAATAGGTCTGGAAGAAGCGGTCATGGTCGCCCCACACGGTACGCATCTGCCCTGGCCAGCTTTGCGCGATCACCAGATTGCCCTCGGCCGCGCCCTCCAGCACCTTGCCCTCGCCGTCGACGATCTGCGGCACCACGCCCGGCATCGGCAAGGTGGCGCTGCCCGGCTTCAGGTCGGTCGCGCCCGGCATCGGCGCGATCATCGCGCCGCCGGTTTCCGTCTGCCACCAGGTGTCGATGATCGGGCAGCGGCCTTCGCCCACCACGCCATGATACCAGCGCCACGCCTCCGGGTTGATCGGCTCGCCCACGGTCCCCAGCACGCGCAGCGACGCGCGGCTGGTGCGGGTCACATGCTCGTCGCCTTCCTTCATCAGCGCGCGCAGCGCCGTGGGCGCGGTGAACAGCGTATGGACCTGATGCTTGTCCACCACGTCCCAGATGCGGCTGGGCGTCGGCCAGTTGGGCACCCCTTCGTACATCAGAGTCGTCGCCCCGTTCGCCAGCGGGCCGTAAACGATATAGCTGTGCCCGGTGACCCAGCCTATGTCGGCGGCGCACCAGTATATGTCGCCGGGGCGATAATCGAAGCAGAGTTCGTGCGTCAGGCTCGCCCAAAGCAGATAGCCGCCGGTGGTGTGCAGCACGCCCTTGGGCTTGCCGGTCGAGCCGGAAGTATAGAGGATGAACAGCGGGTCTTCCGCGTTCATTGGTTCTGGCGGGCAGTCGGCGGACACTTTGGCGGCCTCCTCATGCAGCCACAGGTCGCGGCCCGGCTGCATGGCGATGTCGCCGCCCGTCGCCTTCACCACCAGGACCGTCTTCACCCCCGGACAATCCTTCAGCGCCGCATCGACGTTGGTCTTGAGCGGCACCTTCTTCCCCGCGCGGCACCCTTCGTCGGCGGTGATGACCAGGGTGGAGTCGCAATCCTGGATGCGGCCGCACAGCGCCTCGGGGGAAAAGCCGCCGAACACCACCGAATGCACAGCGCCAATGCGCGCGCAGGCCAGCAGTGCGAAGGCGGCCTCCGGAATCATCGGCATATAGACGGTGATCCGGTCGCCTTTCTTCGCCCCCGCCGCCTTCAGCACATTGGCGAGGCGGCACACCTCTTCATGGACCTGCGCGTAGCTGTACCGCCGCGCTTCCGCGTCGGGCGAGTCGGGTTCCCAGAGGATCGCGGTCTGGTCGCGACGTTCGGCCAGGTGGCGGTCGATGCAGTTGGCGCTGACGTTGAGGACGCCGTCGGCGAACCAGCGGACGCCGAAATCGGCTTCGGCGAAGCTGCTCTCGTCGGTCAGGGTGGGCGCTTCGATCCAGTCGAGCCGCTTCGCCCGTTCCAGCCAATAGGCGTGAGAATCTTCTATCGAGCGGCGGTAGTCGGCTTCACGGCCCGCGCGGTCGAACAGCGCGTCCTGCGCCCATGTGCCCGGCACCGGGAAGAAATCGTCAGACATCGGGCATCCTTTCCGTCGCGAAATCAAATTCGCGCCCCTTCTATCGCCGCATTGGCGCACCGCAAGGGCGAAACATGCCGTTTTTTGCCGCCTTCAAGGCCGGAACCATATCGCTGGCGGGAGCGGCATTTTGCGGCTTTCCCCTTTCCTCCGGCGCGCCTAACAGGGATCGCCTATGTGGTTGCTTTATCAATTTCCGCTCTGCCCCTTTTCCCGCAAGGTCCGGCTGCTGCTGGGTGAAAAGGGGATCGGCTATGATCTGGTGCGCGAATCGCCCTGGGTGATGCGGGACGAATTTCTCGATCTCAATCCTGCGGGCACCACGCCGGTCATGGTGGACCAGGACAAGGGCATCACCCTGATCGACAGCCAGGCGATCTGCGAATATTTTGAAGAGACGGTGGAAAAATTCCCGCTCATTTCCGGTGCCGCCGCCGCCCGGGCGGAAGTGCGGCGGCTGACCGCCTTCTTCGACCAGAATTTCTACGGCGACGTGGTCGGGCCGCTGCTGCAGGAACGGATGAAGAAGCGGCTGATCGACAGGGCGCCGCCCGACGCGCGCGTGCTGCGGGAAGCGATGAAGCGCGCCAACGTCCATATGGATTACATGGATTATCTGCTCGACCATCGCAGCTGGATGGCCGGTGCTACGCTCAGCCTTGCCGACATCGCCGCTGCCGCGCACCTCTCTGTCGCGGACTATCTGGGGGGCATCGACTGGGCGGGGCACGAGCCGGTGAAGCGCTGGTATGCCGGCTTCAAGTCGCGCCCGTCCTTCCGGCCGCTGCTGTCCGAACGGATGGAGGTCATCACGCCGCCGCCCCATTATGAAAAGCCGGACTTCTAGGGAAGCGGGCCTTCAAGGCTTTCAGTCGGCTTCCGCCGCCAGATAGACGCGGTTGCGCCCATGTTCCTTGGCCAGGTATAGCGCCCGGTCGGCGGCCTTCAGCGCGGCGCGCGGGTCGTCATAGGCCAGCACGTTGGCGACACCGGCCGAAAAGCTCACCCGTTCCATCCGCTCGCCATTGGTGCGATTGACCAGACTGCGACCCGCCAAGTCTTCGCGCACGCCGTCCACCGCCTCGCATGTCTCGCCGGCCGTCTTGCCGCGGAACAGCAGGACGAATTCCTCGCCCCCATGCCGGGCGACATGGCAGCGGTCGTTCGATATTTTCGCGAGGAGGCCGGCGACGAACTTCAGCACCCGATCACCCGTGTCGTGACCGTGCAGGTCGTTGATCTGCTTGAAATGGTCGATGTCGCAAAAGGCGACCGACAGCGCTTCGCCACCGTCTTGCGCCAATTTCGTTTCCTCGCGCAGCACGGCTTCGAAGGCGCGGCGGTTGGGCAGGCCGGTCAGATGGTCATGTTCGGCAGCGCGGCGGGCGGACTCCAGGCTCGATTTCAGCGCCTGCGTCTGGCGCTGATTCTCGCGCAGCTGGTTTTCGACCTGCCGCGTCTTCTCCACCATCGACCGGGTCAGACCGACCAGGCGGGCGAGCACCGGCTCGCTGTCGCTGCTCTCGCTCAGTTCCTTGGCCTGCTCCTGCAACGCCGCGCCATAATCCTTCGCCGAATTGCGGGACTCGTGCATCAGGCCTGTGAACTGGGTCAGATTCTCCTCGACCTTATCCAGCATCGTCGCCAGCCCGTCCGGCGTGATCTCGTCGGCGCGCTGGTCTGCGGCCAGCGCTTCCAGCCAGCCGTTGGTGATCTTGCCCCGCTCCATCATCACGGCCCGGATCGCCTTCTCGACGCCCACGTTGGCGCCGGTCAGGTAATCCAGCGCGACGCTGAAATTGACCGGGGTGAGATCCAGGTCATGGGCGAACAGGAAGTCGCCGATCTCGGAATAGAGTTGCCGCCGCCGATTGATCTCCCGGCTTGCGGCGGTGCCGGCGCGCGGGCGAAGCTCGACCTCCTCGGCTTCTTCCTCCTCGGCCTTGTGCGAAAAGCCCCTGGCCCAGCGTGCCAGACGGTCGGTTAGCCCATGTTGCGGGCCGGTGGAGGAGGGAGATGCTGCCGCGGTCATGCGGCTCATAACGGCCATCTTCCCATTAACTTTAAAACGCGCTCAAAGAACGGGGCAAAAAAGGCGTCAGATGTCCGCGGCCACCAGCCAGTCGCGGAAGATGCGCACCGCCCGCGTCTGCAGCGCGCGCGGCCGGCAGACGAAGAAATAGCGATAGGGGCTTTCGACATGGATCGGGAACAGGCGGACCAGGCGGGGATCGCCCGACTGTTCGAAATGGCTGGCGTGCATCACCGCCACGCCCAAGCCTTGCGCCGCCGCCTCCAGCATCAACTGGCCCGAATCATAATTGTCCACCGCCAGCGGCTGCAGGTCGGGCAGGCCCGCCGCTTCCTTCCAGGCGTCGAAGGACAGCACCATGTCGCGGTGGAGCAGGATCGTCTGCTGCGCCAGTTCCTCGGGCGATGTCAGCGCGTGCGGGCCTTCCAGCAACTGCCGCCGGCCGATCAGATAGACTTCCTCATGGTCCAGCTCATGCGCATAGAGCGCCGGGTCGATGTCCTTCGCCATCAGCACGATGGCGGCGTCAAGCCCTTCGCCCAGCCGCGCGACGGCATGGGGGGTGGTTTCGATGTCGATATGGAGCTGCGGATGCTGCTGGCGCAGCCGGCCGAGATGGGGAAAGAGCCGCTGCGTGGCGAATAGCGGCATTACCGCGAGCCGTAGTCGCAACTGATTGCCCCCGCTCTGGATATTCTCCAGCGCCTGGCTGAGCGAATCCAGCGCCGGCGCGATGTCGTCCAGCAGCCGCTGTCCGTCCGCGTTGATCTCCAGCGCCTGGTGTTTCCGGTCGAACAGGGGCCTGCCGATGAAGCGTTCGAGCGCCTGTACCCGCCGGCTCAGCGCGGGCGTAGAGAGCGCAAGCTCTTCGGCCGCTGCCTTGACGGAGCCGAGGCGGGCGACCTGAACAAAGGCCTCCAGGGCCGTAAGGGGCGGCAATCTGCGCATAATCTGTCAAGTTCCGAAGCCGATCCGCTGCGCCGCGTCAATTCTCTTTATCGAACGGCGCGCATCCCGGTTCCAAGCATCCTCTCCCTAATGAGCAGGAAAAGGGCGGAAATGGCAAGATGCAATTTTTGCAACCTGGCCGTTTCTTTCGCACTTGCAAAATTTCACGCTGCAACGCATATAGGACGGGCCTTTCAGGCATCCTCTCCTAAAACTTCCGGGCTGGCTTTATCGCCGGCCCTTTTTTTGTCCCATGTTATCGTCATCCGGGGGTCTTTCCGGACCGCTTTGCGTTTCCTATCTCGTTACGGAACGACAAAGACGGGGATGGCGAGTGGCCGATCAGGACAGGACGGAACGCAGGATCCAGGTCGCCAACGCGCGGCCGGAAGACGCCGGGCGCGGTTTGGCGCGGCTGCCGCTCGGCGTGATGGCCGAACTACATCTTGCCGAAGGCGATGTGATAGAGATTGCGGGCAAGCGCCCGACCTCTGCGCGCGTGGTGCGTCCGTACAAGGAAGATGAGGGGCTCGACGTGCTCCGCCTCGACGGTCTTCAGCGCGCCAACGCCGGCGTGGGGTCGGGCGATTTCGTCCAGATCGCCAAAGTCGATCCCCGACCTGCCCAGCGCGTCGTGTTCGCGCCCGCACAAAACAACCTCCGGCTCCAGGGCAATCCCGACGCGTTGAAGCGCGTTTTCTTCCAGCGGCCCCTCTCATCCGGCGACATCGTCGCTACAGCCGGACAACAACAGGTTCCTCCGGGTGACATGCCGCCCCAGCTGCGACAGATGCTCGCCGCGCCGGCCTATGCGTTGCAGGAAATCCGGCTCGTCGTCGTGTCCACCACGCCCAAGGGCATCGTCCGGATCGACGAGGATACGGAAGTCGAATTGCGCGCCGAATATGAAGAACCGCGCGAATCGCGCCGCGCCGACGTCACCTATGACGATGTGGGCGGCATGGCGGAAACGATCGACCAGCTGCGGGAGATGGTCGAGCTGCCGCTGCGCTACCCCGAACTGTTCGAGCGGCTCGGCGTCGATCCGCCCAAGGGGGTGCTGCTCCATGGCCCGCCGGGCACCGGCAAGACCCGCCTTGCGCGCGCCGTCGCCAATGAATCCGATGCCGAATTCTTCCTGATCAACGGCCCGGAGATCATGGGTTCGGCCTATGGCGAGTCGGAAAAGCAGTTGCGCGAGATTTTCGAGGCAGCGGCCAAGTCCGCGCCGTCGATCCTCTTCATCGACGAGATCGATTCGATCGCGCCCAAGCGCGGCAATGTGACCGGCGAGACGGAAAAGCGCCTCGTCGCTCAACTGCTGACCCTGATGGACGGGCTGGAGCCGCGCACCAACCTCGTCGTGATCGCCGCGACCAACCGGCCGGAGGCGATCGACGAGGCGCTGCGCCGCCCCGGCCGCTTCGACCGGGAAATCATTGTCGGCGTGCCGGACGAGCGCGGCAGGCGCGAGATCCTGGGCATCCACACGCGCGGCATGCCGCTGGGCGACAAGGTCGATCTGGGTGAACTCGCCCGCATGACCTACGGCTTCGTCGGCGCGGACCTCGCCGCGCTCAGCCGGGAAGCGGCGATCGAGACGGTTCGTCGCTTCATGCCGCGCCTGAACCTGGAGGAAGGGACCATTCCCGCCGACGTGCTGGAGGAACTGTCCGTCACGCGTGAGGACTTCATGTCCGCGATCAAGCGCGTCCAGCCGTCCGCCATGCGCGAAGTCATGGTGCAGGCGCCGAACATCGGCTGGGCCGACATTGGCGGTCTCGACGATGCGCAGATGCGCCTCAAGGAAGGAGTCGAGCTGCCGCTGAAAGACCCCGATGCCTTCCGCCGCATCGGCATCCGCCCGGCCAAGGGCTTCCTGCTCTATGGCCCGCCCGGCACCGGCAAGACATTGCTGGCGAAGGCCGTTGCCCGCGAGGCGCAGGCCAATTTCATCGCGACAAAATCGAGCGATCTCCTGTCCAAATGGTATGGCGAAAGCGAGCAGCAGATCGCGCGCCTCTTCGCCCGCGCGCGGCAGGTGGCGCCCACCGTCATCTTCATCGACGAACTGGACAGCCTGGTGCCCGCGCGGGGCGGCGGCCTTGGCGAACCGGCGGTGACGGAGCGGGTGGTGAACACCATCCTTGCCGAAATGGACGGGCTGGAGGAATTGCAGTCCGTGGTCGTCATCGGCGCGACCAATCGGCCGACGCTGGTCGATCCGGCGCTGCTTCGCCCCGGCCGTTTCGATGAGCTTATCTATGTGCCGGTGCCCGACGAGGCGGGCCGTCTCCGCATCCTAGGCATCCACACCGCCAAGATGCCGCTTGCCGACGATATCGATCTGGTCGCTCTGGCGAAGGATACGGAGCGGTTTACCGGCGCCGATCTTGAGGATCTCGTCCGCCGCGCCGGCCTCGTCGCGCTACGGCAGTCGCTGGGCGTGGAGAAGGTCACGCAGGCGCATTTCGATGCCGCACTGGAGGAAACCCGGGCGTCGGTAACGCCTGAAATGGAGCGCGAATATGAACAGATCCAGTCGCAGCTGAAGCAGCGCGCGATGCAGGTCGATCCCATCGGGTTCGTGTCCCCCGGCATGGTCCGTTCGCGGGAACGCGGTGACTGACCCTGGTTATGCGCGGGTCCGAAAGCGGTGTCGGCGGATTGAACCCATCCGCCGGCACCGCGTTCATGACAGGCATGTTGCAAACGCGCTTGCCAGTTCTCGCAGGATTTGCGAGTCGCTGCAGATGAAATTTACGGACGGATTTTGATGGCCTCCATTCCATTGAAGAAGACGAAGGCAAAGGCCGGCGGCGCCGGATCGTTTCTCAGCCAGTGGGGCATGTTCTTCCGCCAGTTCGTCAAGCATCCCGGCATGATCGGCTCGGTGATCCCGTCTTCTCCCATGCTGGTGAATCGCATATTGGATCAGGTGGACTGGCGCTCGACGCGCGTCTTCGTGGAATATGGGCCGGGCGTCGGCACCTTCACCCGGCAGATATTGGATCGTTTGCCGGCGGACGCCACGCTGATCGCCATCGACCTCAACCTCGACTTCGTCGCTTATCTCGAAGCACAGATCGACGATCCGCGCCTGCGCGTCATGCACGGATCGGCAGCGGATGTCGGCCGGTTTATTCGAGAAGCGGGCCATTACCAGGCTGATTATATCCTGTCCGGCATTCCCTTCTCCACCTTGCCCGAGGGCGTGGGCGCGCATATCTGTGCTGAAACCCGCGCCGCGCTTCGGCCGGGGGGGGCGTTCCTCATCTACCAATATTCCTCATTCGTCCGCCGGTTCCTGACGCCCCTGTTCGACAGCGTGTCGGAAGAAACCGAATGGCGCAACATTCCTCCCTGCCGCGTGATCCGCGCCACCCGCGAACTCCAGATGGCCCAGGCCGCCTGATCGTCGCTGCAGCAATTTATCCCTGATTTTTAGATGCTTACCCCGTATAACTATGTGGGCGTGAGCCCCCTGCTCTATTGTCCCAGGTGAGGCGGCAACCGCTGCCCTGCCCGGCGACCGGATCATTCGCGACCCATGGTCCGGTCGTCGGAACCCTTACCGACCCGTTGTTCGCCGGCTTTGTCCGCCCCGCCTTTCATGCTAAGGCGCGCCCGACCAAAGCCGCGAGACGTCTTTCATGAACGACCTGACCCAAACCCCCGAAATGCTGATCGCCCAGCTTGGCGCACGAGCCCGTGGTGCCGCCGCCCTTCTGGCCGGTGCAAGCGACGCGCAGAAGGCGGACGCACTGTGCCGGGCTGCGCAGGCGTTGCGGGAACGGGCGCCGGCCATCCTCGCGGCCAATGCGCGCGACATGGACAATGCCCTGTCCAACGGGCTGTCGCCTGCGCTGCTCGACCGGCTCAAGCTCAACGAGGACAGGATCTCTGCCGCCGCCGACGGCGTCGATCAGGTGGCGGCGCTTGCCAATCCGCTTGGCAGCGTCATCGACACCGCCGTCCGCCCCAACGGACTGAAACTCAGCCGCATTCGCGTTCCCCTGGGCATCGTCGGCATCATCTATGAAAGCCGGCCCAACGTGACCGCAGACGCAGCCGCGCTGTGCCTGCGCGCCGGCAATGCGGTCATCCTGCGCGGCGGCAGCGAGGCAAAGGAAAGCAATCGCGCCATCCATGCGGCGATGGTCGACGGGATCGTCGCCGCCGGCCTGCCCGCCGAAGCGGTGCAGCTTGTCCCCACCACCGACCGGGCAGCGGTGGGCGCGCTGCTCAAGGCGTCGGAGTTCGTCGATCTCATCGTCCCGCGTGGCGGCAAGAGCCTCGTCGCGCGGGTGCAGGAAGAGGCGCGCGTGCCTGTCCTCGCGCATCTCGATGGCATCAACCACAGCTATGTGGACGGTGCGGCCGATCCCGCCATGGCGCAGGCGCTGGTCGTCAATGCCAAGATGCGGCGAACCGGCGTATGTGGCGCGACGGAAACGGTGTTGATCGACCGCAGCTACGCCCACGCGCCGGCGCTGGTTCAGGTGCTGATCGATGCGGGCTGCGAAGTGCGCGGCGACACGGACGTGCAGGCGATGGATGCGCGCGTGAAGCCTGCCGCGGACGAGGATTGGGATACCGAATATCTGGACGCCATCGTGTCAGTGGGGCTGGTGGGCGGCGTCGACGGTGCGATCGCGCATATCGCGGCTCACGCCAGCCACCATACCGACGCTATCATCACGGAAGACGCGGAAACGGCGGAGCGCTTCCTCAACGCGGTGGACAGCGCCATCGTCATGTGGAACGCCTCCACCCAATTCGCCGACGGCGGCGAATTCGGGCTGGGGGCGGAAATAGGCATTTCCACCGGGCGCCTCCATGCGCGCGGGCCAGTGGCGCTGGAAGGGCTCACCACCTACAAGTGGATCGTGCGAGGACAGGGGCAGACCCGGCCGTAGGGCCGCCTCCCTGTCCTACAGCGCACCGCACTGCGATCATTGGTCAACGACAGCGGCAGGCCCATCTTTCCAATAGGATCAGCGCGGCACAATAAAATGTCAAAATCTGCGGGAAATATGCGAAGTTAAGCGGGTGATATCCTATCGGCCCTTCACCACGGCATCGATCGCCTTCAGGGTCGCCAGCATCGGGCCGACCCAGTCGAGCGGCAGCATCACCGGCCCGTCGGACGGCGCATTGTCGGGATCGTCATGGGCCTCGGCGAACACCGCCGCCACCCCCGCCGCCACCGCGCTGCGCGCCAGCAGGGGAGCGAATTCCCGCTGGCCGCCCGACGCGGAACCCAGGCCGCCCGGCTGCTGCACCGAATGGGTGGCGTCGAACACCACGGGATATCCGGTCTGCGCCATGGTGGGCAGCGCGCGCATGTCGCTGACCAGCGTGTTATAGCCGAAACTCGCCCCCCGCTCCGTCAGCAGGATGCGCTCGTTCCCGGTCGATGCAACCTTCTGCGCGACCGCCGCCATGTCCCAGGGGGCGAGGAACTGACCCTTCTTGACGTTCACGACCGCGCCGCTCTTGCCTGCCGCGACCAGCAGGTCGGTCTGGCGGCAGAGGAAAGCCGGGATCTGGAGGATGTCCACCGCCTGCGCCGCCGCTTCGACCTGGGTGGCGTCATGGATATCGGTCAGGATCGGGCAGCCCAGCGTCGCCTTCACCTCTGCAAGGATCGCCAGCCCGGCATCGATGCCGACGCCGCGCTTGCCCGAGACGGAGGTGCGGTTGGCCTTGTCGAAACTGCTCTTGAAGATGAAGGGCACGCCAGCGGCATCCGCCGTCTTCGCGAGCGCCTCGGCCATGAACAGCGCATGGTCGCGGCTTTCGATCTGGCAGGGACCGGATATGAGGATGAAGGGCAGGTCGTTGCCGATGGTGATCGGGCCGACGCTGACATGCTTTGGGCTGGTCATGGCGTGGTCACTTGGGCGCTTTTACGAAGCGGCGCAACAATTGTCCGCGCCACAGCCCCTTGCCCGGATGGTAATTCCAGCAGAACCAACCAAGCGCCAGACAGGCGATCAGCGACGGCAGCGCCATCGGATCTCCGTTCGCCCTCATGTGGCGGTAAAATGTCAGGTCCGCGTGCCAGCGGTCCCGTTCGCTGCCTCCGCCGTTAATGCCGTACATGTTGTCATGTTTCCGGCAGCCGACATTGCGGTTGTATTTGCGGTGGTCGATGAAATAGCAGTAGTCGCGTTCGGGCGTGCTCATGCGCGCGATTAGGGCGATGCCGTTGCAAAAGTTCAAGCGTAAAGTCTTCTATCTCGGCGGTTTCGACCCGCGCGGCGTGCGCTTCTACCACCAGCTCTATCGCGAGCAGGCGGCGCGCTATGCCGCGCTCACCGGCGATGCGGTCGAGGTCAGCGGGCGTCAGTCCGGCCCTGCCGGTGCTTCGGTGTCGGCGTGCTGGACCGTTTCGAACCCGACCGCCGGTGTCGAGACGCACTATGAATATCTCCGTTGGGAAGACCTGATCGGACAGGTCTGGATCCGCAATCCGCTGGCTCTCGCGATCAAGTCCGCGCGCGCCTATGCCGGCCATGCGCGCCACATGGACTTCCTGCGGATGCGACGACTGCGCAAGGGACCAGTCATAACCATTCTTTATCCGCCGATACTCGCCGTTCTTATCCCGCTGCTGCTCGCGCTCGTCCCGGCCCTCATCCTGTCGCTGCTCATCCCCTGGTGGGCGGCGGCGCTACTGGGCGTGGGCGTGAGCGCCACCCTGTCGGGCCGTATCCTCGCCAAGCTGGTCGTTCCCTGGCTGCTGCGCTTCATGACCTATCATGGCGCATTGGCGCGGCAGGGGCCGGGCGCCGCGCTCGACGAGAGGCTTGACCGCTTCGCCGCGCGCATCGCGCAGGAACTGGACGGCGACTGGGACGAGGTGCAACTCGTCACCCACAGCGCTGGCACGATCCTGGGCATGCGCCTCCTCCGCCGCGTGATTGCGCTGCGCGGGGATGCCTTGCCCGATCATTTCGTCATGCTCGGCTTGGGCCAGGTGGTGCCGGTGATCGGGCTACGCCGCGACGCGGCCTGGTATCATGACGATCTGCGCGCGCTTGCCGACAAGCCCTTCCGTTATGTCGACGTCAGCTCGCCGCCCGATGGTGCCGCCTATTTCGACGTCAATCCTTTCCGCCTCGTGGCCGACAGCCATGCCGCGCGCGTAGACATGCTCTCGCCACGCTTCCACCTCTTCTACCGGCCGGAAAATTATCATGGCGGCTGGTCGAACAAATATGAGGCGCATTTCGACTATCTCCGCGTGGGTGATCGCTTGTCGCCGCTCGACTTCATCAGCCTGACCGCCGGTCGCCGCACCGTGGATCAGGCTGTCGCCGCATTCAGGACCATCGCTTGACCGACCTTTTCACCCCGCCCTATCCCCGACCGCCAAAGAGCAAGCGTGGCCTTGTGAAGCGCTTCCTGCGCGGCTGGCACAGCTGGATTCATGTGCTTTTCGACAAGAGCTACACGATGAAGATGGGCGAGATCCGCCTGCCGGGGCGCACCATGTACATCGCCAACGAACTCAGCCTTGTGGACCAGATCCTGCGCGGCGGGACCGCTTACCCCAAGCATAGCGAATTGGTGCGCAACCTCGATCCGCTGATCGGCAATTCGGTCTTTTCCGCCAATGGCGAGGATTGGGAAAGCCAGCGTGCGATGGTCAACCCCGCCTTCGCTCACACCGCGCTCGGCCGGTCGATGCCGCTGATGGTCGCGGCGGCGGACGATCTGCTCGCCCGGATCGACGCGGCCAGCCAAGCGGGCAAGCCGGTCGACATCGATCCGATGATGACGCATGTCGCGGCCGATATCATCTTCCGGACCTTGTTCAGCCAGACGCTCGACGCGGAACGCTCCAACATCATCCACACCGCATTCGGCAAGTTCCAGCGCCTCGCTCACAGCGCTTCGATGCTGCGGCTCTACGGCATCCCGGCCGGCTGGTTCGAAAAGCGCTCGCGCGGCCCGGCGCGCGCCATTCACGACGTGTTCCGCCCGATCGTCGAGGCGCGCTATGAGGGCTTCCATGCACGGGGAGAGGCGGGGACGCGCGACATCCTCCAGTCGTTGATCGAAGCGAAGCATCCCGACACCGGCGCGCATTTCACTTGCGATCAGGTGATGGAGCAGGTCTCCACCATCTTCCTCGCAGGGCATGAGACCTCGGCCAGCACCATGACCTGGGCGCTCTACATGCTGGGCGAATGCACGCATATCCAGGACCGCGTCCGGCAAGAGGTCGCGCGTATCGCGGGCGACCAGCCGTTCACCGCCGCAATGCTCAAGGACATGGGACAGGTGCGCAACATCTTCAAGGAAACGCTGCGGCTCTATCCGCCGGTTTCCTTTCTCCCGCGCGAGGTCACCTGTCCCATGCCGATGCGGGACAAGCATCTGGAGGCTGGCGCGATGCTGGTGGTCGCGCCGTGGCTGACGCAGCGGAACAAGGACAACTGGGCCTGCCCCCATGCCTTCGATCCCGACCGGTTCGACCATCCTGCCAATGCGGACATGGCGAAGCAGGCATGGTTTCCCTTTGGCCGCGGCCCCAGGGTCTGCGTCGGTGCGGGCTTCGCCCAGCAGGAGGTGATGACAGTGATCGCCAGCGTCGTGCGGCGGTATCGCATCAGCGTTCCATGCGGTTTTCGGCCCGAACCGATCAGCCGTCTCACCATCCGTCCGCGCACCGGCATGCCGCTATTGTTCACGCAGGCTGGCTGACCGGCAGCGCCTCCTCCTCCGGGGCGACGTCGACCATCACGGACAGGCTCTGTCCCGCTGCGCCAACGAACAGCCCATCCATAGGCGCGACATCGGCATAGTCGCGACCCATGGCGACGAAGACATGCCCATCGCCGGTGATGCAGCCATTGGTGGGATCAAAGCCAATCCAGCCACGCGCCGGCCCGCACCAGAGCATGACCCAGGCATGCATCGCGTCCGCGCCCACCAGCCGCGGCATGCCGGGCGGCGGCAGGGTGCGCAGATAGCCGCTGACATAGGCGGCGGGCAGGCCGGCGAGGCGCAGCGCGACCACCATGACATGCGCGAAATCCTGGCACACCCCATGCCGCGCCGCGAAGGCGTCGCCGACCGGCGTGCCTGCATCGGTCACGCCGGGTTGATAGGCGAACTCCGCCCGGATTCTCTCAGCCATCGCCAGCGCGGCGGCAACCACAGGCCGGTCGACCGCCAGGTCGCCGCCCACCCATTGGCCGATCGCCGCCAGCATGGGCGTTCGAGACCCGGAGAAAAGATAATGGGCGGGCGCAGTCGATGCCATATCCCTGTCCGCCAGAGCCGCGCACGCCACCGTGCCGACGGTGGGATCGTCCGGCTGCGGCCCCATGGCGTCGCCCTCCACGCGGGCGCGGAACCGGCTTTCGATGGAGAGTTGCCGGATCGGCCTCTCGATTACCAGCCGTGCGACCTGCATCGGCCAGCCGGACGGGCGCGGCTCGATCAGGACAGGCGCGGGATCTACCTCCAGAACATGATCGGACGTCCACTGGCCGCGCCAGGGTGCCGGCTTCAACCGCAGATTGAAGCGCGCCAGCCGCACCGGCGTCTGATAGCGCAGCAGCGTGCGATGACGGACGCGATAGATCATGCGAGCAGGTCCATGTCGGGCGTCTTGTGGACTTGCAGGAAATAGCGCTGCCCGATGGCGTCCGACAGGCGGAGCAACCGGCTTTCCACATCGGCGATGTCCATCACCGTCAGTATGTCGCCGGTCAGCGATGAAAGGCGGCCGGCGACATCGTCCGCCAGCCGCTGCTGCTCTTCCGGCATGCCGTCCGCGCGCAAATTGGGCAGCGCCGCTACATGCTCGGCCAGCCGCATCGCTTGATAGGCGACGCCGCGCGGATTGTGCGGTTCCAACATCAGCAGGTCGCGCACCGGGGCCAACGCCGGCCCCGCCAGATAGCGGGTCCGATAGCTGATCTGGCTGTCCATCAGGTCCAGCAGCACCGTCAGGTCATCGGCGCCGGCCCTGTCGCTTCCGAACAGCGCGACGAGGCGGCAGCCATTGATGGCGCGTTCCACCCTGCGGCCCATGTCGTGGAAGCGCCAGCCGTCGCTCCTTCCCATATTTTCCGCCGCCAGCCCCGCCAACGCCGATATGCGCTCGATCATCCGCGACGATGCGTCGAGCAACGTCTCGGTCACCTCTCCGTCAAACATCGGCAGCGGCAGGCGCGCCAGCCGCCAGAAGTCGCTGGCCAGCCTGTCCCTCAACCCTTCGCCGATGGCGGCAACCGTGGTCATCAACGTGCGGACGCTTCCCGGCTGCTGCGCGTCGCCCAGCGCCGCGGCGCAGAGTGCGCCAACGTTCGCGCTCCCGTCCGCCACGCTGTTCCACAGCATCAATTGATCCACCAGCCGCGTCATGGTCGCGCTGGCGGACGACGGGCCAAGATCCGCTTCGATCGAGCCGCCCACGATTGCGCGGATCACGCGCAGGGTCGTTTCCGCCCGCTCGATATAGCGCCCGAGCCAGTAGAGATTGTCCGCCGCCTTGGCCGGCAACATGCCCCCGATGCGCCGGATCGCGGGCACCTGATCGCCCGGCAGGCTGTCGGGCGGGGCCGGCTTGCTGTCGATGACGCACAGGTCGGCCGACATGTCTCCCTGCCCCATCAGCACGGCGCGCATGTCGCCATGTCCCGCCAGCCGAGCAAAGCCGCCGGGCATCACCCGCCATTGGCCGGCCCCGTCGCGCGCGACGAAGATGCGCAGCGTGAAAGGGAGCGGGGTCAACCGCCCGTCGACCACGGCAGGCGTGGTGGACAGCTTCACCATTTCCTGCCCGACATAATCCATCGGGCGGCGATCCATGGCCTCCAGCAGCATGGCGCGCTGATCGGGCTGCACCACTGGGGCCACGAGGGGCAATCCTGCGGCTTCCTGGCCGAAGGCGGGCGCGATCACCAGTTGATCCAGCCTCTCGCGGACATGGGCATGCTCGCGCGGCTGGCCGCACCACCATGTCGCGATATTCGGCAGGATGAGGTCGGCGCCCAGCACCGTCCGCGCCAGTTGCGGCAGGAAGGCGGCAAAGGCGGGCGATTCGATCACGCCTGCTCCAGGCCAATTGGCGATCATCAACCCGCCGCGCGTGGCGGCATCGTACAGGTCGGGCACGCCGATGCGCGAACGGCTGTCGAATGTCAGCGGGTCGAGGAAGCGGCTGTCCATCCACCGCCATAGCCCGTCCATCCGCTTCAGCCCCTGGATCGTGCGCACGAACAGTCGGCCGTCCGAGACGATGAGATCGTCGCCTTCGACCAGCAGCAGGCCGAGATAGCGGGCGAGATGCGCCTGCTCGGCATAGCTCTGGTTGAAGCGGCCCGGCGTCAGCAGGCCGATCCGTGGATCGGCGCGCGCGCAATCGGCGGCGAGGCCCCGGCGCAGGTCGGCGAAGAAGGGCGCCAGGCGGCGCGTGTTCATCGTCGCCAGCAGGTCGCCGGTGGCGCGAGAAAGGGCGAGACGGTTTTCGAGCGCATAGCCGACGCCGACCGGGGTGCGCACCCGGTCAGCCAGCACCCGCCACGCGCCGGCCGGATCGCGGCCAATGTCGGCGGCGTAGAAATGGAGATGATGCCCGCGCGGCGGAGCCGCCCCAGTCATCATCCGCCAATAATGGGGGCTGCCGGTCACAATGCTCGCCGGCAGCTTGCCGTCGCGTACCAGCGACTGGGTGGAGTAAATGTCGGCGATCACCCGTTCGAGCAGTTGCGCCCGCTGCATCAGCCCTTGTTCGATATGGGTCCATTCCGATGCGCCGATCAGCAAGGGCACCGGCCCAAGCGGCCAATCCCGTTCCTGCTCATCCCCCGTCAGCCGGAAGGCGAGGCCCAAATCCTTCGCCTGTCGTGCGAGATGGTCCGCGAGCCGAGCGGGATCGCCCTTACCCTGCGCCGCCAGACGGTCGAGCATCGTCCTCCATTGGCCGGCCATGTCGGGTGCGGCATCGGCAAAAATATCGCTGCCCGCCGACTGGCCAAGATAGGCTTCGGCCCATCCTTGACCTGGCTGCGTCGGGGCAATGGCGTCCTGCTGCATCATCCGCCGGCGCGCTGGAACCGCAGGTCGAGCGTCATGGGAAATTCGCCGGGCAGCTCAGCTGGCGGCATCTCGACCTGACCAGGCGTGTGGCCATGATCCTGGAACCGCGCCTTGCGCCGCGATTCTGCCTCATAGCCGTTGATCGGCAGCGTATCATAATTGCGCCCGCCCGGATGCGCGACATGATAGACGCAACCGCCCAGCGACCGGCCGCTCCAGCTGTCGAATATGTCGAAGGTGAGCGGTGCGTTCACCGGCAGGTTGGGATGGAGGCAATTGGCCGGGGCCCAGGCCTTGTATCGAACGCCGCCCACCGCTTCCCCGGGCACGGCGGTGGACGTCATCGGCACGCGGCGGCCGTTGCAGGCGACGATATGCCGCCCCGCCACCAGCCCGGTGGCGCGCACCTGCAACCGTTCGGTCGAACTGTCCACATAACGCACGGTGCCGCCGATCGCGCCGGTTTCGCCCAGCACGTTCCACGGCTCCAGCGCGTGGGCGATTTCCAGTGTCACACCGCCCGCGTCCACCTCGCCATGGATGGGGAAGCGGAACTGCCGCTGCGCCTCGAACCAGTTTGGGTCGAAATCATATCCCGCGCCGCGCAGGTCGGTAAGCACGTCCAGAAAATCGGACCAGACGAAATGCGGCAGCATGAACCGGTCGTGTAGCGCCGTCCCCCAACGCACGAAGCCACCCTGTTGCGGCTGCCGCCAGAACCAGGCCGTCAGCGCGCGCAGGAGCAGTTGCTGGACCAGGCTCATCCTGGCTTCGGGCGGCATCTCGAACCCGCGAAATTCGAGGAGGCCGAGGCGTCCGGTCGGGCCATCGGGCGAGAACATCTTGTCGATGCAGATTTCCGTCCGGTGGGTGTTGCCCGTCACGTCCACCAGCAGGTTGCGGAACAGCCGATCGACCGTCCAGGGCGGCGGCAGTTTGCCCTCCCCCTCCCGCGTGGGATCGGGCACCTGCGCCAGCGCGATCTCCAGTTCATAGAGGCCATCGTGCCGTGCCTCGTCGATGCGCGGTGCCTGGCTGGTCGGGCCGATGAACAACCCGGAAAACAGGTAGGAGAGCGACGGATGGCGCTGCCAGTAGAGGACGAAGCTCTTGAGCAGGTCGGGGCGGCGGATGAAGGGGGAGTCGTTGAGCGTCGGGCCGCCCAGGACGATATGATTGCCGCCGCCCGTGCCGATCGAACGGCCATCGACCATGAACTTGTCGGCGGTCAACTGGCAGGCGCGCGCCGCGGCATAGAGCCGCTCGGTGATGTCGACCGTCTCTTCCCAACTGGCCGCGGGATGGACATTCACTTCGATGACGCCGGGATCGGGCGTGGCCTTCAGCACATTGAGCCGCGGATCGGGCGGCGGCGCATAGCCTTCGATGCGAACGGGAATGCGCAACGCCTCTGCGACGCTTTCCACCTGCGCGATCAGTTCCAGATAGTCTTCCAGCTGTTCCACCGGCGGCAGGAACACGGACAGATAATGGTCCTTCGGTTCAACGGTGATGGCGGTGCGCACTGCGCCCTCGATGATGACCTGCTCAACCCGTTCCTGCGGCGCGGCTCCCCCTTCCGCAGCGACCACGCGCTGCATTGGCTGCGCCTGCGCTTCCTCGCGCGTCGCTGCTTCGCTGATCTGCGCCCGATAGTCTGCCAGCGGGCCGCGCGGTTCGCTCGTGTCGCGCGGATGGATATAGGGAAAGGCGGATTCTGGCACATGCGGCAGCGATCCCAACGGCAGGCGGTAACCGAGCGCCGAATCCCCCGGCACCGCGAACAGCTTGCCCCGGCGCAGCTGCCATATCTCGCTCTGCCAGCGCGGGGTCTGCGCCGCGCTCTGCCAACGCTGGACCGGCAGGACGTAGCCCACCGGCTGATCCAGGCCGCGCGTGAACGCCTTCACCATGCGGGCGCGGGCCTCGGGATCGGTGATTGCGGGATCTTCCGGACTGGTGTTGATGGGCAGGTCCGCTTCCTTCACCATCCACACCGCCGGATCTTCGAACACGGGATGGGTATAGTCTTCGGAAAAGCCCATATTGCCCGCCAGCGCTGCGAGGAATGCCTTCGCATCATCCGCCGTCGTGGCACGCGCGCCTTCCGGCGCTTCATCCGTCGCGATCAGGCTATCATCGCGCCAGAGAGGATCGCCATCCTGCCGCCAATAGACGGCATAGGCCCAGCGCGGCAGGCTTTCGCCCGGATACCATTTGCCCTGTCCATGATGCAGCAGGCCGCCGGGCGCGAATTCGGTGCGCAGCATCCGGATCAGCCGATCCGCATAGGCTGCCTTGGTCGGGCCGACCGCATCGCCGTTCCATTCGCCGGCCTCGCCCCCGCCTTCCGCCACGAAGGTCGGCTCGCCCCCCATGGTCAGGCGCACATCCTGCGTCTTCAGGTCGGCATCCACTTGGGCGCCCAGCGCCATGACCGCGTCCCAGCGGGCGTCGGTGAAGGGCTTGGTGATGCGCACCGCTTCCGCGATGCGGCTGACGCTCATTTCGAAATGGAAGTTGACCTCGGCCGGTTCGGCCATGCCGCTGATCGGCGCGGCGGAGCGATAATGGGGCGTGGCGCACAGGGGGATATGGCCTTCGCCGGCGAACATGCCGCTGGTCGCGTCCAGCGCGACCCACCCCGCGCCGGGCACATAGGCCTCCGCCCAGGCGTGGAGATCGACCACATCCTGCGTGACGCCTTTGGGCCCTTCGATCGACTCCACGTCGGCGACCAGCTGGATGGAATAGCCCGACACGAACCGTGCGGCAAAGCCCAGCCGGCGCAGCAACTGCACCAGCAACCAGGCCGAATCGCGGCAGGAGCCGGTGGCGATGTCCAGCGTCTCTTCAGGGCTCTGGACTCCGGCTTCCATGCGGATGACATAGCCGACGCGCTGCTGGAGGCGGCGGTTGACCTCCACCAGAAAATCGACGGTTCGCCCTTGATGGCCCGCATGTTCGGCCACCAGCGCATCGAAAAGAGGCCCTTGCGGCTCGATATCGAAATAGGCGGCGAGATCGGTCTTCAGCTGCTCGTCATATGCGAACGGGTAATTTTCCGCATAGGGTTCGACGAAGAAATCGAAGGGATTGATGATGTCGAGGTCGGCAAGAAGATCGACCTCGATGGAGAAATGATCGACCGGATCGGGGAAGACGATGCGGGCCAGCCAGTTGCCGTGCGGATCCTGCTGCCAATTGAGGAAATGGGTCGCCGGTTCGATCTTCAGCGCATAGTTGGGCACCTTGGTCCGACCGTGCGGCGCCGGTCGCAAGCGAACCACCTGCGGTCCCAGGCGGATCGGTTTGCTGTAGCGATAGGATGTCAGATGGTGAAGCGCGGCCTTGAGCATGGCGCGATCAAACGCCACCCCCTGCTGCAATGCAACAGTCAATCGCGTCGATCGCCGGCAAACATAGCTAGAGAAGGGAGGAAAATGGCGCTGCCGATGAAGATTGAACTCACGACCTCAGCCTTGCGTGGGTGGGTGGAAACCGGCCGGAAACCGCATTCTAAAGCCGCGCAATGATCGCCTGATCGGTCAAGAAGCCGGTTGGAGCACCTGTTGCTTTACCGTCCTCAGGCTTCAACGTCTATCCCAACGAAATCGAAGCAGTGATTTTCGAACTGCCAGGCGTCGCGGAATGTGCATGTGTCGGAATTCCCGATGGCCTAGGCGGGGAAGCTGTCGCGCTATATATTGTCCGGCGGGACGAGACTTTGTCGGCTGACTTGGTGCTGGCGCATTGCCGTGGTAACCTGACCGCCTACAAGGTGTCGCGCACCATCGTTTTGTCGACGCAATTCCAAAAATCGGCGGTCGGCAAAGTTCTAAGAAGAAAGCTTCGGAGCCTCGCTCCCACTAGCGCGCCCTGACGTAGAGGCCGTTATATCCTAGCCTGGCCGTACCACCAAATGAGCGCGGCTGGCATCAACTCGTAAATTCTGTGTCCACAGGCCCACCCGAGCCCTCCATGGATGACGAAGGCGGCGCACCTGCTCCGAAGATTCTCCGAGGCAAGCCTGCAGTAGCTTCTTGCCGACCTTCCGACGCTGGTCTTTGGAAGTGCCTCACAGAAGTGGATGGGTCCGGAACAGCGTGGCGCGATATGGCGCTCACCTCAGCCCGGCCTGCAATTTATCTCGCAGCGCGGTTGACGTGGTGCTGGCCCCCTCGACGAACAGGACGCACGCGACCGGCCGTCCCCCCCCAGCGCGGGTCGGCGATCCCCACGACCGCTGCCTCCGCGACTCTTCCATCCGCATGGACTCGATCTCAAGCGAAGAGGCCCACTCACCTGCAGTCTTAACGACATCCTTCAGTCGGTCAGCAATCCGCGGCCCTCGATCGGCATCAAGCTGGGGGTTGTGGCCAGTATGCGGCCGCCCCTCGTCAACATCATGCGAGCCTTGTGATGCGTCAATGTCACACGTCGCTATGGAATTGAAATAGGTGCAAAACCGTATTGCGATCGCTCCATTGAGCCTTCAGGACGCCGTTACGCCCGTGACACAAAGTGGGCAGTGGAAGATATCGCACGACGACTTCCCAACGATGATTGCGATCCGGCTCCATCGAGAATGCCGGGGGCACAGGAGGACAAAATGCAGACCAAACGTACATCCGCTTGCAGATGGCTTCTGGCAAGCGTCACACCCTTTGCTCTCTTCGCCGCCGGCACGGCCGCGAACGCGCAGACCGCGCCGCAGGACGGTGCCCAGGCCGCTGCCGACGAAAGCCAGGCGGACATCGTCGTCGTCGGCACGGCTGGCGGCGGCACCCGGCGTCAGGACGCGGCCTTCGCCGTCACCAGCCTTGGTGCCGAGGCGATAGCCCGCGCTGCGCCCAACAGCACTGCTGACCTGCTGCGCACCATTCCGGGCGTCAGCGCGGAAAGCTCAGGCGGCCAGAATGGCGCGAACATCTTCGTGCGCGGCTATCCGTCGGGCGGCGACGCGCAGTTCGTTACCTTCCAGTTGGGCGGCGTGCCCTTCTTCCCGCCGCCAACCCTGTCCTTCCTCGAAAATTCGCAGCTTATCCGCCTCGACGAGACCGTCGAGCGCGTGGAAGCCGTGCGTGGCGGCACCGGTTCGCTATTTTCGAACGGGCAGCCGGGCCTGACCGTCAACGTGCAGCAGCGCGAAGGCGGCGATACGCTGAAGGGCTTCGCCAAGCTGTCCTACACCGATTATGACGAGATGCGCGGCGACGCCTGGATTTCCGGCCCGATCAGCCAGGACACGACCTTCATGGTCGGCGGCTATTACGCCCAGGGCAACGGCATCCGCGATCCGCGGTTCCGCGCCGAAAAAGGCGGGCAGGTGACCGCCAACATCCGTCACGATTTCGACGGCCGCGGCTCTGTGCTGATCTACGGCCGCTATCTCAACGATCATGGCCAGTGGCTGCTGCCCATCCCGGTCGTCCAGGACGGCAGCAAGATCAGCCAGTTCGCCAATTTCGACCATGGCACCGGCGCGCTCGCCAGCCAGGACACGCGTATCACCACCAACAATGCCGGCCGCACCGTTGACCTGGCTGACGGGCGTGGCGCGAAGATCGGCAATCTGGGCCTCAGCTTTGATTATGAGCTGGTCGACAATCTGCGCCTGCGTGAACGGGCCAGCTATCTGTGGGGCACGGCCAACACGGTCGGTCTGGTGCCGACCGACGCGCCGATGAGCGCCACCGACATGGCGGTGGCGCTGGGTGGCGCGGGATCGACCGTGGGTCGCCTGACCTTCGCGTCGGGCGGCGCAGCGGCGCCCGCCGGTACGCAGGTCATGCGCGCAGGCATCTGGGACGTGCGCAAGCGGATCGATGCCTTCGTCAACGACCTGGCGCTTGAATTCAGCGCGGGCGGCAACAAGCTGACCGGCGGCTTCTACCTTGCCAACTACACCACGCGCGATACCTGGGCACTCGGCAACGACGTGCTGCTGACGGCGGAGCCAAATGCGCGCCGCCTGAACCTGACGCTGGGCGACGGCCGTGTGGCCACGCGCGACGGCTTCACGTCGGGCGACAGCTTCCTGGTGAGCGGCCGCTATGAAGGACGCGACATCGCCTTCTACGCGGTGGACGAGCTGCAGATCACCGATCAGCTGCGCGTCGACGGCGGCGTGCGCTGGCAGCGGCACGAGGTGACGGGCGACGTGGCGACGTCTGGAGCCGCGTTCGATCAGGACGGCAGCGCCGCTACCCTGTATGACCGGACGGTCCAGCTGGGCCGCGCCAACCGCATCGACTATGGCGCGTCGCGTTGGTCGTGGACGGTGGGCGCCAATTACGACTTCACCAACCAGGTCGGCGTTTTTGCCCGCTACAGCCGGGGCAACAGCTTTCCGCAGTTCGACAATCTGCGCGAGGGCCTGACCCTGATCTCGAAGGTCGAGACCTATGAGGGCGGGCTCAAGGTTTCGACCCCGCTGGTCAACCTCTATGCGACCTTGTTCCACAACAAGTTCGACGGGCTGGCCACGACGCAGATCATCAACGGCGTGCCCAACGAGTCCGTCGGCGGCGCCAAGGCGACCGGCGTCGAGCTGGAAGGCGTGATCCGTCCGTTCGCGGGCTTCAGCATCGCGGCGGCGGGCACCTATCTCGACGGCACCTATCGCGGCTTCTTCAGCGGCAACGGCACCATCGACAATACCGGCAACCGCGTGCAGCGCCAGCCCAAGTGGATGTGGCGCGTGACGCCAAGCTACGAGCTGGAGATCGGCAATTTCCGCCCGTCCATCTTCGCCACGCTGCAATATACGGGCGACCGCTTCTCCGATCCGGAAAATGCGCAACTGCTGCCCAACTATTATCAGCTGGACGCGGGCGTTTCGGTCGAGGTCAATCAGCGCCTGAAGCTGGCGGTGACGGGCAACAACCTGACCGACGAGCTGGGCCTGACCGAAGGCAATCCGCGCATCATCGGGTCGCAGGGTTCGGGCACGATCCTGGCGCGCCCGATCCTGGGCCGGTCCTTCCGGTTCAGCGCGGCTTACAGCTTTTGATGGCATGACGCGCGCGCTGGTTTCCTGACCGGCGCGCCCGTCGCGAGATTAAAAAGGAGCCGGACGATCCGATCGTCCGGCTCCTTTTCGTTAGCGGAGGGCGGCTTTTGTTTCCGCCTGATCCAGGTCCGTAACGATGTCGGGATAGCGCTCCAGCAGCGCGCTGGTGACGCCGTTGGTCCAGCCGAAGCCGTCTTGCAGCGGATATTCACCGCCGCCGCCCGGCTTCCTTTCCTCCACATCATATTTCTCCAGCATCTTGCCCGTTTCGACATAGGCCGCCGCGACCGTGCCGATCCAGCGTCCGGCAATGTCCCGCGCTAGGGTCGCCTGTCCGTTGCGCGCCAGCCCGTCGATCGCCACCCATTGCAGCGGCGCCCAGCCATTGGGCTGGTCCCATTGCTGGCCGGTCTGGTTGGGCGTGGTGCGCAGGCCGCCCCGGCCCAGCAGCTTCGCGCGGACGGTCGCGGCAACCGCGCTGGCTTGCGCGGGGGAGGCGGCGCCGACGAACAGCGGATAGAGGGTCGCAGCCGACAGAACCGGCGTGGGACGCCGGGTCTCGCGGTCCCAGTCGGCATAGCGACCTTCCCGGCCGACCCACAGATGGCGGTCGATCGCCGCCTTGCGTGTGCGCGCCAGCCCGGCGAATTCGTTGGCGCAGGCCGTGTCGCCCGCCTTGCGGCAGCGCACCTCGATCCGTTGCTCCATCGCCAGCATCAGGCTGTTGAGGTCAACCGGCACGATCTCCGTGGTATGGATCGCCGCGATGGAGCGGCCATCGCCAAACCAGCGCGAACTGAAATCCCATCCGCTTTCCGCCCCCGCGCGCAGATGCCGGTAGGTTTTGCCCTTATCGCCGCCAGCCTCCGCAGCGGTCGCCACATCCTCCGCATAGGATTCGTCGCGGGGCGTGTCCTTGTCGTCCCAATAGCGGTTGAGCAACGTGCCGTCGGGCATTCGCACGACCCGCTCGCACGCGCCGCTCGCGATGGCGCAGGCGGCGCCCTTCATCCAATAGGCATGTTCCTGCCGCAGCGCCGCTAGCCGGCGCGCGGCGAGCGCGGGCGTATCATCCTTCGACAGGTCCAGCATCAGCGCGAAGAAGGGCGGCTGCGACCGGCTGAGATAATAGGTCCGCATGCCGTTGGGGATATGGCCATAGGTTTCGATGGTGGCGGTGAAGTCCACCAGCATGCTTTCGATCAGCGGCTGCTGGCCATCGACGGCCAGCCCAAGCATGGTGAAATAGCTGTCCCAATAATAGATTTCGCGAAAGCGCCCTCCCGGAACGATGAAGGGCGCGGGCAGCGGCAGCGCGGAACTTCCCGCCTGCCGCTCCACGGGCTGGCGGACCAGAACCGGCCAGAGCGCGCGCACATGGTCGCGCAGGTTGGACGCATCATGATCGTTGACGCCCGGCACCCTGAAATGCCGCAGCACGAAGCCGCGCAGCGCATCCTTGTCGCGGGGCCGTTGCTGCCGATAGGCCGCCATGACCGCGCCGGGGTCCAGCCGCGGCACGGCATCGACGAAGGTCTTGCCGTCGGGAAACAGCTTTTCCAGCTGGATGCGGCGGAAAAGGTCACCATACAGTTCGGCGGGTGAGGACTGTGCCCGGCTGGAATTTCCAAAAGCTAGAAGGGAAACGAGGCAGGCTGCAACGAAGGATTGCCAGTATTTCATTGCCCCTCTTTCGGTCGCCCTCCCAGCCTTTGCAACGGCAAAAACGGATGTCACCTGACAGTTTCGCGCCTCATTAATCGGTCAAGCTTGGGTCAGGAACCACTGATAGTCGCGCTGCGAGCTGATTCATGCTCCGTAAGGAGATTGAAGATGACCGACCTGTATCGGCCGGTAGACGAGCAGATGATGCGACTCGCGCCGTATTTCCAATGTCAAACGGTGCGAAAAGGGACGCAAATTGGCGTCGAAGAAGGCCTTTTCTTTGAGATTAAACGAAGGGTTGTGGGTGACGCCCTTGATCTCCGTGGAAGGACGCCCCACTGAGTGGGAGGCCTTGCCTTGGCGTGCCCGTCAGCGCCAGCAGGGCGTTCGCGATGGCGGGGGCGATTGGAGGGACTCCAGGTTCACCCATGCCGGTGGGGCGATTGGTGGAAGGAAGGATGTGCGTCTCGACCGCCGGCATCTCGTTCATGCGCAAGACCGGATAGGTGTCGAAGTTCGTCTCCTGGACGACACCGTCCTTGAGCGTCATCGAGCCGTACAGCGCGGCAGAAAGGCCGAAGCCGATGCCGCCTGCCATCTGCGCTGCGACCTGGTCCGGCGAAACGGCGATGCCGCAGTCAACGACTGCGACGACGCGGCGAACGACAGGTCTGCCCTGATCCAGACCGACCGCCGCTACCTGGCCGACCAGCGTTCCGTAGGTTTCGTGGATGGCAAGACCGCGCGCCCAACCTGCTTCGATCGGTTTGCCCCATTCCGAGCGGCGGCAAAGCTCGTCGAGCAAGCCCAGGCGGCGCCGGTCGCCTCCTCTTTCATACAATATCCGACGATACTCGGCGGGATCACGGCCGGCACGTTGAGCGAGCTGATCGACGATATGCTCCATCACGAATGCGGTGTGGGAATGGCCGACCGATCGCCAGAAGGAGGGCGGCACCGCGAAGGAAGGGCTGAACACCTTCCCGTCCACGGTCGACGCTGTCGAGAAATAGGGAGAACCCTCGATGCCTTCGACGGCCTGACTGTTCGGGCCCACCGGAACAAGCGGCTGACAGACGCTGTGGATACGCCAGCGTTCGGGGAAGCCGTCGCGTCCCATCTGCACCCAGAGACGGTGATGGGACATCGGCCGGAAATAGCCGGCCATCATCTCGTCCTCGCGCGTCCAGATCATCTTGACCGGCCGTCCGTTAGTGCGTTTCGCGATGCGTACGCATTCGACGACATAGTCGGCGCTCATCACGCCGCGACGCCCGAAGGAGCCGCCGGCGGGGATGACCTCGACATCGACAAGGCCCGGAATCGTACGAGCCGTCAGCGCCGCCCGCACTTGGTCGATAATAGGAATATGAGCGCCTGACGTGATCGAAACATGCCGGCCGTTGACCGCTGCTACGCAGTCGAGTGTCTCCATGGGGGCATGGGCCAGATAGGGGAAGTCGAACGCAAACTCGACAACGTCCCCGCTGAACGGCGCTTCGGGCTCGTCGCCTTTCATGGCGAAATCGCTAGGCTCTACGTCACCACGGCCGGCAGCCAGGTCGTGATAGTAGCGGATCAGATCGGGCGTCGATCGTTTCTCCGCCTCACTGTCGTCCCACTCGATACGCAGCGCCTCACGGCCTTTGCGCGCAGCGAAGCTGTTCTGCGCAACCACCGCAACGCCGCTTTCAATCGCGAAGACGTCGACCACGCCTTTTACCTTACGGGCGTCGGAGGGATCGAACCGCGCGAGCTTGCCGCCAAAGCGCGGGCTGTGCGCGACCATGGCGACCAGCATGTCAGGCCGTCGGATGTCCTGTGTATAGATCTGCGCGCCGGTGCTCTTGGGCACGCTGTCCTTGCGCCGCACCCGATCCGTGCCGATCAGGCGATAGTCCTTCGGCTGCTTGAGCGTCGGCTGCTGCGGTGGGGCCTGCCGGGATGCCTCGGCGAGTAGCTCAGCGAAGGTGGCGGAGCGGTTCGAGCCGGGATGGGAGACGACACCATCCCGGACGTCGATAAGCCGCGGCGGAATGCCCCAGCGCAAAGCAGCGGCATCGACGAACATCGACCGCGCAGCGGCCCCGGCATTGCGCATCAGATCCCAGTTCGATGAGATCGAGCGCGATCCGACCGAGCCCTGCGGCCCATAGGCGCGAAAATTGCTATGGGAGTCGACGACCTTTACTCGGTCCCAATCGGCGTCCAGTTCCTCGGCGACGATTGCGGCCAAGCCGGCATGGATGCCCTGACCAAGCTCCTGTTGGCGGTTCACGACGGTGACGGAGCCATCCGGGGCGATGCGGATGTACGAACCGAACGCGCTCGGCTCTGGGTCGGTGCCGCCGCCGCTCAGGATCGCGCCGCCCACCTCCATCGGGTGGGTCGCGGTGTAGCCCACCACCAGCGCACCGCCGATGAGAGAGCCGCCCAGGATCATCCGGCGGCGGGTCATGCGAAAGCCGCGTTTCGAAGGCCGCGGCGGGCTGGAATCTTCGCGTGGAGAATTCATGCGGGGCACCTCGCGCCGGTTTCGAGCCAGGCCTGGATGAGCGCACCGAACTCCGCCTGTGTACCCGGTGCGGGGCTGCGGGCGCCGCCCGGATGCCATGCCCAGCCGACGAGCTCGTCTTCCGTCATGTGGTGGAGCAGCGCGGCGCGATCCATGTGCGAGCGCGCCGGATCGAGCATCTGGCGGCAGATATCCCCAAGCGACTTGTCCTGCCAGGCCAGCTCGATCGGCGCGAGCTTCCATTTGGGATTGCCGGGCACACCCGACGCTTCGAAGTTCGCGCCGTGATGACAGGTCGAGCAGCGCAGCGTCGGTTCGCCTGCGTCGTCCGGGCCGCGCGATACCCAGGGAACGTGCGGTTGCATCGCGTCGGTTTGCGTCGGCCGACCATTGCGGGGATGGCAATTCATGCAACGCGGATGCTGGATCACGCGCCCGGCTTCCGCGAACAAGGCGAGCGAGCGTACTGCGGGATCACCGATCGAGGCGAATGACGCAACCGGTCGGAGGTGCGCCACATCGTTCTTGGGCGGCGCGGCAGCGATGGGCTCGGGTTGCGGCAAGGCGCGGGGCCATAACGCAATCGCTGCGATGAGAACGATGACGCCGATGATGATCGCCAGAAGCGGCATGCAACCGATCCGAAGTCGGCGACGACGGGAGGTTCCCGCACGGGCTGGACGTCGCCACCTCACGCCGTCTTCGCCTGAGAAGGCGACGATCCCGCTGCGTCATGAATCGCCGCCCGGATGCGGTTGTAGGTTGCGCACCGGCAAATGTTGCCACTCATGGCGCGATCGATATCGTCGTCGGTTGGAACAGCCTTTACGCGGAGCAGCGCCACGGCGCTCATGAGCTGGCCCGACTGACAGAACCCACATTGCGGCACGTCGCGCCTCACCCAGGCAGCACGCAGAGCGTCCGCTTCACGCCCTTCAACCGCTTCGATCGTGATGATCTGTGACCCAGCAGCTGCTTCCAGGGGCAAGGAGCAGGAGCGCATGGGCTGGCCATCGACATGCACGGTGCAAGCGCCACACTGGGCGATCCCGCAGCCATATTTAGTGCCCGTGAGATGCAGCGTGTCGCGGAGCACCCACAGAAGCGGCGTTTGCCCATCCTCCGCTATCTGATGGGCGTGGCCATTGACCACGAGTGCGAACGACATACGACTGGCTCTATTCTGACGGGAACATTGCCTCAGGATAGGATGCTCACCCTTAACAACGAAGGCCTGATCCTTCGAAAAACTTGCCTAAACCGCCATAATGCAAGACGTTTACGAGGCGACTGGGTCACGGTTTCCGTGAGGCGCCGAGTTTGGATCCGTGGACCGAACAACCTCGATAAACGCACGCAGCGCCGCGGGAAGATGCCGGTTGCGAGAATAGTATAGGCACAGACCGGGGCCGGGAGGAGACCAATCATCGAGCAGGGTGATCAAGTGCTGTTCGTCAAGCGCCAGGCGCGCATAGGATTCCGGAACGAACGCTATGCCCAAGCCGCCGATCGCCGCCTCGATCATCAGTGTGTTGTTGTCGAGGGTGACATCGCCCGGCACGTCGACCGCAAGTTCCTCGCCGTCCCGCGCAAACTCCCAACGATAGGCCTTACCGCTGGGCAAGCGCTGCCGAACGCAACGATGGCGTTGTAGGTCTTGTGGGGTTTGCGGAGTTCCGTGTTCGGCGACATAGGCCGGTGCGGCGACCGCGATGAATCTTGTGTCCCCTCCGAACGGCACTGCAACCATGTCCTGCGGCACTGCCTCGTAAAGCCGTACACCCGCATCAAACCCTTCCGCAACGATGTCGATCAGCCTCCCATCAGTGAGCAGTTCCAGCGACACATGGGGATACTGCCGTAGGAAGGCGGGAACGGTGTGCCGGAGTAGCCACCGGGCGCCCCCTTCGTTGGCGTTGATGCGCAACACACCGCCGACTGCGCCGCCGTCGCGACCAACCGCGCCGAGCATCTCGTCCATTTCGCGCAACATCGGCGCTAAGCGGGCGAGCAACTGATTTCCCGCTTCGGTGAGTGCAACGCTGCGGGTAGTCCGGTGAAGAAGGCGTGTGCCGAGCCGGCGTTCCAACGCTCGCAGAGCATGGCTAAGCGACGAGCGCGAGACGCCCGCCAGATCCGCAGCGCGGCGGAAGCTACGCTGCTGCGCGACTGTGACGAACGCCCTCAACTCCGGCAAGCTGACATCAATCATTGGTGTGTTTCCTTCACCAGCCCATGCTGATTAGTGATGCTTATCATGTCGTCGAGGCGCTCCTAACTCATGTTTCAAAGGAGTTTGCCATGAAGTCTTGGTTCATCACCGGAGCGTCCTCGGGCCTTGGCCTTTCGATGACGCGCAAGTTGCTCGAACGGGGCGATTTTGTTCACGCGACGGTTCGCCGTAGCGATGCCATGCAGGATCTGGCGCAGCGGAACGGCGACCGCCTGAAGATCATCGAGCTGGAACTCACCGATACCAGGTCGCTTCGACAAGAGATCGACCGCGCATTCGCGAACGGCCGGATCGATATCGTGGTCAGCAACGCTGGCTACGGTCTCTTTGGCGCCGCCGAGGAGCTTTCAGATGCCCAGATCGACCGCCAGATTGCGACCAACCTGACTGCATCCATTCAGCTCATCCGGGCGGCGGTCCCACATTTGCGGGCGCAGGGCGGCGGTCGCATCCTGCAGGTATCGTCAGAAGGTGGACAGGTCGCCTACCCGAATTTCAGCCTATACCACGCGACGAAATGGGGGATCGAAGGTTTTGTGGAAGCTATCGCTCAGGAGGTCGCGCCGTTCGGCATCGATTTTACCATCATCGAGCCTGGGCCGACCGGGACTGGCTTTGGCACCGCTCTGGACCGCGCGCCGGAGAACCCAATCTACGACGACACCGCGGTGGGCCAAGTGCGCCGGGCGATCGCGGATGGCAGCTTCGTTATCAAGGGTGACGTTGAGCGGTCGGCCGATGCCATGATCACCGCTGGCGATGCGGCCGTGCCAGCACGGCGCGTCGCCTTGGGAAGCGTCGCTTACCACAATATCGAGCGCGAACTCTCGCGGCGTCTCGATGAGTTGCACGGGCAGCGAGACGTGGCTTACGCGGCAGACCGATCATGAGGCGGTTGGCAAGCCCCGCAATCGTAGCCACTGTCGCCTTAAGCACGAGCGTGGTATTTGCCCAAGCTAAGCCTCCCCGGCCAAATGAGGTTCTGGGCACCTGGCGAATGGTCTCGGCTACGCTTGAGGAGAATGGCGAGGTGCGCCATCCTTACGGCCTACGTCCCGCTGGCATGTTGGTCTTCACGACGGATATGCACTTCGTCGAGGTCTTGACCGATGCCGACACCCCGCGCTTCACTTCGGACAGGCGAGGGGAAGGGACGGACGCGGAAAATCGACGCGCTATGGGCAGCAGCATCGGCTTTTTCGGCACCTACACCGTGGACCAGAGCGGACGCTTCACTGGCAATCGGGTTGAAGGAGCGACTTTCCCGAACTGGATTGGTAGCGTGCGTGGGACGCGAGAGCTGAGCCTCTCTGTACGCGGGGACAGGATGTTCGAGAACTTCACGCGCCCCGACGGTGGCTCGGTGAAAGCGGAATTCGTTCGCGTGAGCTCGCCGGTCCGATAAGCTTGCAGGTTGGGGACGGTACATAGGACCGAGATAGAAGAGCCTTACGTCAATATAAATGGAGTTGGGAAAGATCAAAGTCGGCAACGTAACAATGAGTAACCATATATCAATGAATAAATATTCATTAACTGATGAATCACTGAGAATTTTTAATGTAACATGCCGCTCAACTGCTCGCTATAATCCCTCAGCCTCAAAGGAGAAAAACGCGCACCAGCCTTCACCAGCTTCCTACCCCGTATATATTGTCTTTAACACGTTTCACGCAGTCCAGTGCGATGACCCTGCCTTGCCTCAGATAGACAACCGAAAAGGCCCGCTTTCCGGGATCGCCGCGGACGA
The DNA here is from genome assembly GCF_042678845.1 of Sphingobium olei. Lineage (NCBI taxonomy): Bacteria > Pseudomonadati > Pseudomonadota > Alphaproteobacteria > Sphingomonadales > Sphingobiaceae > Sphingobium > Sphingobium olei. The sequence continues at coordinate 260,962 of NZ_JBHTLS010000134.1, read as the reverse complement.
CCACTTGATCGTGACCCATCGATAGTTCGACCGTCTGCAGCTTCGGATCATACTGATTCGACCAAAACCATGGAGTAGCAGCATAGACCTGCTCGTGACCGTTGAGGGCGAGGGCGCGTGCCAGCTTCTTGTGGGTGGACGGGTTGGCGCCACGCTCGAGCAGCTTGCTGGCTTCCAGGCGCTTCTCCCGAGCCTCCTTGAGCGAGACTTCGGATAAACGCCGAGCGCCAAAGTCTGCCGCTTGCCACGATGGGAGAAATTCCACCGCCAGTATCGCGAGCCGGTTGGGTTCACGAGCAGATAGAGACCATGCATGCCACCGACCTTGAACGGCTTCTCGCGGAGCCCGACTTTACGGATGGCGGCATCTGTAAGCATGGCGGTGTTTTCCCGGTTTCAGTGCCAAGAATAAATACCGCTGGCGCGCCCAGGTGACAAGGCACGGAGGCGGACGCGGGCGGACGAGATACCGCAAACGGGTCGAATATACCGTCAATTCCGGACGGCTATGGACATGAAAAATAAGGGAAATGGTGCCCGGGGACGGAGTCGAACCGCCGACACTGCGATTTTCAGTCGCATGCTCTACCAACTGAGCTACCCGGGCACGGGGCTTTCGGGCGGCCGGGCCGCCGGATGGAGGCGTGCCTATAAGCGTCAATCCGCTTCGCTGTCCAGCCCTTCGGCATCATTTTTTTGCGCCATCGGATCGGCCGGCGCGCCGGCCACGCGATAGCCTTCGGCCAGCCACTGGAGCAGGTCGCGATCGCGGCAGGCGGGGCTGCAGAAGGGGCGCGAAGCGGGCTGCGAGGGCTGGCCGCAAATGGGGCAGGAGGCGGGTTTAGGCGACATGGCCTGCCGATATGGAGAGTGCCGCGTCGCTTGCCAAGGCGATCGCGCCGCCGCGCCTGCGGGCGAGCTGCTCGATCCAGTCCGGGCGCTTGTGCAGCAGGTCGATGATGGCGGGCGCGGCGGTGACCGTGGCGGGGCCGCCCTGGCCATGCCGTTCCGCCCGGCGCAGCAGCGCCATGGCGGCGGTAAGCAGCGGATCCTCGCGCAGCAGTTCCATGAGGTTGGCGCGCTCCCGGCGGCGGATGATCTGAAGGAAGCCGAAACCGTTCACCGCCGTGCGCTCGAAGGGGAGCGGCAGATATTTATCGATCTGCGCGGCGGCGATCGTGCGCTCGTCCTTGTTGTTCATGGTCGGCAGATCGATACCGATCGACCCCGCAAGCCCCATGCGGCGGACGGTTTGCGCCGCGAGCTTCGCGCCCTTGGGGCCAAGCTGCGCGGGCGGGAGCGAGCCGTCCACGTCGATCAGCAGCATGGCCGGGGTCAGATAGAGGCGCAGGGCGGCGGCTTCCGTGCCGACCTCGCCGCTCATCGCCTCCTCCATCAGCTCGCTCCAGCCATGCGCTTCCAGCCGGTCTTCCTCATGCGCGGGGCAGGGGAGGACGGGGATGCCGGTCGCGCGGATGCGTTGAAGCAGACTGGGGCCGCGATGCGGCTTGACGCCCTGCGGCGCGACGCGGGCCTTGGCGCGTTTCGGGCGGCCTTCTTCGGGGACGGCTTCGCGCAGGATTTCGACGAGGACGTTGGCGCCCTCGGCCAGTCGGGGCGGGATGGGTTCGAGCAGCGCCTCCTCGCCCGATATGAGGCGCACGACGCCCCGCTTCTTTGGGATGAGGGTGGCGACGAGGCGGCCCTGAACGACCGCGCCGGCACGGACGGCGTCGCTCTCGCGCTCCACCAGTGCCTCGACCAGCTTGCCATGTTCGATCAGCGCGGCGCGGGCCTCGCCGATCCCTTCTTCATAGAGCCATTCGGCCATGTGCGTTATCCTGTTGGTCGGGATGGTCGAACCGGGACATGGATCATGTCCCTTGCCATCCCTCCTCAGTCCAGTGGATAGCCCGCTGCCTTGAGCAGCGCGCGGGTTTCGTAAAGGGGCAGGCCCATGATCGCGCTATGGCTGCCCTGGATCGCGCGGATGAGGCCGGCGGCGCGGCCCTGTATCGCATAGCCGCCTGCCTTGCCCCGCCATTCGTCGCTGGCGATATAGGCATCGACCTCCGCCCGGTCGAGCCGCTTGAAGATGACGACATTGGCCGAAAGCCGGTGGCGCGCGCGACCCTCGCCATCGATCAGGGTGATGGCGCTCCACACGCGGTGGCGGCGGCCGGAGAGCAGGGCGAGGCATCGGCGCGCCTCTTCCGCGCTTTCTGCTTTGGGCAGGATGCGGCGGCCCGCGGCGACCACGGTGTCGCCCGACAGGATGAGCGCGCCGGGATGCCGCAGCGCCACGAGCGCGCCTTTTTCAGCCGCGACGCGCGCGGCATAGGCGTCAGGCAGCTCCGCCTTCAACGGCGTTTCGTTGATGTCGGCCGGATCGACCGCATCGGGCACGACGCCGATCTGGCCCAGAAGGTCGCGCCGTCTGGGGGAAGCCGAAGCCAGGATGAGCCGCATCGTGATCTGCGGCTTATTTGAAGCGGTAGGTGATCCGACCCTTGGTCAGGTCGTAGGGAGTGAGTTCGACGAGCACTTCGTCGCCCACGAGAACGCGAATGCGGTTCTTGCGCATCTTGCCGGCCGTGTGGCCGAGAATTTCGTGATCATTTTCCAGACGCACGCGGAACATGGCGTTGGGGAGAAGCTCCACAACCTGTCCGCGCATCTCAAGCAGTTCTTCTTTGGCCATAATATCCCGGATATGCGTAAAATCGCGCCGCCATAGCGCCAAATGGTGCAAAATGAAAGTCAGGCTTGCGTGCCGTATCTGTCACCGGCGGCATGCAGCGCCGCGAAGATCGCATCGAGCTGTCCGGCATCGAGGCAATAGGGCGGCATTAGGTAGATGGTGTTGCCCAAGGGGCGCAGCAAGAGGCCCTTTTCCAGGAAAAAGGCGCGCAGGCGCGGCGCGAGATCGGACAGGTATCCGGCGTCGGGCGCGACGAGGTCGATCGCCGCGATCGCGCCCAGCTGGCGCGGGTTGGCGTAGGCGGGATGGCGGGCAAGATCGGCAAGTCGTGAGGCGATGCCGGCCGTAAGGGCTGCGATTCGCCCGAGCACATCCTCCTCGCACCAGATGGCGATGTTCGCGGCTGCCGCGGCGCAGGCGATGGCGTTGGCGGTGTAGCTGGACGAATGATAGAAGAGCTTCGCCCGGTCGGTGGAGCGATGCGCGTCGAAGATCGGGCCGGTGGCGAGCGTGGCAGCGAGGGGAATGGCGCCGCCGGTGATGCCCTTCGCCACGGCCATGATGTCCGGCACGACGCCCGCCTGTTCGCAGGCGAAGAGCGTGCCGGTGCGGCCCCAGCCCGTCATCACCTCGTCCGCGATGAAGAGTACGCCATGGCGGCGGCAGATGGCGGCCATCTCCCGCAGGACGTGGGCGGGATAGACGAGCATACCGCCCGCGCCCAGAATCAGCGGCTCGACGATGAAGGCGGCGGGCTTTTGCGCGCAGGCGGCCTCCAGCGCGTCCAGGCAGGTCTGTTCCGATCCCGGAGCAGGGAAAGGAATGGTGCCGACGTCGAACAGCAGCGGCGACCAGGCGGCGTTATAGACGCCCCTTTCTCCCACCGACATCGCGCCGATCGTGTCGCCATGATAGCTGCGCTGCAGCACCAGGATGCGGTGGCGGTCTGGCTCGCCGCGATTGTGCCAGTATCCAAGCGCCATCTTCAGCGCGACCTCGACCGCGGTGGAGCCGCTGTCGGAATAGAAGACATGGGCGAGGGTCGGCTGGCTAGGGGCGCGGGGGGCGAGATCGATCAGGCCCTGCGCGACTTCTTCGGCCGGACCGTGGGTGTAGCCGGCGAAGATCAGCTGATCGAGCGTGGCGGCCTGTCGCGCGATGGCGGCGGCGATGCGCGGTTCGCAATGGCCGTGGGTCGTTACCCACCAGCTGGAAATGCCGTCGATCAGGGTGCGGCCATCCGCCAGATGCAGCAACGCGCCTTCCGCGCTGACGACCTGCGGGATCGCCTCTTCAAGGCCATGTTGGGTGAAGGGATGCCAGACTGGAGAGGCCATGGCCGCGCTTAGCGCGCAAAAAAGGGGAGGCCAAGAGCCTCCCCTTCGTCCTCTCTAGCTGCGGCTTACTGCTGTGGCGGAGTCGCCGGCCCAGCAGGGGTGGCAGGCGCGGCCGGCGCGGCCGCTGCCGGAGCGGGCGGCGCTGCTGCCTGAATGCGCTGCTGCAGGGCCGGATCGGCGGCGGCGGCCTGACCGATCTGGTTGAACTTTTCAGGCGCGATGCCCGAAGCCTGAAGCGCGGCGACCATCTTGGGCTGCTTGTCGGCATCCGCGATGGACGTGTCCTGCTGAATCTTGGTCACTTCGACGGCGGCGGCCGCGAACTGCTTGATGTCGGCGTCGCTGAAATTGCCTGCAGCGGCTGCGGGTGCCGGCGTTGACGCAGCTGGGGCGGCCGGCGCGGCGGCGGGGGCGGTTTGCGCCCACGCGGGAAGAGCGGCGAACATAGCGGCCGACGCGATACCGACCTTCAGAAATTTGCTGTTGAGACCCGTCAACTTTCTTCTCCTCTGTCGATCAAACCTGTTGATCAGACTGACAAGCTGGGAAAAGCGTTCCGTGAAGGGAAGAATGGAACGGCGAGTCGTGCGATTCAGGGGACAATGAGTCCGCGCGGCACGCTCTGTCGGAAGAATGAAACGGGTCGTCCGGGCGATAAATAGACGGGCCGGATTTACTATCCGGCCCGCATCCCGCCTCACCAGATTTTCACGCGATCCTGCGGCGCGAGATAGATTTTGCCTTCGAGGGCCGGTTTAAAGGCGTCATACCAGCTGTCGAAGTTGCGCACGATGTCGGCGCGATATTGCGAGGGGGCATGCGGATCGGTCACCAGCCGCTGGCGCAGGTTCGCTTCGCGATAGTTGCGCCGCCACACCTGCGCCCAGCCCAGGAAGAAGCGCTGGTCGCCGGTCGTGCCGTCGATCACCGGTGCCTTCTTGCCCTTGAGCGAGGCATGATAGGCGTCGAGCGCCACGGCGAGGCCGCCCAGATCGCCGATATTTTCGCCCAGCGTAAAGGCACCCTTCACATGCGCGCCGGGGAAGGGTTCATAGGCGTCATATTGCTTTACCAGCTTGTCGGTCAGCCCCTTGAAGTTGGCGACGTCCTGATCGGTCCACCATTGGTTGAGCTTGCCGGTTTCGTCATATTTCGCGCCCTGATCGTCGAAATGATGGCTGAGTTCATGGCCGATCACCGCGCCGATGCCGCCATAATTGACCGCCGGGTCGGCATGGGGATCGAAGAAGGGCGGTTGCAGGATTGCGGCCGGGAAGACGATCTCCACCATGCCGAAATTGGCGTAGGCGTTGATCTCCATCGGGGTCATGCCCCATTCCCAGCGATAGATGGGCTTGCCCAGCTTGCCGACATTATAGGCGAATTCGAACGCGTTGGAGCGCATCGCGTTGCCCAGCAGGTCGTCGCGTTTGATCTCAAGTCCCGCATAGTCGCGCCACTTGTCGGGATAGCCGATTTTGGGCGTGAAGGCGGCGAGCTTCTTGTGCGCGCGCGCCTTGGCGGTGGCGCTCATCCACGGCAGCGCGTCGATGCGGCGGCCCATTGCGGCGAGCACGTTCTTCACCAGCTCGTCCATCGCCGCCTTGGTTTCCGGCGGGAAATATTGGGCGACATAGGCCTTGCCCACCTCCTCGCCCAGCGACTCCTTGAGGAAGGTGACGCCGCGCTTCCACCGTTCCTCACGCTCAGGCGTGCCGGACAGGGTGGTGCCGTAGAAGGCGAAGTCGGCGTTCGCGATGCTGTCGGGCAGATAATCGGCGTAGGCGTGCAACGACGAGAGCAGCAGCCCGTCCTTCAGCACCTGGATCGGAGCCTTGGCGATCAGCGCGGCCTCGCCGGTGACGGCGCTGGGCTGGGCGACGAGCAGGTCGGCGGGCTTCAGATCGTTCGCGCCATAATAGGCGGCAAAGTCGAAGCCGGGCGCGGATTGCTGCAACTGCGCCAGCGTCATCTTGTTATAGGTCTTGTCGGCGTCGCGGCTGTCGATCTGGGTCCAGTGGACCTTGGCGACTTCCGTCTCGAACGCCATCAGCGCGGCGGCGCGGGCCTTCGCGTCGTTCTCGCCGGCCAGGGTCAGCATCTTTTCCAGATGGGCGACGTAAGCGGTGCGGATCGCCGCCATCTTTTCGCCCTGGTCGAGATAATAGTCGCGGTCGGGAAGGCCGAGGCCCCCCTGCGTCATCGAGAGGATATAGGTTTCGGGATCCTTGTCGTCCTGGCCCACATAGAAGCGGAAGGGGCCGCGGATGCCCTGTCGCGCGGCCTTGGCGGCGACGCGCGCATAGGCGGCCTTGTCGTTCACCGCCTTGATCTCGGCCAGCCAGGGCTGGATCGGCGCCAGGCCCTTCGCTTCGACAGACGCCTTGTCCATGTAGGAGGCATAGGCGTTGCCGATCCTGCTGGCGGGGCCGGCCTGAGCCGCTTCGAGGATGCCGCGCGTGCGCTTCTGCGACAGTTCCTCCAGCACGGTGAACGCGCCATAGTTGGACTTGTCGGCCGGGATCGGCGTGTTCTTCGCCCAGGTGCCGTTGGCATGATCGTAGAAATCGTCGCCGGGCTTCACCGACCTGTCCATGCCGGCGGCGTCGAAGCCGTAGGTGCCGTATGTGGGCTTGGCAGCGGCGGCCGTGGCGGGCGTCGCGGCCTGCTCGGCATAGGCGGCGGTGGCCGCGAGGGCGAGCGCGCTGGCAGCAGCGCCCAGGAGGAATTTGTTCATCGAAGCGTCCCTTGCTTGTGACGATGCGCCGCTTCTGGCGCGATCAGCCTGCGCTGGACTTGAACGCCCGTCAAACAGGCTTGTCCATGTCGTTGGTCGAAAATTATCGCCGGTTGAAAGTTTCGGAAAGGTCGATGTGGGCAGCGAAGGCCGCGGCGAGGCGGGACGCGTCGAGCGGATCGAGCAGCGGCAGGCGGCCGAGCGAGGCTATGCCGGCCAGATGCGGGACGATCCGCTCATTTTCCGCATGTGGATCGCCGATGAAGGCGATGCCGGCGATGGGGATGCCGCGTGCCTTCAGCGCCTCGATGCTGAGCAGGCTGTGGTTGATGGTGCCGAGCGCGGTGCGGGCGCACAGGATCACAGGCTGGCCCCAATATGCAAACAGGTCCGCCATGGTCAGCGTCTCGCTGACGGGGACGAGCAGGCCGCCCGCTCCTTCGACCACCAGCGGGCCGTCCACTTGCGGCAGCGCCAGTCGAGCCAGCTTGATCTCCACCCCGTCGATCCGCGCGGCGAGATGGGGGGAGGCGGGCGTGGTCAGCCTGTAGGCTTCGGGCAGGATGCGCGCGGCGGGGAGGCCGGACAGGGCGGCGACCGTGTCGCGATCTCCTTCCGGTTCGAGGCCCGCCTGGATCGGCTTCCAGTAATGAGCGCCAAGCGCGCCGGCGAGCCCGGCGGCGAACACCGTCTTGCCGACGCCGGTGTCGGTGCCGGTGACGACCAGCACGCTCACGCCACGATCCGCCGCAGTTCCTGCCCAAGCGCTGCGACATCGGCGCGGCTGGCGTTGAGCGTCAGGGAGATGCGGAGGCGGCTGGTGCCTGGCGGGACGGTGGGCGGGCGGATGCCACGTACGTCGAAGCCGGCTTCCTGCAGGGCGGCGGCGGCGGCCATGGCGCGGCTGTCCTCGCCCAGGATGACGGGCACGATCTGGCTGCGTGGCGCAGGCAGGCCGAGGGGCGCGCAGATGGCTTCGGCGGCGTCCTCGCGCAGGATCTTCAAACGGTCCCGCAGATCGCTGGCTTGCTCGATCCGGTCGAGCGCGGCGGACACCGCGACCGCCATCAGGGGAGAAGGCGCGGTCGAGAAGATGAAGGAGCGGGCGCGGTTCACGAGATAATCGATATGGATGCGTGGGCCGCAGATCAGCGCGCCTTCCGCCCCCATCGCCTTGCCGCAGGTGTGCAGGGTGATGACATTGTGCCGCCCGTCAAGGCCAGAGGAGAGGCCGCGCCCGCCGGGGCCGAAGACGCCGGTGCCGTGCGCTTCGTCCAGCAGCAGCATCGCCTCATTCTTCGCCGCCACTTTCGCTAGGTCGGCCAGGGGGGCCATGTCGCCGTCCATCGAGTAGAGCGTCTCCACCGCGATCCAGATGCGGCCCTTCCCCCCTTCGGCGCGGAAAGCGGCGATGAGGTCCGCGACGCTCTGAACGTCGTTGTGGCGGGCGAAGACGGCGGTCGCCTTGCTCATGCGGATGCCGTCATGGGCGCTGGCGTGGATCAGCTCGTCCGCGACGATCAGGTCGCCCCGCTGCGGCAGGGTGGCGAAGAGCGCGAGATTGCCGGCATAGCCGTTTGCGACGAACAGGCTGGCCTGGGTGCGGAAGAAGTCGGCGGCCTTCGCCTCCAGCCCTTCATGTTCCGGGGCATTGCCGCGCAGCAGCCGCGATCCCCCCGACCCCAGCGGTACGCCGCGCGCCAGCGCGTCCGCCACCGCCTGCGCGATGATCGGATCACCCGAAAGGCCGAGATAGTCGTTGGAGGCGAAATCCCGCCCGGTTCGGGGCGAGAGGTGTCGCAGCCGCCCGCGCTGCTCCAGCGCGGCAAGCTGGGACCGGAAGGGTTCGGCAGTCATGGGGCGCGCTATAGGCCCGCCAGCAAAAGCCGGCAAGCCGCGCTTAACTTCGCATATTTCCCGCAGAATGCGTCATGATGTTGCAGGGCAAGGACATGGAATTTCCTACGTCCTTCCAAGCCATGGCTATCCATTCCCTGCCTGCATGATCGACATATGGGCACGGGCGGCGGGATAGGACATCCCACCGGCATGCCTACCATGCCGATCAGGGCGGCCCATCAGGACGGATTATGCGCCCGAAGGAAGGTGTCGAGCTGTTGAAGAAATTCCAGCCGGTCCGCCTCGCGCGAGAAATGATGGTCGCCCAGCGGCTGTTCGACATAGACATAGTCGCGCCCCGCGACCTTGCCCGCCGATTTCAGCCTGTCTGCCATATTGCGCGACTGGGTGACCTGGACGCGACGATCCTTCTTGCCGTGCATCAGCAGGATGGGCGTGGAAAAACTTGCGGCGAAGTTGATCGGAGAGACGGCCGCGAAGTCCGGCGCCTGTTCCTTCATCCAGTCCTTGCGCGTGCCGCTGTTGAGGAATTGCGAATCGTACCTGACCATCGCTCCCAAATCCGACACGCCGGCATAGGACACCGCGCAGCGATATTTCGATCCGTCGCGCTGGGCCGCACGCATCGCGGCATAGCCGCCATAGGAGGCGCCGACCATGCACACCCGCTTTGCGTCGGCGATCCCATCCCTCACCGCCCAATCGACCGCGTCGTTGAGATCGTCCTGCATCGCGAGGCCCCATTGCCCCTCGCCCTTTTGCGCGAAGGCGACGCCATAGCCCGAAGAGCCGCGATAGTTGGGCTGAAGCACGGCATAGCCGCGCCAGGCGAGGAATTGCACCCACCAGTCCCATCCCTCCGTATCGCGGGCGAAGGGGCCGCCATGAGGCATCAGGATGAGGGGCAGGTTCTTCGCCTCGCGCCCGGCCGGCAGGGTGAGGATGGCGGCGATCTCCAGCCCGTCTCGCGCCTTGTAACGGATGGTCCTGACCGGCGACAGGTGCGTCTTGAGCGGGAACTGATCGCTAACGCGCGACAGCAGGCTCATGGCACCGGCGGACGTGTCGTAGAAATAATAGGCGCCGGGCTGATCCGGGGCGCCGACATGGATGATGAGGCGCTGCCCGTCGCGGCTGGTGGATATGATACGGGCGCGACGGTCGCCCACCGCCTTGTCCACATCGGCCTGGATCTTGGCGAGATTGGCGTCGAACCAATGCACCGAAGGCGCGTCGCCAGTATAGTAGACGCCGGCCATACCCGTGCCGGCCGTGTCCTCCTCTATCCCGTCAATGTCGAAACCAGGTGCATCGAACAGCTTCTTGCCCAATTCCAGCGTGTCGAGATTGAGTTCGTAGAGCGCGTCGGTGCCGCCCTGATTGTCGCTGGCGATGGCGAGGGAGGGATCGGCGGTGAACAGGAGCGGCGCGATCAGCGATTCATCCTTGCGCCGGTTCGCCCGATCCACGACGTGGAAGGCAGCCTTTGCGTCGGGGCGATAAAGCAGCTTCGCCATGCGGCTGTTGTCATTATAGCCTATGCCCATGCGGACGGTTCCGGCAGCGTCGGCATACCAGCTGCGCACATATTCCCGCGACGCGACGACATTGTGTCGCCGGCCGGTGCTGACGTCGACTTCATCCACCTGCGGCCAAAAGCCGCGGTCGGAATAATAGATGGAGCTTTGGTAGGAGAGAAGGATGCGTGGACTGCCGTCGCGCGCCATCCAGATCACGTCGCCGGCATTCTGCGCCGCGACATTCTTCGCGATCACGTTGATCTTGCTACCATCGGCCTTCACGCCGGCGACGCGGGTGAGATACCAGGGTGATCCTTCGACATCGGTTTCAGCTCCGAAGCCGATCACCAGCCAGTCGTCATTGACCCATTTCCACCAGTTAAGGTCGTTGTCGCCCAGCGGGATCATCCGTACATTCTTCTCGCCCTTGTCGAAAATGTCGGCGATGATCAATTTCTGTTCGCCGCCGATCGCGATGCGGCTGGCGACGCGCGTGCCGCTGGGCGAAAGCGCCGGCGCGTTCATCATCGGCAGCGCGGCGAAATCCTGAACCGTCCATTGTTTGGCCTGCTGCTGCGGCTGTGCCGTTTGCGCCAGAGTCATTGACCCCCACAGGCTGGCTACCATCGCCAGCGCCCCCGTAAACCGCCCCATTCTTCCCCCGAAGCTCGCTTCAAACCCCGCAAATCTAGTGCGCAACGATTGTCCCGTCATTCGGAAAATGGCGCTCCTAACAGCATGTCGCCCGCGTCAGGCGGCGCGCAGCGAGACGCGGGGCGCCAGCATCGCGCGATTGCGCCCGCCGCGCTTGGCGGCATAAAGGGCCGCGTCCGCCGCGCCGATCCAGCTGCCGCTGGTGACGCGATGGGGATCGATGGCGGCGACGCCGAAGCTGGCGGTGACGCGCAGCGGCGGATCGTGCGGGATGGTGAGCGCGGCGATGGCGTCGCAGAAACGCTGAGCCGCGAGCACGGCTTCCGTCTCGCCCGTTTCCGGCAGCAGCAGCCCGAACTCCTCCCCGCCAAGCCGGCCGAACGCATCGCTGGGGCGGGAGAGGGTGTGGCAGAGATCGGCCACCGCCTCTATCACCCTGTCGCCGGCGGGATGGCCGTGGGTGTCGTTCACCGCCTTGAAATGATCGATATCGAGCAGCAGCAGTGCGGCCGGACGGCCATGCCGCAGATAGAGCGCGATCTGGCGGTCGACGGCGGCGACGAAGGCGCGGCGGGTGAGCGCGCCGGACAGCGCGTCCCGCTCCGCCAGCAGGCGCAGCTCCATCTGCTCGACGACAATTGGGGCAAGACCCCGAAGCGCGGCAAGCTGTTCGGGCGCGAAGTCGCGAACGCGCGTGTCGATGGCGCAGAGCGATCCCACATTATAGCCATCGGCCGTGCGCAAAGGGACGCCGGCATAGCTGCGGATGCCGGGGTCGCCCGTCACCAGCGGATTGTCGCAGAATCGCGCATCGGCCTGGGCATTGGTGATGACGAGGGGTTGGTCCTGGCGGATTGCATGATCGCAGAAGGCGACGCTGCGCGGCGTTTCCGATGCGGCAAGGCCGGGATGCGACTTCAGCCATTGCCGGTTCGTATCGACCAGCGAAACGGCTGAGATCGGCACGTTTACGAGTGTTCGCACGAGATCGGTAATGCGGTCGAAGGCGCTGTCGGCCGGCGTGTCGAGGATGTCGTAGCGGCGCAACGCGGCGATGCGGCCGGGTTCGTCGGTGAGCTTGTCCTGGGGCGCCATATGTCCATCCGCTGCATTGACACTGCCGCGGATCGCCCTCTCCATCCGCGATGGAAAGAAGGTGCACGGACGCGGTTGAGAAAAAGTTAACGGCCGGCGCAAAGGCAGCGTGTGGAAATAGTCCGAATAACTGGCAATATGAACGAATAGTCAGGGAATATTTTTCATATTGCTTCTAAGCAAATTGTCGTGATGACGCATTTCTGCGGTTTTTCGTGAATTGGCACGGCCTCTGCAAAGCTCGTGATGTGCTCACAACGGGCTACGCCAGACTAACCAGGGAAGGACATCATCATGAAGACCATCGCTTTTGCCGCCGCCGTCATCGCCGCCACCGTCGCCGTTTCGGCCGCTTCCACCCCCGCCTTCGCGCAGGCTGAAGGCCGCTTCGGAACCGCCAAGGTTACCTATGACGAGAAGACCGATCGTTACTGCTTTCGTGAGAACGTCACCGGATCGCTGGTGCCGGTATCGGTGTGCCGCACCAAGACGGACTGGGCCAAGGATGGCCTGACCATCCACCACAAGCCCGCGGTCGTGCTGGCCCAGCGCTGAGGGCGCGGCATGACGCGCAGCAAAAGGCCCGGCCGGATGCACCGGCCGGGCCTTTCGCGCATTTGCAGGTCAGTTATCAGCCGCCATGCGCCAGTGCCGCGAGCAGCAGCAGCGCGACGATATTGGTGATCTTGATCATCGGATTGACCGCCGGGCCGGCGGTATCCTTGTAGGGATCGCCCACCGTGTCGCCCGTCACCGCCGCCTTGTGGGCTTCGCTGCCCTTGCCGCCATGATGGCCATCCTCGATATATTTCTTGGCATTGTCCCATGCGCCGCCGCCCGAGGTCATCGACAGGGCGACGAACAGGCCGGAGACGATGACGCCGAGCAGCAGTGCGCCTAGCGCTGCGAAGCCGTTATCGGTCCCGGCGACCGCCGCAATCGCGAAATAGACGACGATCGGTGCCAGTACCGGCAGCAGGCTGGGCACGATCATTTCCTTGATCGCGGCGCGGGTGACGAGGTCGACCGTGCGGGCATAGTTGGGACGGGATGTCCCCTCCATGATGCCGCTGTTGGTGGCGAACTGGTCACGCACGTCCTTCACCACGTCGCCGGCCGCCCGGCCCACGGCGGTCATCCCCATCGCGCCGAACAAATAGGGCAGCAGGGCGCCCAGCAGCAGGCCGACGATGACATAGGGATTGGACAGGCTGAAATCGACCGGCGCGGTGAGGCCCAGCGCCGAATTGTAGAATTTGAGATCTTCGGTATAGGCGCCGAACAGCACCAGCGCGGCGAGGCCCGCCGATCCGATGGCATAGCCCTTCGTCACCGCCTTGGTGGTGTTGCCCACCGCGTCCAATGCGTCGGTCTTGACCCGGACGCTGTCGTCCATATGGCTCATTTCCGCGATGCCGCCGGCATTGTCGGTGACGGGACCATAGGCGTCCAGCGCCACCACCATGCCTGCGAGCGCCAGCATCGCCGTCGCCGCGAAGGCGATGCCGATGAGGCCGGCGAGCTGATAGGCGACGATGATGCCCACGACGATGACGAGCGTGGGAAGCGCGGTCGATTCCAGGCTGATGGCGAGGCCCTGGATGACGTTGGTGCCATGTCCGGTTTCGGACGCTTTTGCGATTGAGCGGACCGGGCGGTAATTGGTGCCGGTATAATATTCGGTGATGACCACCAGCAGCCCGGTGACGGCGAGGCCCACCATCATCGACCAGAACAGCGCCATGCCGGTATAGCCGCCCACGCCGTCGAGGTCCGCGCCGAAGACGGCGTTCATGTTGCCCAGCACCTGCGCAGTCACATAATAGATGGCTGGGATTGACAGGATCGCCGTGGTCCAGAAGCCCTTGTAGAGCGCGCCCATGATCGACTGGCTGGCGCCGAGCCGCACCATATAGGTGCCGATGATCGAGGTGATGATGCAGATGCCACCGACCGAGAGCGGGAGCGCCATCAGCCGCAGCAGGAAGCCATTGTCGACGCCGGTGACGAGCAGCGCGGTCAGCACCATCGTCGCGCCCACGGTCACGACATAGGTCTCGAACAGGTCGGCCGCCATGCCCGCGCAGTCGCCGACATTATCGCCGACATTGTCCGCGATGACGGCGGGGTTGCGGGGGTCGTCCTCCGGAATGCCGGCTTCCACCTTGCCGACGAGGTCCGCGCCCACGTCCGCCGCCTTGGTGAAGATGCCGCCGCCAAGGCGCGCGAAGATGGAGATGAGGCTGGCACCGAAGGCCAATGCGACAAGGCTGTCGATGACGAGCCGGTCGTCGGGCGCATGGCCGGCGGGGCCGACCAGATACCAGAAGAAGACGCTGATCGCGAGCAGCGCGAGGCCGGCCACCAGCATTCCGGTGATAGCGCCTGCCCGGAACGCGACCGTGAGGCCGCTTTGCAGCGTTCCGCGCGACGCTTCGGCGGTGCGGACGTTTGCACGCACGGAGATGTTCATGCCGATGAAGCCGGCCGCCCCCGACAGGATCGCACCGATGAGGAAGCCGACGGCCGAGGTGAGGCCAAGGAACAGGGCGACGAGGACGGCGACCACCACGCCGACGATGGCGATGGTGGTATATTGACGGGCGAGATAGGCCTTCGCCCCCTCCTGGATCGCTCCCGCGATCGCCTGCATGGTTTCATTGCCGGGCGACGCGCTCAGCACCTGGCGACTGGTGAATAATCCGTAGAGCACGGCCAGCAGGCCGCACCCTATCGCAATGATGACGATGTCCATGCTTGTTCCTCTCCCCCTTCTGTTATGGAATCATCGCGCGCTCCGCAGGGAATGACGGACGGGCGAAGGGCATGGAGGCAGGCGGCCGGACGGCAAGGGTCCGGTGCAGGGCACTGCGGCAATCAGCATCGGGGCATGGCACAGGATACGCGCTCCAGCCGGCTGAGAATTAAGGCAATGAAGCTACAGCGCTTGCCGCCCGCGTCAAGATGGGGCTGTCCTGATATGGATCAGCGTCAGGAAAGCCCCGCCACGATGGCGCGCGCCGCACGGCTGACATCGTCCCAGGTGACGGCGAAGCCGGCCTCGTCGCCAAAATAGGGATCGGTGACGCCTGTGCCTTCGCGGCCGGGGACGAGGTCCATCAGCAGGCTGAGCCCGGCGGTGCCGTCCGCCGGGCGGAGGCGGCGCAGGTTGCGCAGATTGTCGGCGTCTAGCGCGTAGATGTGGGTGAAGCGGCGGAAATCGTCGGCGCTCACCTGCCGCCCGCGATAGTGGGAGATGTCGATGCCGGCACTCAACGCCTGCCGCTGGGCGCGGGGATCGGGTGGGCAGTCGACATGCCAGTCGCCGGTGCCGGCGGAATCGACGGTGAGGGCGAGGCCGGCCCGATCCGCCTCCACCCGCAGCGCCGCTTCGGCAAGGGGTGAGCGGCAGATATTGCCGAGGCAGACGAAGAGGATGGAGGGCTGGTTCACCTTCACCCTTCCGCTGCGGCGGTCGAGAGGCCGAGGCCGGGGACGCCGATCGAGCGTTTCCCTGAGAAGTCGGTGCGGGCGACGATGACGCCCAGCTTCTCCATATAGTCGATGAGGCGGCGGACGCGGCCGGGCGAGCTGGTCCCATAGGCGCGGGCGAGCGCCGCGTCGTCGGGGCAGGGCCGGCCGTCGAGCGCGGCGCGGGCGATGAGGAGGAAGGGGGCGAGCATATCCTCCGGCACGGGGGCGGCCGCGGAAATCGCGTCCTGCCAGCGGGGATCGTCGGCGTCGGCCATGCCCGCCTGCGCCATGGCGAAGCGCTTGCGAAAGGCGGGCAAGTCGAGCGGCGATTGTCTGAGGCCGCGCATCCGGCAGCGGACGCCGAAATCCTGATAGAGGCTGGCGACCGACGGCGCAGCGTCGCCCAGATCGGCGACGATCTCCTCCAGAACGGCGATCACGATGGGTTCGTTCTGCCCGAAGTCGAGTTCCGGCGCGGCGGGTTTCGCCTGCGGCGCGTCGGCCAGCTGGCGCATGATGTCCTCGGCAGGGCGCGGCGGCGGATCGGCGCGGGGCGGGGGAGGAGGCGCGTCCTCCTCTTGCCTTGCGAAGAGCAGTTCCTGAAAATCCTCGCCGCTGGTGACGGGCGGCGGCATCAGCTTGTGCGATCCGCCGCGCGTGCCGGTTTTCACCGCGCCGATCTTCACATTGACCGGCCGGCGGGCGATGGCGGGACCAAGGCCCAAGAAGCGGCCGCGTTCGAGATCGCGGATCTGTTCGGCCTGCCGCCGCTCCATGCCGAGCAGGTCGGCCGCGCGCGCCATGTCGATGTCGAGGAAGGTGCGGCCCATGAGGAAGTTTGAGGCTTCGGCCGCGACATTCTTGGCCAGCTTGGCGAGCCGCTGGGTGGCGATGACCCCGGCAAGGCCGCGCTTGCGGCCCCGACACATGAGGTTGGTCATGGCGGCGAGGGAGAGCCGGCGCGCCTCGTCCGACACTTCGCCGGCGGCCACGGGCGCGAACATCTGCGCTTCGTCCACCACGACGAGCGCGGGATACCAATGATCGCGCGGCGCGTCGAAAAGGGTCGATAGGAAGGTCGCGGCGCATTTCATCTGCGCTTCGAGTTCCAGCGCGTCGAGGCTGAGCACCACCGAAGCGCGATGTTCGCGGATTCGGCTCGCCATGCGGATGATGTCGCGCTCATTATGGTCGCCCGCGTCGATGACGACATGGCCATATTCGTCCGCCAGCGTGACGAAATCGCCCTCCGGATCGATCACCACCTGCTGCACCATGGCGGCGCTTTCCTCCAGCAGGCGGCGCAGCAGGTGCGACTTGCCCGATCCCGAATTGCCCTGAACGAGCAGGCGGGTGGCGAGCAATTCCTCCACGTCTACAGTCACGTCCTTGCCGTGGCTGTCGGTTCCTATGCTGATGCTGGCGGTCACGAGGTGGCTTTTGGCGCGGCAGGGCGCGGAGCGCAAGGGCGGGGGGGCCATCGACAGGCGACAGTTGGGTCACGGGGCCGAAGTTCACACCGTCGTGGCAATGGGCCGACGCGAATCCGCCGAAAAACGGGCGAGACGCGCTTGCGGCGCGCCAGATGCGCGTCCCCAGGGTCATGCCGAGGGCGCGGTCAAGCCATGAGGACGCGACAGCAGGGTCACGGTTGCGCGCCACCAGGGTCACGGCCCACAGCCAAGGAAAGTGCGCACGATCGACATGCATTCAGCTAGATCAGAGGCCCGGCGGTTAGGAAAGGGCCGGTGCCCGGAGAGCCTTTCACTTGACCGTCCTGTTGCTGCGGTGCAGCATTGGCACCATGGCGACTCTGGCATCCAATCCGTCCGCTCCGGCGATCACGCAAAACCCCGACATCCGCTATCTCGGGCGGCTGCTGGGCGACGTCATCCGGGCCTATGGCGGGGAGAAGCTGTACAAGCAGACCGAATATATCCGATCGGCCTCAGTCGACCGGGCGCGCGGGGTGCAGGGCGCGGACCTGACGGATACGGGGCTGGAGGCGCTGAGCCTGGACGATACGCTGGCCTTCACGCGCGGATTCATGCTGTTTTCGATGCTCGCCAACCTGGCCGAGGACCGGCAGGGCGTGGCGGCCGAGCCGGGCGCGGATGTGGCGTCCGCGATCGAACGTCTGGAAGCGGAGGGCGTCGGGCGCGGGGCGGTGCTGGACCTGCTGTCCAACGCGCTGATCGTGCCGGTGATGACCGCCCACCCGACCGAGGTGCGGCGCAAGAGCATGATCGACCACAAGAACCGCATCGCCGAGCTGATGCTGCTCAAGGATGCGGGTCGGGCCGAGACGGACGAAGGCGAGCAACTGGACGAGGCGATCTTCCGCCAGATCGCCCTGCTGTGGCAGACGCGCCCGTTGCGGCGGGAAAAGCTGTTCGTCGCGGACGAGATCGAGAATGTGCTCGCCTATTTCCGCGACATCTTCCTGCCGGTGCTGCCGGCGCTCTACGCGCGGTGGGAGCGGGTGCTGGGCGCCCGGCCGCAAAGCTTCCTGCGCGTGGGCAACTGGATCGGCGGCGACCGGGACGGCAATCCCTTCGTCCAGGCCGAGCAGCTGGAACTGGCGCTGAAGAAGGGATGCGGCGCGGCCATCGCCTATTATCTCGATGCGCTGCACGCGCTGGGGGCGGAACTGTCGCTGTCCACCGAACTGGCCCATGTGCCGCAGGCGGTGCTGGACCTGGCCGAGGCGAGCGGCGACGTGTCGCCCAGCCGAAGAGACGAGCCCTATCGGCGGGCGATCAGCGGCATCTATGCGCGGCTGGCGGCGACCTGCACTGCGCTGACGGCCACGCAGCCGGCGCGGCCGGCGAGCCTCAAGGGCGAGGCCTATGGCAGCCCGCAGGAGCTGCGCCGCGACCTCGTCACGGTGGCGCAGGGGCTGGCGAGCGAGGGCGACGGCGCGCTGGCGACCGGCGGAGCGCTGGGGCGGCTCATTCGCGCGGTCGAGACGTTCGGCTTTCACCTCGCCACGCTGGACATGCGGCAGAACAGCGCGGTGCATGAGCGGGTGGTGGCCGAGCTGCTGAAACAGGCGGGGGTGGAAAGCGACTATCTGGCGCTCGATGAATATGCGCGCATCGCGCTGCTGCGGCGCGAGCTGGCGAACAACCGGCCGCTGGGCGCGCCCTTCTCCGACTATAGCGATGAGACGGCGTCGGAACTGGCGATCGTCCATGCGGCGGCGCAGGCGCATCGCACTTACGGCCCAGCCTGCATCACGCACTACATCATCTCCAAGGCGGAAAGCGTGTCCGACCTGCTGGAGGTCAACATCCTGTTGAAGGAAGCGGGGCTGTGGCGCGCGGGAGTGGATGGCGCGCCGCCGCAGGCCGCCGTCATGGCGATCCCGCTGTTCGAGACGATCGCCGACCTGGAGGCCGCGCCCGGCATCATGACCGCCTATTTCGGCCTGCCCGAGATTGCCGGGGTGGTGAAGGTCCGCGGCCATCAGGAAGTGATGATCGGCTATTCCGACAGCAACAAGGATGGCGGTTACATCACGTCGACCTGGAGCCTCTACAGGGCGAGTCAGGCGCTGGAGCCGGTGTTCGCCGAGGCGGGAGCGGCGATGCAGCTGTTCCACGGGCGCGGCGGCGCGGTGGGCCGGGGCGGCGGATCGGCGTTCAAGGCGATCCAGGCGCAGCCCAGGGGCAGCGTGCAGGGGCGCATCCGCATCACCGAACAGGGGGAGGTGATCGCCGCCAAGTTCGGCACGCGCGACGTCGCCATGACCAATTTGGAGGCGATGACCAGCGCCACTTTGCTCGCCAGCCTGGAGCCGGACCCGATATCGGCGCGCGACGCCGAGCGCTTTGGCGGGGCGATGGATGCGCTGTCGAAAAGCGCCTTTGCCGCCTATCGCGACCTCGTCTACGGGACCGAGGGGTTCAAGGAATTCTTCCGCCAGCTGACCCCCATACAGGAGATTGCGGGCCTGAAGATCGGGTCGCGGCCGGCGAGCCGGACCAAGAGCAATGCGATCGAGGATCTGCGCGCCATTCCATGGGTGTTCAGCTGGGCGCAGGCGCGGGTGATGCTGCCGGGCTGGTATGGCGTGGGCCATGCGCTGACCGCGTTCGAGGACAAGGCGCTGCTGGCCGACATGGCGCAGCATTGGGCGTTCCTGAAATCCGCGCTCGCCAACCTGGAGATGGTGCTGGCGAAATCGGATCTGGGCATCGCCGCGCGCTACCTGCCGCTGGTGGAGGATCAGGCGAAGGCGGACGAGATTTTCGGGCGTATCCGCGACGGATGGGCGCGCACGCATGACGGGCTGCTGGCGGCGACGGGCCAGTCGCGGCTGTTGGAGAAGAGCCCGGCGCTGGACTCGTCGATCCGGCTGCGGCTGCCCTATATCGAGCCGCTGAACCTGTTGCAGGTGGAGCTGCTCAAGCGCCATCGCGCGGGCGAGGAGGATGCGCGGATCAAGGAAGGCATCGAGCTGTCGATCAACGCGATCGCGACGGCGCTGCGGAATAGTGGGTAGGTTTAATGCCATCATTCTCGTCACCCCGGACTTGATCCGGGGTCCCGCTACTCTTCTCAAGTAAAGCGGGACCCCGGCTCTACGGCCGGGGTGACGAAGGTTGGTTTAGACGAGGCCGAGGCGCGCCAGTTCGCCCAGCATCGCAGGCGGCATGGCGTCGAGATCGTCGGATTCCCCGGTGCCAAGGTCGGGCGGCGCGTCGGCGTCCTCCAGATAGCGCCAGCCCTGATGCGCGCGCTTGGGGGTGGAGCGCACCGCGATAAGGCGCGGCTCCAGCCGGATCCAGTGGCGGCCGGTGCCGGTTTCCTCGAAGCCGATGATCGGGCTGCGGCCGACGATGCGGTGCTGGTGGATCCAGAAGAGCGAGCCGCCCGCCATGTCCGCGACGCGCTTGGGCAGGTAACGGGTCGACGTGCGTGCCTCCCCCGGCTGGCTTTCGAGCCAGGCGCGCAGCGTAGCGGGGCTTTCCGCGCCGAAGGCGATCTTGGTCATGTGCAGCGGCATGGCAGACTAGATGGGAGGGCGGCCGCAGGCGTCAATATGTCAGGTGAGGAAGATGGTGGCTAGGCCGAGAAAGGTGAGAAAGCCCATCGAGTCGGTCATCATCGTGACGAACACCGCCGACGCGACCGCCGGATCGACATTGTTGCGGTCGAGCGTCACCGGGATCAGCACGCCGGCCAGCCCCGCTACCAGATTGTTGATGAGGATGGCGGTGGCGAACACCAGCGACAGCCCCAGCTGGCCGTAAATGAGATAGGAGCCGATCCCGATCAGCGTCCCGAGCGCGGCGCCGTTCGTCGCCGCGATGCGGAATTCTCGTCCGATCATCCGCCAAGTGTTCGACCCGGTCACCTGATTGGTGGCGATGGCGCGCACCATGACGGCGAGCGTCTGCGTTCCTGCATTGCCGCCCATGCCCGACACGATCCCCATCAGCGCGGCAAGCAGCGCCAGATGCTCGATCGTCCGTTCGAAGAGGCCGACGACGGACGCCGCGATCATCGCCGTGCCGAGATTGACCACCAGCCATACAAGACGGGTCCGCACGGTCAGCAGCACCGGCTGGTTGATGTCGCCTTCGCCCGCGCCCGACAGGCGAAGGATGTCCTCGCCCGCTTCCTCGGAGATGATGTGGACGACGTCGTCCACCGTGATCATGCCGACGAGCCGGCCGGCGCGATCGACCACGGCGGCGGAGATCAGCGCATATTTCTGAAAGCGGAGCGCCACCTCCTCCTGATCCATATCGACCGGGATCAGCGTCTGCTCCCGCTTCATGAGGTCGGCCATGGCGACGCCGCGCGGGCAGGTCAGTATCCAGCTGAGCTGGGAATAGCCGACCGGCCGGTGCGCCGCATCGACGATGTAGATTTCCCAGAAGTCGCGGGTCAGGTCGTCATTGTCGCGCAGATAGTCGATCACCTGGCCGACCGTCATATGCTCGGGCACGGCGACCAGGTCGCGCTGCATCAGGCGGCCGGCGGATTCCTCCGGATAGGCGAGCGCGCTTTCGATGGCGGCCCGGTCTTCCGGCTCCATCGCATCGAGGACGGCCTGCTGGTCTGCCTCCTCCATATCCTCGATGATGGCGACGGCGTCGTCGGTGTCGAGTTCGGCGGCGAATTCGGCCAGCTGTTCGGGCGCGAGCGCGCCGATCAGGTCGTCGCGGACATAGTCGTTGAGTTCGGAGATCACCTCCGCGCCGACGAGGTCGCCCAGCGCCGCCGCGACGTCCGCCCGGCGTTCGGACGGGATCAGTTCCAGCAGGTCGGCGATGTCGGCGGGGTGGAGCGGCGAAACGAGGTCGCGCGCCTTTTCGCTGTCGCCTTCCTCCACCGCGGCGAGCACGGCGGTCAGAAATTCGGGCTTCAGCCGATCGTCCTCATCGTGGCTGGCCTCGGCCGCCTCGATCATAATGTCGTCAGTGTCGTCCCCATGGCCGAAGGGGTCGACGACGTCGCCGCGCTCGCTCATCGCGCCCCCTACTGTCCGGTTCCTGTAACATTCCGCCGCTTTCGCCCAAGCCCATCGGAAAAGCAATGGGCAGTCAGCGCTTCCATCCCCGTCTTAAGCCTTTATATGGGCACGACCCACCCCTTCCCCGGCACAGAGAGGATTTTTCATGGCCGACGACACGCTTACCCTTACCCTCGACAGCGGCGGCGACGTCGTCATCAAGCTGCGCCCCGACCTGGCGCCCGGCCATGTCGCGCGCATCGTGGAAAATGCCAAGGAAGGCTTTTACGACGGCGTCGTGTTCCACCGCGTGATCCCCGGCTTCATGGCGCAGGGCGGCGATCCGACCGGCACCGGCATGGGTGGCCACCCGGACAAGCCGGACCTGAAGGCCGAATTCAGCCGCGAACCGCATGTGCGCGGCGTCTGCTCCATGGCGCGCGCCAGCAACCCCAACAGCGCCAACAGCCAGTTCTTCATCTGCTTCGACGATGCGACGTTCCTCGACGGGCAATATACCGTCTGGGGCGAGGTGACATCGGGCATGGAGCATGTCGACGCGCTGCCCAAGGGCGAGCCGCCGCGCACGCCGGGCAAGATCGTCAAGGCGACCGTCGCCTGACGAATTTCTCCTCCGTCGCCCCGGGTTCGCCCCGGGGTGACGACAGGGGTGAAACCCTAGGGCTTCTTCTTGCCCGCCATGCCGTCCGTCATGGAAATGGCGCGCGCCGGTTCCGCTCCATTGTCGGCGGCGGGCGTTTCGGGCGGCGTGTAGGGGCCGATGCTTTCAATATGCCAGCGGCGCTGTTCGGCGGTCGCGCCCGGCACGTCGTTGACGCGGCGGAGCGTCACCTGGCGCAGGGTTGAAAAGGGTTTGCCGTTGGCGGCGATCCGGCCATAGACCTGCACCGGCACCGTCACATAGACCGAACCCGCAGCGCCCTCGGGATCGGCCGGCGCGCCGACATTGGCGTGGATTTCGCTGAAACCGCGGAAGCGCGCCTCGAAATGGGCGTCATCCTGCGCCCCGATCGCGCCCGATTGATTCCACATGTCCTGCGCGTCGATGAAGCGCCGTTCCTCTAGCAGGCCGTAATAGCCCTGCACGACCTGCGCCGCGCCCTGCGCGCTTTCCGGGTCGATCGAACCTTCCGCGATGGGTTCGGGGTCGATCGGCAGGCCGCCGGGCGTGCCGGGCGCTGGCGGGTTCAGCGGTTCCATCAGCGCCATCGCTTCGGCCCGGACGTTGTTTTCGACCTGGGTCTGGTTGGCGCCGTTGGCAAGATTGTCGATCGCGCTCTCCTCCCGCCCGTCGCAGGCGGCGACGAACAGGAGGGGCAGCATCAAGGCGGTCCTGGCCGACCACCGCATCAGTTGGGCTGGACCCTGGGCGCTGCGTCACGGCCGATGCCGCCGCGTGTGGGCCGGTCGGCGCCGAAACGCCGCGTCGGGCGGGAGCCCCAGTCGCGCTGCGGCCTGGGCTGGCCGATCTGCGGGCGCGGCTGCTGCGGCGTGGTCAAGCCCGGCTGCATGTCGGGACGCGGGGCGCCATTGCCCTGCCAGCGCCCGGTGCCGGGCGTGCCGTTCGGGCCACGGGGCGGGCGACCCTGCCAGTTGCCATCCGGGCCGCGCGGCGGGCGGCCCTGCCAGTTGCCATCGGGACCGCGCGGCGGGCGGCCCTGCCAGTTGCCATCCGGGCCGCGCGGCGGGCGGCCCTGCCAGTTGCCATCCGGGCCGCGCGGTGGGCGGCCCTGCCAATTGCCATCGGGGCCACGAGGGGGCCGCCCCTGCCAGTTGCCGGGCCGGCCGCCGCGACGGCTTTCCCAATAGCGGCGCTGCGCGGCGGACCAGCGCTGGCGACGACCGCCCCGGTCGTAGACATAATAGCCGTTGCCCGGATAATAGAAGCCGTCATACCAGCCATAGCCGCCGGGATAATAGCCGCCGTCCCAATAGGGATCATAATAGCCGCCGCCATAATAGCCGCTGCCGACGCTCACGCCGCCATAGCCATAGCCGTCATCGTAGCAGCCGCCCAGCGCCAGCGCCCCGGCAAGGCCGATCATGCCCAGTAACCGATGTCGGATGCCCGTCATCGCCTGTCTCCTTAGATATGTTATGGAGCGTCTAACGCGTGCCGGTTGAATTGGTTGTGAATGGATTGTCCAACCAATAGCCATCGCCAAGGGGGGCGCTTTGGATGCGCGGAGGCCGGTCAGCGCCTGCCGATGCCCCGTTCGATCAGCGTGTTGGCGATGCGGGCGATCTCTTCGGCGGGGCGGCTGTCGTCCCATACGCCATAACGCAGGCCCAGAAACACGTTCATCCCCATAATCGCCCAGGCATGGACCTCCTCCACATCGGGGGCGATCTCGCCGCGCTCGGCCGCCTTCGAAAGGCGCACGGTCATGCGCGCGGCGGTGTTTTCATAATGGGCGCGATAGGCGGCCTGATCCACGAACTCGGCCTCGTCGATGATTCGGTAGATTTCCTTGTGCGCGCGGGCGAACTCCAGGAAGCTCAGCAGGCCGATCCGTTCCGCCTCCACCCCGTCGCGCGCGGCGGCGATGCGGGGCGAGACATAGTCGCGCACCTGGCCTGACATATCGTTGACGAGCGCGCGGAAGATGTCATCCTTGCTGGCGAAATAAGTGTAGAAGCTGCCCAGCGCGCAGCCTGCCCGGCGGGTGATGCCGCTGATCGACCCTTCGTGAAAGCCCTTCTCGCCAAATTCCTGCGCGGCC
This sequence comes from Sphingobium olei, assembly GCF_042678845.1. Taxonomy (NCBI): domain Bacteria; kingdom Pseudomonadati; phylum Pseudomonadota; class Alphaproteobacteria; order Sphingomonadales; family Sphingobiaceae; genus Sphingobium; species Sphingobium olei. Next base: position 236,374 of record NZ_JBHTLS010000134.1, on the reverse strand, counting down.
GCCGACAGCAACGCGCGGCGGGTTCGTTCGCCCCGCGCGGTGCGGGGGGTCTTGTCGTCCTTGTCGGGCGGCGCGTCGGCCATCTCCACTCCCTGATGCTGTGTTCTTCTTGCAGCGTTCCTGCGCCGTCGTCACGCGCTCTCTTATTTCAAGTTGAAACCCGGTTCAACTTTCATTATCGAATAGGGCAACCGAGGCGATCCGGCAGACCGGACGCGGGATTTTTCAGGAGAGGACCGATCCGATGAAGGCTCGTCACACCATTCGCACCCTCGCTCTTGCCTCCGCCGCCTGGGGCGGCATGATGGCCGCGCCTGCCTTCGCGCAGGACAGCACGCCGCAGGCGGCCGCCGATGACGACGGCGGAACGATCGTCGTCACGGCTCGCCGGCGTGAGGAGACTCTGGTGAGCGTGCCGATCGCCGTCAGCGCCTTTTCGGGCGAGGCGCTGGAGCGAGGCGGCGCGGTCGACATCACCGACCTGGCGAACGTCACGCCCAACACCACGCTGGAGGCGTCGCGCGGGACCAACTCCACGCTCACCGCCTTCATTCGCGGCGTGGGGCAGCAGGATCCGGTGTCGGGCTTCGAACAGGGCGTCGGCATCTATCTGGACGATGTCTATCTCAACCGGCCGCAGGGCGCGCTGCTCGACATTTATGATGTGGAGCGGATCGAGGTGCTGCGCGGGCCGCAGGGCACGCTCTATGGCCGCAACACGATCGGCGGCGCGGTCAAATATGTGACGAAGATGCTGCCGCAGGATTTTTCGCTGAAGCTGAAGGGCACCTATGGCAGCTACGACCAGGCGGACGGGATCGTCAGCGCGTCCGCCCCGATCGGCGACCTGATCCGGGTCGGCGGCGCGCTGGCCCGCCTGTCGCGCGGCGGGTTCGGCAAGAACCTCACCACCGGCGAGGACAATTACAACAAGGATATCTGGGCCGGGCGCGCGACCTTCGAGATGGGCGGCTATGGCGAGCCGGTGCTGATGCGCATCACCGGCGATTATACCAAGGACAAGAGCAACGCGCGCGGCGGCCATCGCCTGATCCCGGGACAGGCTTCGGGCGCGCCGGTGCTGAGCGATGTGTTCGACACGCGCGGCGGGCTGCGCGACCCGCGGCAGGAGGTGAAGTCCTACGGCCTGTCGATGAACATCACGGCGGAATTGAACGACACCTTCACCCTCAAGTCGATCAGCGCCTGGCGCAAGGACGACAGCGCGTCGCCGATCGATTTCGACGCCCTGCCTGCGGTCGATGTCGACGTGCCGGCCTTCTACCGCAACGAGCAGCTGAGCCAGGAAGTGCAGGTGCAGGTGGATGCCGGGCCATTGAAGGGCATGATCGGCTTCTATTATCTGGACGCGAGCGCCGACACGCAGTTCGACACGCGCATCTTCACGACGCTCAATGGCCTCACCGCCTTCACCCAGGCGAATGTGGACACGGAAACCTACGCGATCTTCGGCGATTTCACCTATGATTTCAGTCCGCAGCTCAGCCTGTCGGCGGGCGGCCGCTATACCTGGGACGAACGGACAGCGGATATCCTACGCCAGAATTACCTGGGCGGCGGGTCGCCGGTGTTCGGCGGTGCGGGCCTGCCCTTCGGCGCGCCCAGCACCGATTTCCGGGGCAGCGCCAAGTACAGGAAATTCACGCCGCGTGTGTCCGTCAGCTACAAGCCGACGCCTGACCATAATCTCTACGCGAGCTATTCCAAGGGCTTCAAGGGCGGCGGCTTCGATCCGCGCGGGGTGGGCACCAACGCGCCGGACCTGAACGGCGACGGCGTGCGGCAGGATAGCGAGGTCGCGTCCTTCCTGGCCTTCCGCCCCGAAGAGGTGGACAGCTACGAGGTCGGCTACAAAGGCAATCTGATGGACGGGGCGCTCTATGTGGCGCTGGCGGGATTCTATGCCGATTACAAGGATGTGCAGATTCCGGGGTCCGTCGCCTGCACCGTGATCGGCGGCACGCCGCCGCGCCCGATCCCGTCCTTCTGCGGCGTCGTGTCCAACGCAGGCAAGGCGCGGTTCAAGGGGCTGGAGTTCGAGAGCAACGCGCGCCTTGGCCGCGACATGATGACGCCGGGCGACCGGCTCAGCCTCCAGACCGCGATCGGCTATATCGATGCCGAGTATCGCGAATATATCGCCAACATCGCCAGCGTGCCGACCGATGTGGCCGCGTTCCGCAAGGTGCAGAATACGCCCAAATGGACGGCGAGCGGCACGCTCTCCTACTCGACGCCGGTGGGCGAGGGCAGCCTCTACGCCGGGACGACCGTATCGTGGCGGTCGAAGACCTACCAGTTCGAGATCCCCAACCCCTATATCGACCAGAAGGGCTATGCGCTGTGGGATGCCAGCATCGTCTATACCGCGCCCAATGACCGCTGGTCGCTGGGCGTCCATGGCAAGAACATCCTGGACAAGGAATATAAGACGTCGGGCTATACCTTCGTCGCGGCCAACCCGGTGACGGGCGCGATCATCAACAATGCCGCCGGATTCCCGACGCCTTCGCTTGGGCGCGAGGGGACGCTGACGGCGTTCTACGGCAACCCCCGGCAGGTGTTCGTGACGGGGACGCTCAAATTCTGATGCGCTGCTCCCGCCCCGGCATTGGCCCAGGGCGGGCGGGCATGTACGAGGCCGCATGACCGACAGGACCGCTTCCCCCCGCTACCGCGCCATCGTGCTCGCGATGCTGTTGCTCGTCTATACGTTCAACTTTCTCGACCGGCAGATCCTGGGCATCCTGGCCGGGCCGATCAAGGCGGAACTGGGGCTGAGCGATACGCAGCTCGGCGCGCTGGGCGGGATCGCCTTTGCGCTTCTCTATTCGACGCTGGCGATCCCGTTGGCGCTGCTCGCGGACCGGACCAGCCGGACATGGGTGATCACCGTCAGCCTCGCCGTGTGGAGCGGCTTCACCGCCCTGTGCGGGATGGCGGGCAGCTTCGTGCAACTGTTCCTGTGCCGCATCGGCGTGGGCGTGGGCGAGGCAGGCGGCGTCGCGCCTTCCTATGCCGTCATTTCCGACTATTTCCCGGCGCACCAGCGGGCGCGGGCGCTATCGGTCTATTCACTGGGCATCCCGCTGGGATCGGCGGGCGGCGTGCTGCTGGGCGGCTATATCGCACAGACGGTGGAGTGGCGGACGGCCTTCATCGCTGTGGGGCTGATGGGCCTCTTTATCGCGCCGATCTTCCGCCTGGTGGTGCGGGAGCCGGCGCGGCCGGCGCAGGCGAAGGATGCGGTGCCGGTCTCTGCCGTGTTCGGCATATTGGCGGCCAAGCGCAGCTTCTGGCTGCTTGCCGTAGGCGCGGCATGTAGTTCGATGTGCGGCTATGGCGTGGCCTTCTGGCTGCCGAGCCTGCTCATGCGCAGCTTCGCCCTCGATCTCGTCGGCGCGGGGCAGTTTCTGGGCGGGCTGCTGCTGATCGGCGGGGTGGCGGGGGTGCTGCTGGGCGGATGGCTGGGCGACCGGATGGGGAATGGCGACAGGGCCTGGTATGCCTGGGTGCCGGCAGTCAGCTATGTGGTGGGCATGCCGCTGTTCGTCGTGGGCGTGCTGTCCTCCAGCGTTACCGCCGCCTTCCTCCTCTTCCTGATCCCGCAGGCTTTGGTCTATGTATGGCTGGGGCCGGTGCTGACCGCCGTGCAGCATCTGGTGCCCGCGCATATGCGGGCGAGCGCGGCGGCGAGCTTCCTGCTCATCAACAATCTCGTGGGCCTCGGCCTTGGCAGCTGGGCGGTGGGCAGCCTGTCGGACGCGCTGACGCCGCAGTTCGGGACGGAGGCGCTGCGCTATGCGATCGTCGCGGCGCTGGGATTCTACCTGCTTGCGGGGCTGTTCATGGCGCTGGCGGGCAAGGCGCTGCGGAAGGACTGGGTGGCGCAGTGAGATTGCGGTCCCGACGGTCTGCTTCGTTGGAGAGGGCAGACGGACCGGGAGGCGCGGATGGACAGACGGGCATTTATGAGCAGGGCCACGGGGCTGGCGGCGGCGCTGCCCCTTTCGGCCAGGGCGGGCGCGGCCTTCGATCCCTTTGCTGGCGTGGAACCGGTGCGCGCGACGCCCGACCGCATCTTCCGTACTACCGTCTGCCTGCGGCCCTTCCGCGCTGCAGGGCCACGCATCGAGGTGGAGCAGGTCGGCCGCAAGCGCGTCGTCCATAATTACGGCCATGGCGGCAGCGGCTGGTCGCTGAGCTGGGGATCGGCGGAGGTGGCGGTCGCGCTGGCGCTGGCGGACGGAGTGCGCGACGTAGCGGTGATCGGGGCGGGAGCGCTGGGGCTGACGGCGGCGCTGACGGCGCAGCGCGCGGGCGCGCGCGTCACCATCTATGCGAAGGAGCAATTCCCCTTCGTCCGGTCCGCGCGCGCGACCGGCACCTGGTCGCCCGACAGCCGGGTCGCGATGGAGAAGGCGGTCGATCCGGGCTTCGGCGATCGGTGGGAGAGGATGGCGCGCGCCTCCTTTTCCTATTTCCAGAGCCTGTTGGGGATGCCCGGCGATCCGGTCGAATGGACAGATCGCTACATGCTGTCCGATACGCCTTTCGGCCCACGGCGCGCGGCCGTTACGGGAGCGGAGAGGACAGACGATTTCCTCCATCTGGAAAGCCGGCTTGCCGACATCATGCCGCGCAGCGTCGATCTGGCGCCGGGCACGCATCCCTTTCGGCCGGCCTATGCGCGGCGCAACAGTTCGCTGACCTTCAACGTCGCCGATCTGATGCGCCAGCTTACGACCGATTTTCTCATCGCCGACGGGAGGATCGTGCCGATGGAATTCCATGCGCCGGGTGACGTCACGAAGCTGAAGCAGCCGGCGATCATCCATTGCACCGGCTATGGCGCGCGTGCCCTTTGGCGCGACGAGAGCATCGTGCCGGTGCGCGGCCAGATCGCCTGGCTGATCCCGCAGGCGGGCGTCACCTACGGCGTCTATTACGGGTCGCTCTCAATGCTGGCGCGGCGTGACGGGATCGTCGTGCAGGAGGTCGGGCAAGACGAATGGTTCGGCTATGGCGACGCCAATGAAGCGCCGGACCACGCGGCGGCGCAGGAGTGGGTCAGGCGGCTGGCGACCTTCTGGGCTTAGGCGCGCTACCGCTCTCGCGTGGCGCTGAACTTCACCTTGGGGTGGCGTTCCTGCTGGTAGCCGATGTCCCAGGCGCTGCGGGCCATGAAGACGAGGTTGCCGTCGCGGTCCTTTGCCATGTTCGCGCCGTTATAGGCGACCAGATCCTTGATCGCGGCATCGTCCCCGCTGATCCAGCGGGCGGTGTCGAAGGGGGAGGGTTCGAGACCGGCGGCGACCTTATATTCGGCTTCGAGGCGGGAGATCAGCACTTCAAGCTGGAGTTGCCCCACCACGCCGACGATCCACTGGCTGCCGATTTCGGGGTAGAAGACCTGGATGACGCCTTCTTCGCTAAGGTCGTCCAGCGCCTTGCGGAGCTGCTTGGTCTTGGTCGGGTCTTTGAGCGCCACGCGGCGCAGGATTTCCGGTGCGAAATTGGGAAGGCCGGTGAAACGCAGGCCCGGTTTCTCGCTCAGCGTGTCGCCCACGCGCAGCGCGCCATGATTGGGGATGCCGATGATGTCGCCGGGGAAGGCTTCGTCAGCGAGTTCGCGATCCTGCGCGAAGAAGAGGATCGGCGAGTGGACCGCGAGCGGCTTGCCCGAGCCTGAGGGCGTGAGCTTCATGCCGCGGCGGAACTTGCCCGAGACGAGGCGCATGAAGGCGATGCGGTCGCGGTGCATCGGGTCCATGTTCGCCTGCACCTTGAAGATGAAGCCAGTGACTTCGCTTTGGTCGGGTTCGACGGCGGCGGGTTCGGCCGGCTGGGCGCGCGGCGGCGGGGCATGAGCGGCCAGCGCGTCGATCAGTTCGGTGACGCCGAAGAGCTTCAGCGCCGAGCCGAAATAGACCGGCGTCAGGTCGCCGTCGCGATAGCGGGCGAGGTCGAATTCGGCATAGCCGCCCTGGGCGAGTTCGGCTTCCTCGCGGAGCCGTTCGAGCGCTTGATCCGAGAGGAGGTCGGCCAGCTTCGGGTCGTCCAGGCCGGAGACATGCGCTTCCTTGCCTTCGAACTCGCGCGAGGGGCCGGTGGGCTGGCGCAGGCGGTTCGTGGCGAAATCATAGATGCCCTCGAACTCGCCGCCCATGCCGGCGGGCCAGCTCATCGGGCAGACGTCGAGCTGGAGCTGGTCGGCGACTTCGTCCAGAAGGCCGAAGATTTCGCGGCCCTCGCGATCAACCTTGTTGACGAAGGTGATGATGGGGACGTTGCGCAGGCGGCAGACCTCGAACAGCTTGCGGGTCTGCGGCTCGATGCCCTTGGCCGCGTCGATGACCATGACGGCCGAATCGACGGCGGTGAGGGTGCGATAGGTGTCCTCGCTGAAATCCTCGTGCCCCGGCGTGTCGAGCAGGTTGAAGGTGATCGTCTCACCGTCGCGCGTGCGCTCGAACGTCATGACCGAGGAGGTGACGGAGATGCCGCGCTGCTGCTCGATCTTCATCCAGTCGGAACGGGCGCGGCGGTTCGCACCGCGCGCCTTCACTTCGCCGGCGAGGTGGATCGCGCCGCCTTCCAGCAGCAGCTTTTCGGTGAGCGTGGTCTTGCCAGCGTCCGGGTGCGAGATGATGGCGAAGGTGCGGCGGGAGGGGATGGTCATCTAAACGGTCATTCTATGGCGTCATCCCCGCGCGGGCGGGGAACCATCTCCTGACCTTGTGTCAGGAGGCGGCGTGAGGAGATGGATTCCCGCCTACGCGGGAATGACGGAAAAAAACAGGGGTCAGTTCGCAACCAGCGTCACGTCCATGCGGAAGCTGCGGGCGTCGCCGGGAAGGAGGGCCATGATGCCGGGCTTGTCCCAGACGTCGCCAGTGAAGCCGACCGGATCGGCCATGCCCGCCCAGGGTTCGACGCACAGATAATGGGCGCCGGGCTTCTGCCAGAGGCCGAGCCAGGGCGTGTCGGGGAAGTCTATTTTGAGATGCGGCTTGCCGGGGACGCCCCAGGTGAGGGATCGGCTGGCGAGGTCGTCCCAGATGAGGGCGTCGCCTTCGAACATCGCATGGGTCGGGGCGAGCGTGTCGCCTTCGACCGGTGAGGGGAAGGTCTCATGCGCGATGAGGCCGGGTTCGTGGCCGACCTTCCGAATGGGGGCTGGTTCGGATTTCTCGAAGGCGATGCGGTGGTCCTCCACGCTGCCGCCATAGGGAAGCGGCCAGGCGAAGGCGGGGTGGTAGCCGAAGGCGAAAGGCATTTTCGCCTCGCCCATGTTGCTGACCGTCGCGGTCATGCGGAGCGTCGGCCCGTCCAGCGCGAAGTCCATGTCGAGGCGGAAGTCGAAGGGATAGACGGCGCGGGTTCCCTCATCGGCTTCCAGGCGGAGGGTGACTTGCGCGTCGGACTGGTGGACGAGGGCGAAGGGTTTGCGGCGGGCGAAGCCGTGCTGCGGCATGGCATATTCGCGGCCGTCGAGGCGATAGACGTCTCCGCGTGACCGGCCGACGAAGGGAAAGAGCAAAGGTGCGTGCCCCGTCCACCAGCGCGGATCGGCGTCGGTCAGGAGGTCGCGCCCCTCCGCATCGGCAAGCGACCAGAGTTCCGCGCCTTCGGATGCGATGCTGGCCGAGAGGGCGGGCGAGGCAATGGACAGGCTGCTGGATTCGGACAAGGAAGGCTCCTGAAAGGGAAGGCCGTGGTAGCGCGGCGGCATAGGGCTGTCTGCCCCAAAGATGGTCGTTTCGCAGCGGGAACCGTTGTGCCGGCCAGCGGTTTGGCGGGTAGGGAGAATGATGACATGAAGAAGATCGCCATCGCCGCCACGCTGTCGCTGATGCTGCTGCTTCCGGCCGCCGCGCAGGGGCAGACGCAGGACAAGCAGGACGAGAAGAAAGAGGAGGGGCGGCGGGACGATACGCTCGACAAGGCGGGCAAGATCGCCACCCAGCCGGCCAAGGATGTCGGCATCGACAAGGCGGAGATACCGCCGGTGCTGGCGAAGGCGGTGGAGAACCCCTATGCACCGCCGCGGTCGCGGACGTGCAAGGGGCTGAACGCGTCGATGGCGGAGCTGAACGCGGTGCTGGGCGCGGACTTCACCGTAGGTAAGGAAGCGAACGAGAACCGCACCGGCAAGATCGCGGAGGCGGTGGGCAAGACGGTGATCAATTCGCTGATCCCCTTCCGCGGCCTGGTGCGCGAGATCAGCGGCGCTGCCCCGGCCGAGCGGCGCTTGCAGGCGGCGGTGACCGCGGGCATCGCGCGGCGGGGCTATTTGCGCGGGATGGCGGCGGCCAAAGGTTGCAAGGTGGGATAAGCGCACTGGCGGCGGGGCCGGGCTCCTGCGTTCGCAGGAGCCCATTGGGCGAGGCGAGCGAAAGCGGCTTCCGTCTTGGCCGTTGCGCCCTATATGGCGGGCATGACCGATCTGCCCTCCATCGCCGACCTGCAGGACGAATATGAATTTCTGGACGCGGACGACCGCTATCGGTTGCTGATCGACCTGGGGCGCAGGCTGGAGCCGATGCCCGATGCGCTCAAGACCGACGCGACCCTCGTGCGGGGTTGTTCGGCCGCCGTGTGGGTCTATCCGACCGCGCCGGAGCAGGGGCGGCTGCATTTCCTGGCGGACAGCAATGCCGCCATCACCAAGGGGATCATCGCGCTGGTCCTGCTGACGGTGCAGGACAGGAGCCCGGCGGAGATCGTCAGCGCCGACATAGAGGGCGCGCTAGCGCCCTTCGACCTCAGGAACCAGCTCAGTTCCAACCGGACGCAGGGCATTCCCAACATGATCGCCCTCATTCGCGAGACCGCCGCACGCTACGCCTGACAGGCAACCTATCCAGCCGCCGAACATTGTCCTTGCGTAACCAATGGCAAGGAGACGGGCGATGCGCGCCATCCTGACGATCGCGGCAGCCGCGCTGGCGCTGGCGGCCTGTTCGGGCAAGAAGGACGAGGGGCCGACCCAGCGCGAGCAGATCGGCCAGACGTGGAAATATGAAGGCGGCGAGGGCAACGGCGCGAAGGGCGCGAAGGTCGCCTATATCGGCAGCGCCAATACGGTGCAGACGATGACCGCGCCCGATACTTTTTCGGTGCTGCTGGTCCAGCCGCTCAAGAACGGCACGGCAGACGTGACGGTGAAGCTGGTCGGCGCGCCCTTCACCTGCGACCTGTCCGATTGCCGCGTGCGGGCCAGTCTGGATGGCGGCAAGGTGGAGGAATGGCAGGGCCGGATGGCGACCAACGACGATGGCATCACCATCGCGCCGTCGCAGGGCGCCTATGCCGCGATCAAGGGCGCCAAGACGCTGAAGGTCGATTTGGTGGTGGACGGGAAGGAAAAGACCGCGCCGTTCACGTTCAATGTGGCGGGGCTGGATTTGAAGGGGTGAGGGCGGCTCGGTGAGGCGAGCCGGATTCTATTCTCTCCCGTCATGCCGGGCTTGACCCGGCATCCCGCTTTCTTCCTTGCGAGCGAGAGAGGAAGCGGAACCCCGGCTCCGGGCCGGGGTGACGAGGTCGCGATTACTCCTGCAAGGATACGCCGGGGCTGCGCGGATCGGCTGCGCCCTGCCAGCGGCCGTCGGGCAGGCGTTCGGCGGCGTTGGCCTTGAGGCCGAGGCGGGTGACGCTGACGCGGTGGCCGAGCTTTTCGAGCGGGGCCTTCATCGCTTCGAGCGATGTGCCCTGTTCGAGGACAAGGCCCTCGCCGTTGAAGTAGATGAGGCCCTGGGCGATCGAATCCTGCGCCGACAGGCCCCAGTCGAAATGGGCGATCAGCGCCTTCGCCACCTGCATGATGATGGTCTTGCCACCCGCTGCGCCTACGGTGAAGACCGGTGCGCCCCTGGCGTCATAGACGATGGTCGGCGACATGGAGGAGAGCGGGCGCTTGCCCGGCTCCACCCGGTTGGCGACGGGTGCGCCGTTCCTTTCCGGCGTGAAGCTGAAATCGGTGAGTTCGTTGTTGAGGATCACGCCGTTCGCGACCAGCTGGCTGCCGAAGAAGCTTTCGATCGTCGAGGTCCAGGCGACGATGTCGCCGTTGCGGTCCACGGCGACGAAATGGCTGGTGCCTTCCTCCGGCTGCGGCTTGGCGGCGGTGCGGGACTGCGCGCCGGGCGGGGTGCCGGGCTTATAGTCGTTCAGCGCCTTGTTGATGCGGATGAGCGCCGAGCGTTGCTTCAGATAAGCCGGCGACGTCAGCCCTTTAACCGGCACCGATACGAAGGCGGGGTCGCCCAGCCATGTGTCGCGGTCGGCATAGGCGAGCTGCATCGCCTCGGCGATCACGTGCCAGCTGCGCGGATCGTCCTTGCCCCATTGCTTGAGCGGAAAGCGTTCTACCATGCCGAGGATTTCGAGAACGGTGATGCCGCCCGCGGATGCAGGGGCCATGCCGCAGATTTTCCACACGCGATATTTGCCGCAGACGGGCGCGCGCGGGATCGCCTTGTAACCGGCGATATCCGCCTCGGTCATCGGCACGGGATTTTTCGGCGCGTCGGTGACGGCGGCGCTCAGCAGCTTGGCATTCTCACCCGTGTAGAAGGCATCCGGTCCTTCGGCGGCGATCCGCTTGTAGAGCGCGGCGAGCGGCGGGTTTGTGAGCGTCGTGCCGACCGGCGGCGGCGCGCCGTTCACCCAGAAGAGCTTCTGGATTTCGGGGAAGTCGGCCCAGATATTCTGCGTGGCGCGCAAAGCGGTGGCGGTGCGCTCGCCCAGCTGGAAGCCACCCTCGGCATAACGGATAGCGGGTTGGAACAGGTCCGCCCAGGGGAGCTTGCCCCACTTCTCGTGCGCGTCCCACGCCATGCGCAAATTGCCCGGTACGCCGACCGAATAGCCGCCGGGCCAGGCGTCGCGGAAGGAGAGCGGCTTGCCGTCCTTCATGAACCGGTCGGGCCGGGCGGCTGCGGGCGCGGTTTCCCGGCCGTCGATCGTGTCGAGCGCGCCGGTGCGACCGTCATGATGCAGGATGAAGCCGCCGCCGCCGATGCCGCTGTTATGCGGCTCGACCACGCCCAGCGTCAGCATCATGGCGATGGCGGCGTCGGTGGCGCTGCCGCCCTTGCGCAATATCTCCTGCCCTGCCTGCGCCGCGCGCGGATCGGCGGCGGAAACGGTGGCGTTGTGGGAGACGGGAGCGCGGGCAGCGACCGGCTGGGGAAGGAAGGCGACAAGAGCGAAGGGGGCCAGAAGGCCGAGGAAGCGGGACGTCATCGGCGGCACGATAGCCGAAAGGTTCTGCCCTGCAACCTGTTTGACAGGGCTTTTAGGCGTCAATGCCGACCGCTTGCTCGACATTGGCGAAGCCGTCGCGCTGGAGCAGGGCCTTCAGTCCCGCATTGATGCGCTTCGCCAGATAGGGGCCTTCATAGACCATGGCGCTGTAGAGCTGGACCAGCGAGGCGCCGGCGCGGATGCGGGCATAGGCCTGGTCTGCGGTGCCAATGCCGCCGACGCCGATCAGCGGCAGGCGCGCGCCCAGCAGGTGGCGGAAATCCCTGAGCCGCTGATGCGACAGGTCGGTGAGCGGCGCGCCGGAAAGCCCGCCCGCTTCCCCAGCATGGGGCGAACGGAGCGGGGGCCGGGTGATCGTGGTGTTGGAGACGATCAGCGCGTCGACCCGATGATCGAGGCAGGCGGCGGCGATATCCTCCACGTCGGCGGGTTCAAGGTCGGGCGCGACCTTCAGGAAAATGGGCGTCGCGTCGCTGCCCCGCGCCGCCATCACCGCGCCGAGCAGGTCGTCGAGCGCCGCCCGCCCCTGGAGCGCGCGCAGGCCTGGCGTGTTGGGGGAGGAGATGTTGACGGTGAGATAGTCGGCAAGCGGGGCCATCACCCGGACGCCGGTGACATAGTCGGCGATCCCGCGCCCCGCCGCCGTCGCATCCTTGTTCGCGCCGATGTTGACGCCGATGACCGGGCCGTCGCTGCCCTTGGGTCGGCGGTAGCGGGCGATGCGGTCCGCCGCGGCGCCCTGCCCGCCATTGTTGAAGCCGAAGCGGTTGATGACCGCGCGGTCCTCCACCAGCCGGAACAGGCGCGGTTGCGGGTTGCCTGGCTGCGCCAGCGGCGTCAGCGTGCCAAGCTCCGCGAAGCCGAAGCCCAGGCCGTGCATCTTGTGCGCGATGCGTCCGTCCTTGTCATAGCCGGCGGCGAGGCCGACCGGGTTCGGAAAGCGGATGCCTGCGACGCGGCTTTCCAGCATCGGGTCGTGCGGCAGCGCCGCCGGCGTCGGCAGGAATTGCAGCGCCGCGATCGACAGATGATGCGCGCGTTCGGCGTCCAGTGCAAAGAGCAGCGGGCGAAGCAGACGGTAGGACATGGCGGGCCTATGCCAGCGCGGACCAGGAACGTCGAGTCACTGTGGCGCAAAAGGCACAGGCGCGCCGATTTGACAGTTCGTTATAAGAAAGTGCGTCCGCCCTAACGTTCCGCTCCGTCAAATGTCCGTTTCGTCCAATAAAATGTCCCTGAGTCGGGCGTAAGGCGCGCTTGCGACCCGAAGGCTCTAGGCCATTTGGCCGATGAGACCTTTTCCTGACCCGGCGAGAGATCGCCGGGTCATTTTTTGGTGGGCGCCGACCAGCGAAATTTTTTTAATCCCCTGTTTGCGGACTCTTGCGCGCCGTGAGCGTTGGCCCATAGTGGCCTGGGGTGATTAATGGGGATGGTTAACGGGGATACGCCCGGCGGTGGGGTCGCGCTGCCGGACGGACAGGGTCCATTGTCCTATCGGGTGGACGCGGCGCAGGGGCCGGTCCGGCTCCGTTATATCGCGCCTCCGGCACATCTGACATCCTATATCGGTTCGCTCTACCTCTTTACCGTGTCGGCCGATCGCTTTGCGGATTTCACACGGGCGGACGTGCCGCAGCTCCGTTTCATGCTGGAGGGCGGCGGCGACTATTATTTCCACGACGGCAGCGTGGCGGCGACGCCCGAGGTGTGCCTGCTGGGACCGACCATGGGCGCGACCCGGTTCCAGCTCGACCGGCCGTCTCGCGTCCTGGGCCTGTCGCTGCTGCCGGCCGGCTGGCTCGCGCTGCATGGCGGGGACGCCAGCGAGATGGCGGACAGGCTATGCGACATGGGCGCGAGGGGAGAGGTTTATCGGACGCTGCTGGAGCGGCTGCGGGCGATGGGCGAGGATGCCGAAACGATGGCGGCGCTGTGCTGGGGCGAGCTGGAGCGGCTGATCCGCCCGCCGCGACAGGCGGTGTTGAACCTCCTGACTGCCGTGGACGGATGGCTGATGGGCGAAGGATCGCCGCGGGTCGAGGTGCTGGCGGAGGAAACCGGCCTGTCGCAGCGCCAGCTCGCCCGGCTGACCAACCGCTATTATGGCGCATCCCCCAAGCTGCTGGCGCGCAAATATCGGGCACTGCGCTGTTCGGCCAAGATCGCGCTGGACGGGGAAAGCTGGCAGCAATTGTGCGACGAGGGCGGCTTCTACGACCAGTCGCACTTCATCCGGGAAATCAAGCATTTCATCGGGCTGACGCCGCTTCAATTGCAGACCGAGCCGAGCGCCGTGGCGCAGCTCACCCTGTTGCGTCGGTCGCTGGGCGGCGATGTCGCCGTGCTCAACCGCCTGTCCTGAGCGGCGTGATTGGCTCTTGATTCCAGGGACGAAGGGGACCACATGCGCAATCGGATCGAATCGGTCTGATTTGAGAATGGTTCGCAATGCGCCTGTCGAGTTTCGCTGACTATGCCGTGGTGTTGATGAGCGCGGCCGCGCGCCATTGCGGGGCGGGAGCGGGGCTTGACCCTGCGACCCAAAAATATGTTCGGATGAATGCGACGACGCTGAGCGCCGAAACCGGCATCCCGCTGCCAACCGCGCAGAAGCTGGTGAGCCGTCTGTCGGCGGCGGGGCTGCTCGAATCGAGCCGGGGGACGGGCGGCGGCGTGCGGCTGTCGCGCCCGCCGGCCGCGATCACGCTGGCGGATGTGGTGGAAGCGGTGGAAGGCCCCATCGCCATGACGGCCTGCGCCGAGACGGGGGCGCATGACTGCAATCTGGAAACCGATTGCCGCATCCGCCCGCACATGAATATGGCGAACAACGCGATCCGCTCGGCGCTGGCCGGGGTGACCATCGCGAGCCTTGCAAGAGAAATGGCATGACCGACGAAGTGACCGCAGTGCGTAACCAGGAAGCCTTCGACGCGGCGCAGCGCGCCTCGACCTACGAGCATGGCTGGTCGTCGCAGATCGAGCAGGACTTCGCGCCCAAGGGGCTGAACGAGGACACCGTCCGCTTCATTTCCGCCAAGAAGGGCGAGCCGCAATGGCTGCTCGACTGGCGGCTGAAGGCGTTCGCCATGTGGCAGGAGATGGACGCGCCGGACTGGGCGAAGCTCAACGTGCCGCCAATCGACTATCAGGACGCCTATTATTATGCGGAGCCCAAGAAGAAGGCGGAGCTGAACAGCCTGGACGAGGTCGATCCCGAGATCCTCGCCACCTATCAGAAGCTGGGCATACCCATCGCCGAGCAGGAAGTGCTGGCCGGCGTCAAGGGCGCGCGCAAGGTCGCGGTGGACGCGGTGTTCGACAGCGTCTCGGTCGCCACCACCTTCCGAAAGGAGTTGGAGGAAGCAGGCGTCATCTTCCGTTCCATCAGCGAGGCGGTGAAGGAATATCCCGACCTGATCCGCAAATGGCTGGGCAAGGTCGTGCCGATGCACGACAATTATTTCGCGACATTGAACTGCGCGGTCTTTTCCGACGGGACGTTCGTCTACATCCCCAAGGGCGTGCGCTGCCCGATGGAGCTTTCCACCTATTTCCGTATAAATGCGGAAAATACCGGGCAGTTCGAGCGGACGCTGATCGTCGCGGACGAAGGCGCTTACGTCTCCTATCTCGAAGGCTGCACCGCGCCCATGCGCGACGAGAACCAGCTGCACGCCGCAGTCGTGGAGCTGGTCGCGCTGGACGACGCGGAGATCAAATATTCCACCGTCCAGAACTGGTATCCCGGCGACGAGCAGGGCAAGGGCGGCATCTATAATTTCGTGACCAAGCGGGCGCTTTGCCAGGGGCGCAACAGCAAGGTTTCGTGGACGCAGGTGGAGACCGGGAGCGCGATCACCTGGAAATATCCGTCCTGCGTGCTGAACGGCGAGAATAGCGTGGGCGAATTCTACTCGGTCGCGCTGACGAACAATAGGCAGCAGGCAGACACCGGCACGAAGATGATCCACAACGGCAAGGGGTCGCGCTCGACCATCGTGTCGAAGGGGATTTCGGCCGGGCGTTCGAACAATACCTATCGCGGTCTCGTCCGCGTCGCGCCGGGCGCGGAGGGGGTGCGTAACTTCACCCAGTGCGACAGCCTGCTGCTGGGCGACCAGTGCGGCGCGCATACCGTGCCCTATATCGAGGTGCGCAACCCGAGCGCGCAGATCGAGCATGAGGCGACGACGAGCAAGATTTCCGACGACCAGCTTTTCTACGCGATGCAGCGCGGGCTGGACCAGGAAGCGGCGGTGGGGCTGATCGTGAATGGCTTCGCGCGCGAGGTGCTGCAGCAGCTGCCGATGGAGTTTGCGGTCGAGGCGCAGAAGCTGCTGGGGATTTCTCTCGAAGGATCGGTGGGCTGAGCCCGCCACGAATAGATCAGGGACTAGAATTTTGAGCGACGAAGACGATATTCAGGATGCCCTCGCGGATTTCGCGGAGGATGTGGGGAACGGGCAGGCGTGGACTGCCGCGATCCGCATCCTGACCGAGGATTATGAGCTGGAAGAGGGAGAGCTGGAGGCGCGGGCGCGCAAGGATTTTGGCGATCTCGACGCTTATCAGGCGGAATGCCGCGCGGCGTTGGAGAAGGGCGACACGGCCTTCACCGAGAAGCTCAAGACCGACAAGGCGTTCCACAAGGCGAAGGCGCCTAACCTCGCTCGTATGGGGCCGGTGACGGAGTTCGTGACCGGCGTGCTGGAAAAGGGCGCGCCCGAGCCGGGGGCCGACTGGTGGCCCTATATGCCGATCAAGCGCCATATCGACACACTGTTCCCCGCGCCGGGCGACGTGCGCGACATGGCTTTCTGGACCGCGCGGACGCTCCAGCGCGCGCACAAGGGGTAAGTGATGCTTTCGATTGAAAACCTGTCCAACGAAATCGACGGCAAGGCGATCCTGAAAGGGCTGTCGCTGACCATCAACGCGGGCGAGGTCCATGCGATCATGGGGCCGAACGGGGCGGGCAAATCGACGCTGGCCTATACGCTGGGCGGCCGGCCGGGTTACGAAGTCACGGGCGGCGGCGCGACCTTCGAGGGCGCGGACCTGCTGGACATGGAACCGCACGAGCGTGCGGCGGCGGGCCTGTTCCTGGGCTTCCAGTATCCGGTCGAGATCCCCGGCGTTTCCAACCTGCAATTCCTGCGCGAAAGCCTGAACAGCCAGAAGCGCGCGCGCGGCGAGGCCGAGCTGAACGGCGGCGAGTTCATCCGCCTTGCCAAGGAAAAGGCCGGGCTGCTGGGCCTCGACATGGAGATGCTGAAGCGCCCGGTGAATGTCGGCTTTTCGGGCGGAGAGAAGAAGCGGGCCGAGATGGTGCAGATGGGCATACTCGACCCCAAGCTCGCGATCCTGGACGAGACGGACAGCGGCCTCGACATCGACGCATTGAAGATCGTGGGTGCGGGGATCAACGCAATCATGCGCCGGCCCGACAAGGCGGTGCTGCTCATCACCCATTATCAGCGGCTGCTCGACTATGTGAAGCCGGACTATGTGCATGTGCTGGCCGGCGGCCGCATCGTGAAGTCGGGCGGGCCGGAACTGGCGCTGGCGCTGGAGCGCGAGGGCTATGCCGAGGTGGTGGCGGCGTGAACGCGCTCGCTCTTCCGACGCGGCGCGACGAGGCGTGGCGCTATAGCGATCTGGAGGCGGTCGCCTCCGTGTGGCCTGTGCCGGCACCGACGCGGATAGCCGTGGCCGACGGCGCAAGCGCGGCGCATCATCTTTTGCAGAATGCGGCGGCCGGGCAGGCGGCGGTGCATGATTTTGTCATCGACATTGCGGACGGCGCGCGGTGCGATTTCCATGTGCTGAATGTCGGTGGCAAGCTGGGGCGGGTCACGTTCGACGTGACGCTGGGACGGGGCAGCCATTTCGAACTCAGCGGCGCGATCATCGGCGGGGGCGATCAGGTGCTGGAGATCGTGACGAAGGTCACGCACGCGCAGCCCGACGCGACGAGCGGCCAGACGATCCGGTCGATCCTGGGCCAGCGCGCCACCGGCAGCTATCTCGGCTCCATCAACGTGGCGCGCGATGCGCAGCGCACCGACGCGTTCCAGTCGGTGAAGGCGATGCTGCTGGACCGCACGGCGACCGCCAATGCGAAGCCGGAACTGGAAATCTTTGCCGACGATGTGAAGTGCGCGCATGGCGCGACGGTGGGCGAACTGGACAAGGCCGCGCTGTTCTACATGGCGTCGCGGGGCATGGACCCGGCGACCGCGAAGACGCTGCTGCTGAAGGCATTCGTCGCGGGCGTGTTCGACGATGTCGCCGACGAGGGCGTGAAGGACGTGCTGGAAGCGGCGGCGATCGCCAAGCTGGAGGCTTTGGTGTGACGAAGGAAACCACATCCGTTCGGGCTGAGCCTAGCGAAGCCCAGCGCGCGTCCTTCGACAAGCTCAGGACGAACGGGCTTCTCAATCTGCGCCACGATTTCCCTGGCGTCGGCAACTGGCATTATCTCGACAGCGCGGCGACGGCGCAGAAGCCGCAGGCGGTGATCGACGCGATCGCGCGGGCCTATGGCCCGGATTATGCGACGGTGCATCGCGGCGTCTATGAGCGGTCGGCGAACATGACGCTCGCCTATGAGGCGGCGCGGCGCAAGGTGGCGCGCTTCATAGGCGCGGGGGCGGACAGCGAGATCGTCTATGTCCGTGGTGCGACCGAGGGGATCAACCTGGTCGCGCACAGCTGGGCGGGCACGCAGCTCAAGACGGGTGACCGCATCCTGCTGTCGATGTTGGAGCATCACAGCAATATCGTGCCGTGGCAGATCGTCGCGGAGCGCGTGGGCGCGGCCATCGATGTCGTGCCCCTGACGGCGGACGGGCGGATCGACCTCGACGCGATGGCGGCGATGATCACGCCCGCGCACAAGCTGGTCGCGCTGGCCCATGTATCGAACGTGCTGGGCAGCGTGCTGGACGTGCGGCGCGCGGCGGATATCGCGCATTCGGTCGGTGCGAAAATCCTCATCGACGGGTGCCAGGCGGTGCCGCGGCTGGCGGTCGATGTGCAGGCGCTCGATTGCGACTTCTACGTCTTTTCCGCGCACAAGCTCTACGGCCCGACCGGGATCGGGGTGCTGTGGGCGCGCAAGGAATTGCTCGACGCGATGCCGCCCTATCAGGGGGGCGGATCGATGATCGACAAGGTGACGTTCGAGAAGACCACCTATGCCCCCGCGCCTACGCGGTT
The DNA here is from genome assembly GCF_042678845.1 of Sphingobium olei. Classification (NCBI taxonomy): domain Bacteria; kingdom Pseudomonadati; phylum Pseudomonadota; class Alphaproteobacteria; order Sphingomonadales; family Sphingobiaceae; genus Sphingobium; species Sphingobium olei. The sequence goes on along the minus strand of NZ_JBHTLS010000134.1, from coordinate 217,852 downwards.
CGAGGCGGGGACGCCCCACATCACCGGCGTCGTGGGCCTGTCCGCCGCGATCGATTATGTCGAAAGCATCGGGCTTGATCGCATCCACGCGCATGAATGCGCGCTGGTGGGCCGGGCGCGCGCGGCGCTGGAGCAGATCAACAGCGTGCGCGTGTTCGGGCCGGAAGACAGCGCGGGTATCCTCTCCTTCGAGGTGGAGGGGGTGCATCCGCACGATGTCGGCACCATATTGGACGAGACGGGCGTGGCGATCCGCGCCGGCCACCACTGCGCCCAGCCCCTGATGCGGCATCTGGGCGTCGAGGCGACCGCGCGGGCAAGCTTTGGCATTTACAGCGACGAGAGCGATGTGGACGCGCTGGTCGCGGGACTGGAACGGGTAAGGAAGATCTTCGCCAATGACTGAAATGAATAGCGAAGAGCGCAAGATATTGGTGGAAGAGGTGGACGCGGTGGAAGCGCCGCCCAAGGCGCGCGTGGAAGAGGCGGAGGCCGCCCCCCGCCAGCGCGACTATCTGGACGGGTTCCTGGCGCAGAAGCCGACGGAAGCCGCGGCTGGGGAGCCGGGCGGCAGCGTCTATGACGGGATCATCGACGCGCTGAAGGAAATCTTCGATCCCGAAATCCCGGTCAACATCTATGACCTTGGCCTGATCTACGGCGTCGATGTGACGGAGGACGGCCATGCGGTCGTCACCATGACGCTGACGACGCCGCACTGCCCGGTGGCGGAATCCATGCCCGCCGAGGTCGAACTGCGCGTCGGCGCGGTGCCGGGGGTGGGGGATGTGGAAGTCAACCTCGTCTGGGATCCGCCATGGGATCCGCAGAAGATGAGCGACGAGGCGAAGCTCGAACTGGGAATGCTCTGATGACTGTCGAGACCAAGACCCGCGCCCGCCCCGCCGCCGTCATCCTGACGCCGAACGCGGAGGCACGCATCGCGCAATTGATGGGGCAGGCACCCGAAGGCGCGATCGGCGTCAAGCTGTCGACGCCGCGCCGGGGCTGTTCGGGCCTTGCCTATTCGGTCGATTATGTGACGCAGGAGGTGAAGTTCGACGAGAAGATCGAGACGCCCGGCGGCACCTTCTACATCGACGGCGGATCGGTGCTCTATCTCGTCGGATCGACGATGGACTGGGTGGAGGATGATTTCACCGCCGGGTTCGTCTTTAACAATCCGAACGCCAAGGGCAGCTGCGGCTGCGGCGAGAGCTTTACGGTCTGACGCGCGTTTCGCTTGCGATGCCCCATCTGCTGATCCTTGGCATGGGCTATACGGCCGGGCGGTTGGCGGCCCGGTTGCGGGGCGAGGGGTGGCGCGTGACCGGGGTGCGGCGGAGCGCTGGTGACGGGGTGCTGGCCTTCGATGACGAGGATGCGGTGCGCGCCGCGATTGCCGGAGCGAGCCATATCCTTTCCTCCGTGCCGCCGGACCGAGACGGCGATCCTATCCTTGCCCGCTATGGCGCGGCCATCGCTGCCGCGCCGGCGCTCTGGACCGGCTATCTCTCGTCCACCGGCGTCTACGGCGACACCGGCGGGGCGTGGGTGGATGAGGCAAGCCCGGTCGGCGTCGGACGGCGGATGGCGCGGGCGCAGGCGGATCTGCAATGGGGGGCGTTGCGCGCCGACATGCGGCGCTTTCGGTTACCGGGGATTTACGGGCCGGGGCGATCGGCGCTGGACAGGGTGCGGGAAGGGCGTGCGCATCGCATCGCGCTGCCCGATCAGGTCTTTAGCCGGGTGCATGTGGACGACATCGTCGCTGGCGTGATCGCGTCCTTCGACGGACCGGCGGGCGTCTATAACCTGGCGGACGACCTGCCGTGCGGCCAGAACCGCGTGATCGAGGCGGCCTGCGATATGCTGGGCGTGGTGTGGCCGCCATTGCAGACGATGGAAGAAGCGCAGCTTTCGCCGATGGCGCGAGGCTTCTATGCGGAAAACCGCCGGGTGGCGAACGGGCGGGCGAAGCGGCTGCTGGGCTGGTCGCCGCGCTATCCGACCTATGCCCATGGGCTGCGGGCCTGTCTGTGATGCGGTTCGTCGCGTGGTTTGCGCGGCGTTAACCAGCGGCGGCGACAAGCGGGGCATGACCCGTTTCGACAAGCGCTTCGCCGCCCTCAGCCACCGCATGAGCGACCTGTCCACGCCCGGCCGCGTCGGCGGATCGCCGCCCTCCATCGCCAGCCTGCTGGACAGGGTGAACGCCGCCAAGCAGCGTTATCAGGTCCGTTGAATCCGCGCCGTCATGCCGCCTTGGCGCGCAGGGCGATCGCCATGCCCGCCACTGCCAGCAGCGCGCCCGCAATGGCGAGCGGCGACCAGCGATAGCCCTCGACCAGCGTCGAGATGAGCATTGCTATGACCGGGATGAGGACACTGGTATAGGCGGCGCGCCCTGCCCCCATCCGCTGGATCAGGCTGAAATAGAGCGGGAAGGTGACGACCGATCCCGCTATGCCCAGCCAGGCGACGCCCAGCAGATAGGGGGGGCGGGTGTTGAACACAGGTGGGCCGACCGTCGCCCAGGCGAGCGCCGCGTCCAGCGCCGCGCCGATCAGCATCGCCCATGTCAGCACCGCCACCATCGGCAGCCGCCGGGCGATCTGCATCCCCTGCATGACGTTGGCGGCCGATGCGCTGAGCAGTCCTGCGATCGAGAAGGCCGCGCCCAGCAGCACGGCTTCAGGCTGGACCGCCCCACCTACCAATGACGCGGCGCGATATTCGTGTAGCAGCATGAGGACGATGCCCGTCACCGCCACGATCGATCCGCCGATGAAGGCGCGGCTGACCGGCTGGCGGAAGATCAGCCAGGCCAGAATCGAATTGGGGATGAGCAGCATCGCGTAGAGGACGGCGACCACGCCCGACGTCAGGAAATGTTCGGCGCGGTAGACGAAATTGAAGTTCATGACGAACTGCGCGACGCCCAGCGCGGCCGCGAACAGCAGCCCGGCGGGGCCGATGCCGAGCGGCACCCGCCGCATCTTCGCGAAGATCGCCATGGCGACCCCGGCGAGCAGGAAGCGGTAGCAGACCGACCAGCTGGCCGGGACCGACCCGATCTGATCGCGGATGACGATCCAGGTCGAACTCCAGATCAGGGTGACGAGAATGAAGGGGAGGGCGACGCCGCCTTTTGGTGCGCTCACGGATCGAGCGCCTTCAACGCGGCGGCGAGCGGGGCGACGCTCGCGGCATCCTGCGCCCAGTTGGTGACCAGCCGGGCCGCGCCTTCGCCCCAGTCGTAGAAGTCGAAGCCTGCGGCGCGCAACTGCGCGGCCTCCCGGGCGCTCAGGCGGAGGAAGAGCTCGTTGGCTTCCACCGGGTGGAGCAGGCGGGTTGGGACGCTCTGCGCCAGCGCCTGCGCGGCGGCGTTGGCGGCGCGGGCGTTGGCGAGCCACAGGTCGTCTTCGATCATTGCGAGGATTTGGGCGGCAAGATAGCGGCCCTTGGAAAAGAGATGGCCTGACCGCTTGCGCCAGCGCTTGGCTTCAGTGGCGCGTGCGTCCGCCTGCGGGCCGAAGAAGAGCAAAGCCTCCCCCACCATGCCGCCATTCTTGACGCAGCCGAAGGAGAGCGCGTCCACTCCGGCACGCCATGTAATGTCGGCGGGCGCGCAGCCCAGGTGCGCGATCGCATTGGCGAAGCGCGCGCCGTCCATGTGGAAGCCAAGACCATGAGCGCGGGCAAGGTCGCCCAGCGCGGCGACTTCGGCGGGCGTATAGACACGGCCATATTCGGTCGCCTGCGTGATGCTGATCGCGCGGGCGGGCGACTGGTGTACGTCCCCGCGGATCGTCGCAAGCCGGCCGGCCACCATGTCGGGCGTCAGCTTCGCGCCGTCGCCGGGTAGCGTCATCAGCGTCGCGCCGTGGGTGAAGAAGCCCGGCGCGCCGCATTCGTCGGCGACGATATGCGCCTCTTCATGCGTGAGGATACCGCCATAGGGCGGGCAAAGCGTCGCGAGCGCGATGCAGTTTGCTGCCGTGCCGGTCGCGACCCACAGCGCCCTCACTTCCGTTTCGAACAGTGTGGAAAAGGCGCCGTCCAGCCGGGCGCTCCAGGCGTCGCCGTCATAGCCATGGTCGGCATGGTCTGCGGCGGCGATCGCAGCCATGACGGGCGGGCAGACGGGCGTCGTATTGTCGGAAAAGAAGTGCATGGACGGGAGCGATAGCGGGGCTGCAACCGGTCGAGAAGAGGCCAGCATGACCCGGCTGGCCGTCGCCATCCGAAATTGGTCAGTATATATGACCCATTGTTTCATGGGCCGCTCTGTGACATAGGCGGCCCCTTCGAGCCAGACCCAAGGAGACTCACAATGGCCGCCGAGCAGATGTCGCGCTTCACCGTCACCCGCAACAGCCAGGCTGTCGCGGCGAACGAGCGCGCCGTACTGCTTGAGGATCCCGGGTTCGGCCGGCTCTTCACCGACCATATGGTGACGATCCGCTACACCGAGGGGCAGGGATGGCACAGCCACAAGGTCGAGCCGCGCAAGCCCTTCGAAATGGACCCGGCCTGCGCCGTGCTCCATTATGCGCAGGAGATTTTTGAGGGCATGAAGGCCTATCGGCTGGGGGACGGGCGGATCGCCATGTTCCGGCCGGAGGAAAATGCCCGACGCTTTGCGGATTCGGCCGAGCGGCTCGCCATGCCGGTGCTGCCGGAAGATCTGTTCCTGGAAGCGTGCGAGGAGCTGGTGAGGATCGACGCCGACTGGATTCCCGGCGGGGAGGGCAGCCTGTACCTGCGGCCCTTCCAGTTCGCCAGCGAGGCATTTCTGGGTGTGCGCCCGTCCAACGAATATATCTTCTGTGTGATCGCATCGCCCGCGGGCGCCTATTTCAAGGGCGGCAAGAAGGCGGTGACTTTGTGGGTGTCGGAACATTATACCCGCGCGGCGCGGGGCGGCACGGGTGCGGCCAAGTGCGGCGGCAACTATGCCGCCAGCCTGGTGGCGCAGAAGGAAGCGATCGGCCATGGCTGCGACCAGGTCGTCTTCCTCGACGCGGCGGAGAATAAGTGGGTCGAGGAACTGGGCGGCATGAACGTCTTCTTCGTGATGGACGACGGGTCGATCGTCACCCCGCCGCTGACCGGCACTATCCTGCCCGGCATCACCCGCAATTCGATCATCAGCCTGGCCCGCGCCAAGGGGCATGAGGTGCGCGAGGAACCCTACAGCTTCGCCCAGTGGCGCGAGGACGCCGCGAGCGGCCGCCTGCGCGAAGCATTCGCCTGCGGCACCGCGGCGGTGGTGACCCCCATCGGCACGGTCAAGAGCGTGGGCGGCGACTTCACGGTCGGCAATGGCGATGGCGGCATCGTGACCGACAGCCTGCGCGCGGAGCTGACCGGCATCCAGCGCGGCACGGTGGCCGATCCGGCCGGATGGGTGCGGACGATCTGACATCCCGCACAAGGGGACGGGAAGCGGCTGGCGGGGCTTTCGGGTCTCGCCGGCCGTTTTGCTGTGTGACGCCAAAGGTACGCTGGAGCGGCCTGCCCGGCTTTAGCGGATAATGCTGCTGTCAGGGGTGATGGTGCGGTCGAGAAGACTCGAACTTCCACGGCCTTTCGGCCACAACGACCTCAACGTTGCGCGTCTACCAATTCCGCCACGACCGCACATCAACAGGGAAACCGGCGGGGCCGGTGCCTTGGTAGGAGGCGGCCCTTAGCAAAGGCTTTTGGGTCATGCAACAACCGATCGCACTTTGCGTTATGATCGATCGGAGACGATGACGCCGCGCGGCAGGAGAGGGCCGTGAGGCGCGGGAGACAGGGTTATGCCGCTGATAAACTGGATGCCGGCGGGCGCGACTTTGGCGGCCGCGATGGTCATGGGCGTGAGCCTGGGTTCCTATGCGACCAGCCAGCCGCGATCGGTGGTCGACGAGCCGGTGGAGGATGCTTCCTACGCGGCCGGCACAACCCAGCCGGAAGCGACTGTGGCGATGGCGGGTCCGGTCGAGGTCAAGTGCACCGGCTGTGGGCCGAGCCTGGAGGAGCGTCGCTGGCGCGCCGAAAACGCCGGCTGGGACAGCGGTCTGTCCGCCAGTGACAGTGGAGACCGCGTCGTGCGCGATTATTATGCGCAGCTGCCGGCCGACGATCCTTCGCCGACGCTTGCGGACGAGCCGTCGACGGCGCAGGTCGATCCACTGCCGGACAATGTCGCCCGCTTCGCCCGTGGCGAAATGGGCGGGCAGGCTGCCCCTGTTGCGACAGAAGCTGAAGCGCCGCCCCTCGTCAGGACAGCGGCGCTGCAATAGCCATCATTCGGCGGCGACGGTTACGGCCGACGCGTCGCTCAGGGGATGAGCCAGGCGGTTCACCATCTCCTTCGGGCAAACCTGCCAGATGTAGCGGCGCCAGCGATCCCAATCGTCGAGGATGGTGTTCGACCAGCGGCTGTCGGTCGCCACGGCATGTTCGGCGATCAGCGCCTTCACCTGCGCTTCCCAATGGGCGCTGTCGAGCCGCTGCCAGACGATGCTTTCGGGGTTGGCCTGCGCGGCGAAGCTGCCGTCCTCGTCGAGGATGAAGGCCATGCCGCCGGTCATGCCAGCGCCGAAATTCGCGCCGACCTTGCCCAGGATGACCGCCGTGCCGCCGGTCATATATTCGCAGCCGTTCGCGCCGCAGCCTTCGACCACGACCTGCGCGCCCGAATTGCGGACGGCGAAGCGCTCGCCCGCCTGCCCTGCGGCGAACAGCTTGCCGCTGGTCGCGCCGTAGAGGACGGTGTTGCCGATGATGGTGTTGTCCTTCGACGACAGCGGCGAGGAGACGGTGGTGCGCACCTTGATGATGCCGCCCGAAAGTCCCTTGCCTACATAGTCGTTGGCGTCGCCGAACACTTCCAGGGTGATGCCCTTGCACAGGAACGCGCCCAGCGACTGGCCCGCGCTTCCGCGCAGCCGGACGGTCAGGTGCCCGTCCGCCAGCGTCGACATGCCGAACCGTTCGGTGACGGCGGCCGACAGGCGGGTGCCCACCGCGCGGTGCGTGTTGCGCACCGTATAGGTGAGCTGCATCTTTTCGCCGCGTTCGAATACGGCGCGCGCGTCCTTCATCATTTGCGCGTCCAGACTGTCGGGAACCGGGTTGCGTCCGTCCAGGCTGAAGCGGCGCTGGTCGTCCGGCGCGTCCACCTTGGCGAGGATAGGGTTGAGGTCGAGATCGTCCAGATGCTCCGCGCCGCGATTGACCTGCTTCAAGAGTTCGGTGCGGCCGATCACCTCGTCCAGGCTGCGGAAGCCCAGCCGGGCAAGGATTTCGCGCACTTCCTCCGCGATGAAGGTCATGAGGTTGATGACCTTCTCCGGCGTGCCGGTGAATTTCTGACGCAGCTTTTCGTCCTGCACGCACACGCCCACCGGACAGGTGTTGCTGTGGCACTGGCGCACCATGATGCAGCCCATGGCGACGAGGCTCAGCGTCCCGATGCCATATTCCTCCGCGCCCAGGATCGCGGCGATGACGATGTCGCGGCCGGTCTTGAGGCCGCCATCGGTGCGCAGCTTCACACGATGGCGCAGGCCATTGAGGGTCAGCACCTGATTGGTTTCGGATAGGCCCATTTCCCAGGGGGTGCCGGCATATTTGATGCTGGTCTGAGGCGATGCGCCGGTGCCGCCGACATGGCCGGCGACCAGGATGACGTCGGCATGGGCCTTCGCCACGCCCGCGGCCACGGTGCCGATGCCGGCCTGGCTCACTAGCTTCACGCACACCTTCGCGCGCGGGTTGATCTGCTTGCAGTCGTAGATGAGCTGCGCGAGATCCTCGATCGAATAGATGTCGTGGTGCGGCGGCGGCGAGATGAGCGTCACGCCGGGCGTCGAATGGCGCAGCTTCGCGATGAACTCCGTCACCTTGAAGCCGGGTAGCTGGCCGCCCTCGCCGGGCTTGGCGCCCTGCGCAACCTTGATCTCGATCTCCTCGGCGGAGCCCAGATATTCCGCATGGACGCCGAACCGGCCGGACGCGATCTGCTTGATGACCGAATTGGCGTTGTCGCCATTCTCATAGGGCTTGAAGCGGTTCGCATCCTCGCCGCCTTCGCCGGACACGGCCTTGGCGCCGATGCGGTTCATCGCGATGGCGAGCGTCTCGTGCGCTTCGGGCGAGAGTGCGCCCAGGCTCATGCCCGGCGTCACGAAGCGCTTGCGGATTTCGGTGGTCGCCTCGACCTCGTCAATGGGGACGGCTTCGCGGGCGAAGTTGAACTCCATCAGATCGCGCAGATAGACCGGCGGCAGGTCGCGCACGCCGCGCGAGAATTGCAGATAGGTCGAATAGCTGTCGGTCGCCACGGCGGTCTGGAGCAGGTGCATGAGCTGCGCCGAATAGGCGTGGCTTTCGCCCCCGTTGCGCTGGCGATAGAAGCCGCCGACCGGCAGGCGGACGACCGCGGCCTCGAACGCCTTTTCGTGGCGCAGCATCGCGCTGTAATGGAGCGAGGCATAGCCTTCGCCCGAAATCTTGGCCGGCATGCCGGGGAAGAGATCGTTCACCAGCGCGCGGGACAGGCCCACCGCCTCGAAATTATAGCCGCCGCGATAGGAGCTGATGACCGCGATGCCCATCTTGGACATGATCTTCAGCAGGCCTTCGTTGATCGCGGTGCGATAGCGTTCGACGCACTGGTCGAAGCTGAGGTCGCCGAACAGGCCGCGCGCGTGCCGGTCCGCGATACTGGCTTCGGCCAGATAGGCGTTCACCGTGGTCGCGCCCACGCCGATCAACACCGCGAAATAATGGGTGTCGATCGCTTCGGAGCAACGGACGTTGATCGATGCGTAGGAGCGCAGCCCCTTGCGCACCAGATGGGTGTGTACGGCGGCGGCGGCGAGGACGCCCTGGATCGCGACGCGGTCGGCGCTGACGCCCTCGTCCGTCAGGAAGATTTCGGTGCGGCCTTCGCGCACGGCCTGCTCCGCCTCCTCGCGGATGCGGCGGATCGCGGCGCGCAATTGCTCCTGCCCGCCGCTCGACGGGAAGGTGCAGTCGATTTCCGCCACGGCCGGGCCGAAATAGGCCTTTAGCCGCGCCCATTCGGCGCTGGTGACGACGGGCGAATCGAGCACCAGCACATGGCTGTTCTGCGCCCCTTCCTCCAGAATGTTGTGGAGGTTGGAAAAGCGCGTCTTGAGGCTCATGACATAGCGTTCGCGCAGCGGATCGATTGGCGGGTTCGTGACCTGGCTGAAATTCTGCCGGAAGAAATGGCTGATCGTGCGCGGCTTGTCGGAAATGACGGCGAGCGGCGTATCGTCGCCCATGGAGCCGACCGCTTCCTTCGCATCCTCGACCATGGGGCTGAGGATCAGCTCCATATCCTCCAGCGTCAGGTTGGCGGCGACCTGGCGGCGGGTGAGTTCCGTCTTGTCCCAGACCGGCAGCGCGCTGGGCGCTTCCGCCAGGTCGTTGACGGTCAGGAAGTCCTTGATGAGGTCGCCATAGGGGCGCTCGGCGGCGATCCGGTCCTTGATCGCGCGATCATCATAGATCTCGCCTTCGTTGAGATCGACGGCGATCATCTGGCCGGGGCCCATGCGGCCCTTCTTGACGATGGTGGTTTCGGGCACCACGACCATGCCGGTTTCGGAGCCGACGATCAGCAGATTGTCGCCGGTCAGCGTATAGCGCAGCGGCCGCAATGCGTTGCGGTCCACGCCGGCGACGACCCAGCGGCCGTCCGTCATGGCGAGCGCGGCCGGGCCGTCCCACGGTTCCATCACGGAGGCGAGATATTCATACATGTCCGCATGGGGCTTTGGCAGGTCGGCGCTGTCCGACTGCCAGGCTTCGGGGACGAGCATGAGCTTGGCCGTGGGCGCGTCGCGGCCCGAGCGGCAGATCGCCTCGAACACCGCGTCGAGGGCGGCGGTGTCGGATGCGCCGGCGGGGATCACGGGCTTGATGTCCTCCGACTGTTCGCCGAACGCCAGGGAGGCCATCTTGATCTCGTGGCTCTTCATCCAGTTCTTGTTGCCGCGGATCGTGTTGATCTCGCCATTATGCGCCAGCGTGCGGAACGGCTGGGCCAGCCACCATTGCGGGAAGGTGTTGGTGGAATAGCGCTGGTGGAAGATCGCGACGCGGCTTTCGAACCGTTCGTCCTGAAGGTCGGGGTAGAAGACCGACAGCGATTCGGCGAGGAACAGCCCCTTGTAGATGATCGAGCGGCAGGACAGCGAGCAGACGTAGAAATCCTGGATCTGCGCGGCGATCACCTTCTTCTCGATCCGGCGGCGGATGAGGTAGAGATCCTTCTCGAACTCAGCGACGTCGCGTTCCTCCGGCATGGGGCCGGCGATCATGATCTGCTCGATCTCGGGCCGCGTGCGCTGCGCCTTTTCACCGATGACCGACACGTCGACCGGCACCTGGCGCCAGCCATAGATGGTGTAGCCCGCGTCGATGATCTCCGCCTCGACGATGGTGCGGCAGGTTTCCTGTGCCGAAAGGTCCGTGCGCGGCAGGAAGATCATGCCGACGGCGAGCCGGTTGGGCAGCGGCTTGTGGCCCGAATCCGCGATCGCGTCGTCGAAGAAGCGCACCGGCAGGTCGACATGGATGCCAGCGCCGTCGCCGGTCTTGCCGTCCGCGTCGACCGCGCCGCGATGCCACACGGCCTTCAGCGCATCGATGGCGGAGGCGACCACGCGCCGCGAAGGGCGGCCATCGGTCGCTGCGACCAAGCCCACGCCACAGGCGTCGCCTTCGAATTCGGGGCGGTACATGCCTTCGCGCGCGAGGCGGAGGCGTTCGGATTCCATGTGGTCCATCATTGTGCGACCTTCTTGGCGTCTGCGCCGAGCAGCGTTTCGAGGCGCTGGCGTTCGGCTGGGGTAAGATCCTTGTAGGAGCGGGGCTTGGGCAGCTTTGCGAGCTGCGCCTGCGACTCCTTCATGATGTCGGGCATGGCCTGCATCAATGCGGGCATCATCGACGTGACCTTCCCGATATAATGGGGATCGGTCGCAAGCTCCATGAAGCCCCCGCCGAACCGCGCACCGGCCGGCGTCCGCATGAACGCCCCGATCTGGTCGAGCTCCGCGGCGGTGTATCGGCTGGCGAAGGCTTCGGCCATGCCTTCGCGCATGTCGGGTTCGTAGCGGCTCATGAACCGGCCAAGGGCAGGCATCATGCCCCCCATCATGATGTGCATCCTCTCACGATAGGCAGGATCGACGATGGTCACGACCTGCTCGATCGTGGCGGGGCTGAGGCGATCGGCCTGCGCCGGGTCCATGCCGCCGGCCTTCATGAGATCGCGCACCGGCATCTTCGTCATGCCGTCAAGCATCGGACCGATCATCTTCTGCATCATGGGGCCCATCATGCGGGTCATGACCCCATCGGGGATGATGACGGCGGCGATGGGTCGGGCCTTGGCGAGCAAGGCGGGATCGACCGGCGCAAGAGTTTCGACGGATGTAGGCGCCGCCGAAGCCTGCGCCAGAGCGGGGACGGCCAGCGCCAGCAGCGGGATGGCGAGCAGGTGCCTCATGCCGCGACCCTTTCGCCGGCTGCGGCCTTCGCCTTCGCACGCAAATAACGATGCATATGTTCGGTGACGTCGCGGCCGTCGCGGATGGCCCAGACGACAAGGCTCGCGCCACGCACGATGTCGCCGGCGGCGAACACGCCGTCCATGCTGGTCATCATCGTCTTGTGATCGACGCGCAGCGTACCCCAGCGGGTGACGGAAAGGTCGTCCGAGCCGAACAGCCTGGGCAGATCCTCCGGATCATAGCCCAGCGCCTTGATGACGAGATCGGCTTCCAGCGTGTGCTCGCTGCCGGGGTCCGGTTCGGGCGCGCGGCGGCCCGACGCGTCGGGCTGGCCGAGGCGCATCTTCGTCACCTTGACGCCGGTCACTTGGCTTGTGCCTTCAAAGGCGATGGGGGCGGTCAGCCACACGAACTCGACGCCTTCCTCTTCCGCATTGGCGACTTCGCGCTGCGACCCCGGCATATTGTCCCGGTCGCGGCGGTAGAGGCACTTCACCGACTTCGCGCCCTGGCGGATCGCGGTGCGCACACAGTCCATCGCCGTGTCGCCGCCGCCGATGACGACGACATTCTTGCCGGTGGCGAGCAGGGTGCCGTCCTCATGTTCCGGCACGGCGTCGCCGAAGCCGGCCTTGTTGGACGCGGTGAGATAGTCGAGCGCCTTAACCACGCCCGCCGCGCCGACGCCGGGCGCCTTGATGTCGCGGGGCTTGTAGACGCCGGTGGCGATCAGGATGGCGTCATGGCGCTGGCGCAGTTCTTCCAGGCTGGCGTCGCGGCCGACCTCGAAGTTTTCGTGGAAGACGATGCCGCCGTCCTTGAGGCGCTGGACGCGGCGCATGACGACGTCCTTTTCCAGCTTGAAGCCGGGAATGCCGTAGGTCAGCAGGCCGCCCGCGCGGTCGTGCCGGTCATAGACATGCACGTCATGCCCTGCCGCGCGCAGATATTCCGCCGTGGTGAGGCCGGCGGGGCCGGCACCGATCACACCGATGGACTGGCCGGTCGGCGCGCCGGGAACCAGCGGTTCGACCCAGCCTTCCTTCCAGGCGGTGTCGGTGATGAATTTTTCGACCGACCCGATGGTGACCGCGCCGTGGCCGGAAAATTCGATGACGCAATTGCCTTCGCACAGGCGATCCTGCGGGCAGATGCGGCCGCAGATTTCCGGCATGGTGGAGGTGAGGTTGGACAGCTCATAGGCTTCGCGCAGCCGGCCCTCCGCCGTCAGGCGCAGCCAGTCGGGAATATGGTTGTGCAGTGGGCAATGGGTGGCGCAATAGGGGACGCCGCATTGCGAGCAGCGCGACGCCTGCTCCTCCGCCTTCTGGACCAGGAAGCTGCGGCTGATTTCGAGGAAATCGTCCGCACGATCGTCAGCGGCGCGCTTTTCCGGGTAGGATTGGCCCAAGCCCACGAACTTCAGCATCGGATTGTCGGCCATGAATGCGTCCCTGATTGAATGACAGGAGCGCGGATAGCAGAAAAACCCACGGAGTCACGCGGATTCTGCAATATAAGACAGCAAATATTACCTATTTATTGGGCAGAATTGAATTTACTCGATTTTCTTGGCAACAATCTTGCGCGATATAGGTCCGATGCGGCCTTATCGCGCCGCCAGCCAGATCAGCGCGGCCGCACCGGCGATGATTCGATACCAGGCGAAGGGCGCGAAACCGTGGCGCGACACCAGCCCGACGAAGGCGCGAATGACGACGATCGCCACAACGAAGGAGACGACGAAGCCGAGTGCGATGTCGCCCCAGCCGACCGTCGCGCTGGTTAGCTGGTCGCCTTTCTTGAGCAGTTCCAGCGCCGTCGCGCCCAGCATCGTGGGAATGGCGAGAAAGAAGCTGAACTCGGCGGCGGTGCGCCGTTCCACACCCAGCGTCAGCGCGCCCATGATCGTCGCGCCGGACCGGCTGACGCCGGGAACCATCGCAAGGCACTGGATGAAGCCGATCCCCAACACCCGGACGAGCGGGATGTCCGCAATGCCATGGAAGCGCTGTTCCTTCACCGCGCGCTCGATGAGGAGGATAGCGATGCCGCCCGCGATCAGCGCCCAGGCGACGACATGCGGCGCGCCAAGCAGGATTTCGATATAGTCGTGCAGCACGAGACCGATCACCGCCGCGGGAATGAAGGCGAGGATGAGGTTGCGCAGGAAGCGCCAGCTGACCGGCTCGCGGCGCAACAGGCCCATGCCCACCGCCCAGAAGGTGCGCCAGTAGAGCACCACCACGGCCAAGATCGCGCCCAGCTGGATAATGACGTTGAACATCGCCCAGGTGGACGCGTCATAGCCCAGCAGCTCGCTGGCAAGGATGAGGTGGCCGGTCGAGGAGACGGGCAGGAATTCGGTGAGCCCCTCCACGATGCCGAGCAGGATGACGGTGAGGATATGGTCCATGCAGGCGTGCTCCCGTTCTCGCTTCCTCGACAGGAAGGGTTCGCATCAGAGGATCGCGCCAACCCCGCCTTGAGCGGGTCCGGCGCGATCACAGGGGGTCGATACGCAGTCGATCAGGCCTTCGCGCGGCCGGCGAAGCGGCCGTGGCGGCGGTAGCGCACCAGCCAGCGGTCCGCGACGGCAGCAAGCGGCGTGGGCGACACGCCGAGCGCGGCGAGGCCTTGCGCCCCCGACACGGCGATATTGTCGCGGCCAAGCATCGCGAGCTGGTCGCGGGTGATGGGGCCGCCTGGCAGCATGGCCAGCAGCGAGGCGAAGGGGCCGGGCACGTCCACCAGCGGCCTGTCACGACCGATGGTCTTCGCGATCCAGCCGTTGATGTCCTTCAGGGACATGACCTGCGGGCCGGCGACTTCATAGGTCTTCCCGCCGTGGAGATCGGGCGCCTGCGCGGCATTCGCGATGGCGTGGGCGACGTCCGCGACATAGACGGGCTGAAATTTGGTCGCGCCGCTGACGACCGGGATGACGGGCGCCATGCTGATGATTTCGGCAAAGCGGTTGAGGAACTGGTCTTCCGGGCCGAAGATGATCGAGGGACGGATGATGGTGGCGTTGGGGAAGGCCGCCTTGACCGCGGCTTCGCCAGCCGCCTTGGACCGGCCGTAGGCGGAGGGGCTTTCCGGGTCCGCGCCGATCGCCGACACATGGACCAGCGCTGTCACGCCGGCTGCCGAGGCGGCCTTTGCGACATTGGACGCGCCCTGATGATGGAACGCGTCGAAGTCGCCGGCCAGGATGCCGACCAGGTTGATCACGACGTCGCTGCCATGGATGGCGCGGGTCACGCTTTCGGGCTTGCGGATGTCGGCGGCGACGAACTGGCTCTGGCCCAGCGCGCCGAGCGGCTTCACCTTGACGGCGGTGGCGAGGTCGCGCTGCGCGATCCGCACGCGCGCGCCGCGCGCCATCAGCGCCTGGGCGACCTGCCGGCCCAGAAAGCCGCCGCCGCCGAAGATGGTTACGAGACTGTCCTTCATCACGCGGACCCCATGTCTTTCAAAGGTTGTAGATGACTCTGGTTCAACCCCTTGCAACAGCCGCCGCGCGCTGACAACCGCCGCGCGCAAGCAGCCGCCCTTTTTTAGCCCAGCCAGCCCTGAAGATCGGCCAGCATCCACAGGCCGAGCAGCAGGAAGAGCAGCGCCGCGCCGATCTGAAGCGCGCGCATCGGCACTTTCTTCGCCAGCGCTTCGCCGAACAGGACGGCGGGGACATTGGCGATCATCATGCCCAGCGTGGTGCCCATGGTGACGGCGAACAGATTGTCGAAGCGCGCGCCGAGCGCCACTGTCGCCACCTGGGTCTTGTCGCCCATTTCGACGAGGAAGAAGGCGACCAGCGTGGTCATGAACACGCCCGCCTTCGACGGCGCCTTGAGCGGGGCGTCGGCGTCGATCTTGTCGGGGATCAGGGTCCAGCCGGCCATGAGGATGAAGGAAGCAGCGACGGCGTAGCGGAACCAGGGCTGGGTCAGCACGCCGGCGATCGAATGACCGACCAGCGCGGCGAGGAAATGATTGGCGACGGTCGCGCCGAAGATGCCGAGGATGATCGGCACGGGCTTGCGGAAGCGGGTGGCGAGCAGCATCGCCAGCAGCTGCGTCTTGTCGCCCATTTCGGCGAGCGCCACCAGCGCGGCGGATGTCAGAAGGGCTTCCATTCAGGCGTTCCGGGGCCGGGCGGAGACGATCGACACAATGCCATCACCGTCCTCCGCCCGGCCGGGCAACAGAACGAAGATGCCATTGGTCTCGCCCGATGCGGCCGTTCCTAACGGACGGCGACACATCCCATATGCCATGACCTCTCGGCCAAATATGTTGACATATGGCCCGTCCCATTTGGAACGGCTGGCTACTCCCCAGATGACGCGCTAGCCTCTAGTCGAGCGGCATGGAGATGGCAAGCATGGCGCAGCGGGGGGAAATCGGGATGGCGGTATTGGAGCGGCTGATCGTCAAGAGCATCGACCATATGGACCGGACCTATCCAAGATGAAGATGCCGATCGCGATCGCCGCCGCCCTGCTGTTCGCGCCGGCGGCGCAGGCGGGGATGGAGGATCAGGGCGTAGCATCGCTGTCCGCCGATCTGGCGAGCGGGCGCACGAGCAGCGAGAAAGCGGTGCGCGCCTACCTGAAGCGCATCGCGGCGATGGATCGGACGGGGCCGCGGATCAACAGCATCATCACGATCAATCCCGATGCAGTCGCGCAGGCGCGGGTGCTGGACGCCGAACGGCGCGCGGGGAAGCTGCGCGGGCCGCTGCATGGTGTGCCGATCCTGCTGAAGGACAATATCGAGGCGGCGGGGATGCCGACCACGGCGGGATCGCTGGCGCTGGCGCGCAACGATGCCGGCCGCGATTCGCCGGTTGCCGCCGCGCTCAAGGCGAAGGGCGCGATCATTCTCGGCAAGACGAACTTGAGCGAATGGGCCAATTTCCGGTCCGAACGGTCGATGAGCGGATGGAGCGCGGTAGGCGGCCTCACGCGTAACCCCTATGCTCTCGATCGCACCACCTGCGGATCGTCAAGCGGGTCGGGTGCGGCGGTGGCGGCGGGCTTCGCGCCGGCGGCAATCGGCAGCGAGACCAACGGGTCGATCATCTGCCCGTCCTCGATGATGGGGCTAGTGGGGCTGAAGCCGACGATCGGCCTCATCCCCCGCACCCATATCGTCCCGATCAGCCATAGCCAGGACACGGCCGGCCCGATGGCGCGCAGCGTGCACGATGTGGCGATATTGTTCTCCGCGCTGATCGCCAGTGATCCCGGCGATCCCACCACCGCCAATGCCATGGCCCATGCGGGCGACTATGCCGCCGCGCTCGATCCCAAGAAGATCAGGGGGATGCGGATCGGCGTGCTGCGGGGCGGGGCGCAGCCGGATCTGCTCGCCCGGTACGAGGCGGCGCTGGCGGTGCTCAAGACATTGGGTGCGACTTTGGTCGAGGTGAAGAAGCCGGCGATGGAGGGCATGTCGGACGCGAGCTACGACGTCCTGAAATATGAGTTCAAGGCGGACGTGAACGCCTATCTCGCCTCCACCCGGCCCGACCAGGTGGCGACGCGGACGCTGGCCGACCTCATCGCCTTCGATAGCGCCCAGGCGGACAAGGAGATGCCGCTGTTCGGGCAGGAGATTTTCGCCATGGCGCAGGCAAAGGCCGGGCTGGACGACCCCGCCTACAAGGCGGCGCGGGAGAAGTCGTTGCGGCTCGCAGGTCGTGAGGGGATCGACGCGATGCTGGCGGACAATCGCGTCGACCTGCTGGTGACGATCAGCTACGGGCCGGCCTGGCCGTCTGACACGGTGTGGGGCGATCAATATGAGGGGCCGGGCGGGTCGACCGGGCCGGCGGCGATCGCGGGATATCCGCACCTGACCGTGCCCATGGGGCTGGCGCGCGGATTGCCGGTTGGACTGAGCTTCATCGCGGGCGCCTATGCCGAGCAGAGGCTGCTCGACGCGGGCTATGCCTATGAGCAGGCGGCGGGGCTGAAGCTGCGGCCGGATTTTCGCGCGACGGTGGACGAGGGCGCGGCGCTGGAGGGCGCGCGGTAGATCAGGGTTCGCCGCGGCTTTCCTGCATCCGCCGTTCGGCGAACCATTGGGCCATCATCTGGGCGAAGCAGCCGGTGTTCGCGCCGCCGATGGCGGAACAGCCCATGGGCGTGGAATTGCGCTGTACCTGCTCCATCGTCGCGACCTGGCTGCCCCAGCCGGGGCCGCCAGCCACGGCGGGCTTTTCGCGCAGCTTCTTGGGGATGCGGTAGCGTTCCGACTCGGGGCGGCGGGCGCAGACCACGATCTCGTCGCCCTGGCCTTGCGGGCAAGGATCGTCGCCATAGACGGTAAGATTGATGGTGCGTTCCGGTGGCGGCGCGGGCTGGGCAAGGACCGGCGCGGGCGCGAGCAGCGCGAGAAGGGGCAGGAGGTGCAGACGGCGCATCATATCTATTCCTTATACGCCCCTTTATGCCGGACCTCTTCGAGCCCGTTTTCCCATGGACGGCATGGCCTGCCGCAACCCGTCAAGGTTGCGCAGGCTGTGTGGGTTGCGCGGACTGTTGCTGCTGGGCGGCGGCTTCCTCCGCCTTCACCCGCGCCTCGATGGCCTTGCTATCGGCGTCGATGGTGGACAGGCGCTTGGCGCGCTCGGCCTCCACCAGATCCTTCCAGCTCGCATTGTCGGCCTGCTGCCGTTCCGCCTTGGCGAGGCGGGCGAGCTGCGCGAAGCAGCCGGTCGCGCCGCCAGCGCCCACAGGCGAGCAGCTTTCGGTGCCGGACCGGCCGACATATTCCATCGATCGGACGCGCTCGCCCCATGCCTGGTTGCTGGGCTTGTTGGGATCGCCGCGCAGCGGCTCGGGAATGCGATAGCGTTCCTCCTCGCCCTTGCGCGCGCACACGACGATGTCGTCGCCCCCGCTTTGCGGGCAGGCGTCTTCGCCATAGACGATGACGATATTGACCTTCTCGCTGCCTGGATCGGTTACGGCGGTCGGCGCGCTTGCCTGCTGCGCCAGCGCGGGGGCCGATGCGCCCGCCATCAGCGCGGCGGCGGCGATCATGAGCGTCTTGGTCATCGGTCCGTCCTTTTCAGATGCGCTTCGACAGCGCGATGGCGGCGCGGCACCCCAGCCGGATCGCGCCCGAAAGCAGGGGGTAGGCGGGCGCCTGTTCCGCGCCATGGGCAATGGCGGCGTCGCGATGCTCCACTTCCTCCGCCTGGAAATCCGTGATCGCGGCAGAGAGTTCCGGGTCGCCCTCGCCCAGCTCGTCCAGCTGCTGCGCATAATGGCGATCGATCTCCGTCTCGATCGCGGCGGTGCAGGCCATCGCGGCCTTGGGGCCGATCGCGGCGGTGACAGCGCCCAGCGCGAAGCCGGCGACGGACCAGATCGGGGACAGGAGGGTCGGACGGCCGCCGCGCCGGGCGATCATCGCGTCGAACGCCGCGCGATGGCGATCCTCCTGCGCAGCCATGCCGGCAATGACGCGCGCATAGGGGTGGCGATCCCCCATCACCGCGAGCTGGCCGGCATAGATGCGCGTCGCGCCATATTCGCCCGCCTGGTCTACGCGCAGCATGGCGGCACGTTCGGCCGGGCTCACCGTGCGGGTCGGGCGGGGAAAATCGCGGGGAGCGCTCATGCCTTCCTCCACTTCAGAAGCAGGACCAAGATGGCGAGCGCGGCCGCCCCGGACAAGAGGCCGTTATAGCCCGCGAGCGAGATGCCGAAGAGATCCCACGGCGCGACATCGCAGCGGGTGAGGGGACTGGCCATGATCTGGTTCAGCATGTCCGCGCCGCTGCCGCCGGTCGGCATCGTCGAACAGGTGGTGAGCCCTTCCCACCAGCCATATTCGACGCCGGCGTGGAAGATGCCGATGAGGCCGCTGATGCCCACGGCGAGGCCGGCAAGGCCGGTAAACAGCGCACTTATGCAGGCGCGGCCGCGCAGCAGATAAGCGAGCAGCGCCAGCGGGATCGCGGCCATATGGGGGTAACGTTGCCACCAGCACATTTGGCACGGGTGGAGGCCGCCCAGATATTGGGAGGCATAGGCGCCGCCCAGCAGCGCCAGCGGCGTCAAGAGCGCAAGCGCGCGGGCGAGGGAAAGGCTCTTCATGCCGGATGCTTAGAGCCTTCCGATCCTTTCGTCATGCTGAACTTGCCTGCGTCCCGCTCACCCTTCGCGGAGAACGGGATACAGGCAGCACAGGGCGGACTATTTGCCGCCCGTCTTGCGCGGAGCCGGAGCCGCCTGCGCCAGCGCCGCGCCGGGCGTGCTCGCCAAGCGGGAGATGGTCTTGAGCGCATAGTCGAGCTGGAAGTCCTCGATCCCCTTCTTCTTCAACTCGTCGGCGGACATGGTGAAGCGCGGATCGTCCTTCGCATCCTCCTCCAGCGCCTTGTCGTCGGTCTTGATCTCGTTGATCAGGTGGCGGCGCAGGTCGCTTTCACGGAATTTGGGCCGATCCTTGTAATCGGGGTCGCTGAGCTGGGGCACGCGGATGTCGGGCTGAATGCCGCCTTCCTGCACGCTGCGGCCCGACGGGGTGAAGTAGCGCGCGGTGGTGAGCTTGAGGGCCGTGGTGTTGCTGAGCGGCAGCATGGTCTGGACCGAGCCCTTGCCGAAGCTGCGTTCGCCCATCACCAGCGCCCGATGCTGATCCTGCAGCGCGCCCGCGACGATTTCGGAGGCGGAGGCGGACCCCGCATCGACCAGCACGATGACCGGCAGACCCTTCGCATCGTCGCCGGGCTT
Source organism: Sphingobium olei (assembly GCF_042678845.1). NCBI lineage: Bacteria > Pseudomonadati > Pseudomonadota > Alphaproteobacteria > Sphingomonadales > Sphingobiaceae > Sphingobium > Sphingobium olei. The sequence continues at coordinate 197,550 of NZ_JBHTLS010000134.1, read as the reverse complement.
GGCATAATAGCGTTCGACATCGCCCTTGTTGCGGCCGCGCTGCGACACGATCTCGCCCCGCTCAAGGAAGGCGTCGCTGACGCTCACCGCCTCGTCCAGGAGGCCGCCGGGGTTGGAGCGCAGGTCGAGCACATAGCCGGTGGGCTTGTGGCCGAGGCTCTTGTCGATGCTGCGGATCGCCTGGCGCACGTCCGCCCCGGTGTTGGCGGAGAAGCTGACGATGTTGATGACGCCGATGCCGTTCTTCACTTCCCACTTCACGGGCTTCAGCTGAATGATCTCGCGCGTGAGCGTAAGGTCGATGGGCTTGTCGCGGCCGGCGCGGACGATGGTAAGCTTGAGGGACGTGCCCGGCGCCCCGCGCATCTTGTCCACCGCCTCGTCCAGCGTGCCGCCATAGATGAGCTGGCCGTCGATATGGGTGATGAAGTCGCCCGCCTTGATCCCCGCGCGCCAGGCGGGGGTGTCCTGCGTCGGCGCGATCACCTTGACTGCGCCGTCCTCCTGCGTGACCGAGAGGCCAAGGCCGCCGTAGCTGCCCTCGGTCTGGGTGCGCAGATTCTGGAAGTCGCGCGCATCGAGGAAGCTCGAATGCGGGTCGAGGCTGGCGAGCATGCCGTCGATCGCGCCCTTGATCAGCTTTTCGTCGTCGACCTTCTCGACATAGTCGCTGCGAACCTTCTGGAACACGTCCATGAATTCGTCGAGCGCCTTGTAGCTCGACGCCTCCCCGTCGGCGAGCGCCGCAGTGGTGGCCGGAATGAGCGCAAGCGCCCCGAGCGCAAGGACTCCCCTAAGCATGGGGCCCTGGAGGAAAGTCGATTTCATGGGTTTCCTGGGAATCTGCATCAATGGCTCAATATAGGGCGATTCGCAGCGCAACGCAAAAGCGCGCTTCGACCAATGTCGTTGCTGGACGATGAGCGTCGGGTTAGCCGAGCCCCACCAGCGGCACGATGTCGACCGGGCGACCGTTGCGGCGCAGTTCGACGGTGATGTTCGGCCGTTCCGCGCCGGTGACGCCGACCGGGTCGCCCTGTCGAACGCTGTCGCCCACCTGCGCCGTCACACGGTGGAGGCCGGTGATCAGCGTGGTCCAGCCCTGGCCATGATCGATGATGAGGATCTGGCCATAGTCGCGATAGGGGCCGGCAAAGGCGACGCGGCCGGCGGTGGGCGCGATCGCCTGCGCGCCCGGTTGCGTCACCAGCGTCAGGCCGCGTGACCGCACGCCGCCGTCATTCACCTCGCCCATGCCGGTGACGAGCTGGCCGATGACCGGTAGGCGGTAAGGCGGGGGGCCCGCCGCAAAGGCTTCCCGCTCCGGTGCGGGGGCGGCGGCGCGGTCCGGCCGGGCGGGGCGAAGCAGCGGCCCAGACAGGGCGGCGAGCCGATCGCGCAGGTCGCCGGCCTGCTCCAGCCGGTCCATCAGATCGACGATGTCGCGCGCCTTTTCGCCCAGGGCGAGCGCGCGTTCGCTCTCGAGTCCGGCATTGGCGCGATAGCCGCGGGCGGCAAGGCGCTTCTGCGCCTCCAGCGCGGCGAGCGCGTCCTGCCGGGCCTTACGGTCGGACTGCGCCTGCGTCAGCGCGTCGGCGGCCTGTTGTGCCGTGGCGCGCAGCGCGCGGCTGCGGTCGAGTTCGGCCCGCAGGCCGGCGGTGCGCTGTTCGATGACGGGCAGCACTTGGCCCAGCACGGCGCGCATATGGACGGCATCCGCGATCGATCCGGGCTGCACCAGCGCCAGCGCGGTCGGGCGGCGAGCCATCAGCTGCAACGCGGCGGTGAGGCGCACCACCGGCTCCTGCCGCGCGGCGAGGCGGGCGGACTGGACGCGCTGCATCCGGGCGATGATGGCGATGCGCGCGCGGGCGGCCTGGATATCGGCTTCCGCCTGCTGGATGCGGGCGGCGAGCGCGGCGGCGCGGCGGCGGGCCTGCTCGGCCTCGTCACGGGCGAGGCCGGCCTGCTGCTCCAGCCGCGCCGAGCGGTCGCGCGCTTCGTCCGACTGGCGGCGGGCGGCCTTGAGGGCCTGCTGCTCCTGCGCCAGCGTGGTGCCGGCGGTGCCCGACAGGATGATGGCTGCGTCATCGGCGGCGGGCAGGCGCGTGGAACTCAGGGCAAGAAGGCCCGTCAATCCGATCGCGATGAGGAAAGCCCGCTTCACCTGAAAAGTCCCCGCTCCGGCGACGTGATTACGGGTAAAGCGCTGGTTGCGCTAGCCTTCGCGATGATAGGGATGGCCGGCGAGGATGGAACAGGCGCGCCAGAGCTGTTCGGCGAGCATGGCGCGGGCCATCATGTGCGGCCAGGTCATCGCGCCGAAGGCGATGAGCAGATCCGCATTCGCCCGTTCCGCGTCGTCGAACCCATCGGCCGCGCCGATCAGGAAGCGGCATTCGCGCGTTCCCGCGTCGCGCCAGCCCTCGATCCGGCGGGCGAAGTCCATGGAGGAAAGCTGCCGGCCCTTTTCGTCCAGCATGACGGTGACCGTGCCGGGACCGGCGGGGGGCAGCTTGCCGCCCCGATCGGGCATTTCGGTGATGCGGTGCGGCATGGTCAGCCGCTTCACATAGCGATCGACCAGTTCGGCTTCGGGCGAGCGCCCGATCTTGCCGCGCGCGATGATGTGGAGGAGCATGGAAAAACATCCGTCATGCTGAACTTGCTTCAGCATCCATCGCCCGAGGTGAAGGTCACGCCGTTCTCGCGCCTTGCCTACGACATCGCGCATCGAAAGCAGGATGCGCGTGGCGAAATGCATGCTGAAACAAGTTCAGCATGCCGGGTCCGCATGAGACGGCGCGATCAGGCGTTGCCCGCCACCGGGGCGTCGACGAAGCCCCACATGCGTTCCAGATTGTAGAAGCTGCGCACTTCGGGCTTGAACAGGTGGACGATCACGTCGCCCGCGTCGATCAGCACCCAGTCGGCGACCGGAAGGCCCTCGACCCGCGCGGAGCGGCCCGTTTCCTTCTTGATCTTTTCCGCCAGATGCTGGGCCATCGCCGCGACCTGGCGCGACGAGCGGCCGCTCGCGATCACCATATGATCGGCGATGCTGCTCTTGCCTTCCAGCGGGATGGAGACGGTTTCCTGCGCCTGGTCGTCGTCGAGCGACTGCATGACAAGGGCGTGCAGGGCGGCCACGGATTCGGCGTTCGACACCGTATCGTTGGCGGGGGCGGGGTTAGACAAATATACTCCAATCTAGATGACGTACCGGCGCGTGAGCGGGTCGCGCACACGCGTTGCTTCATATTCGCGATGCCAGAGGGGGTCCGCCTGCCGCAGCAGGGTCGCCGATCTTGGATCAGGGCGGAAGCGCAATAGCACGAGCGCCGGCACTCTCCAATTCGTCCAGTCTGCACTCTGGCGCGCGGGCCGGACGAAGCGCCGCAGCCAGCTCATGGCCGCAGAGCCACGGGCACCTGCATCATAACCCGGACGGGCGATCACCGCAATGGGCATATGTCGCGCGATCCCGCGCCAGTCGCGCCATCGGCTGAATTGCGCCAGATTGTCCGCACCCATCAGCCAGATGAAGCGGCGGCGCGGGTAGCGGCGGGTAAGGGCCTTGACGCTATCCACGGTATAACGGGTGCCGAGATGGCGCTCGATCGCGGTGGGCCGAATCGGCGTGCGACGGGCGACTGCGCATGCGCGGGCGAGGCGGGCGGGGAGGGGGGCCATGCCCTTGGCGGGCTTCAGCGGATTGCCGGGCGAGACAAGCCACCAGACTTCGTCGAGGTTAAGGGCTTTCTGCGCGAAGAGGGAGATGGCGCGGTGGCCGCCATGCGCCGGATTGAAGGAGCCGCCGAGCAGGCCGATGCGTGTCATGTCGCCTTCATGGCAGCATGAAAGCCGGGCGGCAACGCGGAGAGCCAGGAATAGGAAATGCGGCGCTTAACTTCGCATATGTCCCGTAGAATTGCGCATAAGATTGCAAGTGTTGGACATTAACTTGCGCGGCAGGGAGGGCAGATGATGCCTTTGACATAATGCAATCCGCGCGAATAGGACACACGCGACGCTCGCTCAGCCGCCGCTCAGAGCCGTGCGGCGACGACGCTGATAGGGGATGCGGTCGAGCTTCTCCATCAGGTCGGCGAAGGGATTGTCGATCGTCGGCCGCACGTCCGGTGGCTGCGGTTCCACGGCCGGCCACTTCCGCAGCGGCCGGCGCAGGTTGATGGCCTTCCACATGGCATTCTCCGATTCGATTGCCGGAAGACAAGGATGTCTTCCGGCATTTGCCAGAGATACGCCGGGCGTGGCGGGATGTTCCGGCCGCAGTCAAGACTTGGGCGCCAAGGCGCCGATGTCATTCGGCAGCTGGCAGTGCCCTGGCTTCGTCCGACTGGGAATCGCGTGCGATCACGTCGAGCGGCTCCATCGCCTCGATCTCCTTGCCGCCCGTCTCGATGTCGAGATCGCGGAACTTGCGGCCGGTGGACAGGACTCGCGTTTCGAAGCTGCCGACGAAACTGTTATAATTGGCGACCGCGCTGTTGAGCCCGGAACCGAGCCGCTTGAGATGCGTCGCGGCGACCGACAACCGCTCGTAAAGCTCCTTGCCGAGCTGGCCGACCTGTTGCGCCTGTTCCTGCATCCGCGCCTGCCGCCAATGCCCTGCGAGGGTGCGGGCGAGGGGGAGGAAGGTGGCGGGGCCGCAGATGATGACGCGGTTGCGCGCAGCGCGTTCCCACAAGTCCATGTCGGCTTCGAGCGCGGCGGTGACGAAATTGTCGCCGGGCACATACATGATGACGAAGTCGGGCGCCTTGGCGAACTGTTCCCAATAGGCCTTGCGCCCCAGCGCGTCGGCATGGGTGCGCACCGCGCGGGCATGATCGGCAAGGAAGCGCTCGCGAGTCGGGTTATCGACCGAATCGACGGCGTTGAGATAGGCCTCCAGCGAGCATTTGACGTCGACCACCAGCTGCTGGTCGCCGGGCAGGCGGATCACGAAGTCGGGACGCAGCCTGCCTTCTTCCACCGCGACGGACACTTCCTCCTGAAAATCGACGAAGGGGGAGAGGCCGGCGGTCTCGATCAGGTTCTTGAACTGCTGCTCGCCCCAGCGGCCGCGCGTCTTGGGCGCGGCGCGCAGCGCGTTGACGAGCTTGGCGGTTTCCTCCCGCACCTGTCCCTGGCCGGCATGGACCGCAGCGATCGCCTCGCGCAGTTCGGCATAGCTGCCGACGCGATCCTTCTCGACCCGCGCGAGGCCCTCTTCATAGCGTTTGAGCGTGGTTTCGACGGGGTTGAGCAGCGATTTGAGCTGCGCCTCGCTCTTCTCGTTCGCCTGCGCGAAACGCTGGTCGGCGCGGGTGAGAAATTGCGCCTGCGCCGATTCGAGCAGGCGTCCGCCGATCTCGCTGAACTGGGCGGAAAGCTGCTCCTTGGCGTCTTTCAGCGCGGCGATCTGCGCGTCGAACGCCTGGGTGCGCGCCTGAATGTCGGACTGGAGCGCGGCAAGATCACGCAGCGCCGCTTCCCGCTCGGCGCGAACCTGGTCGAGATGGCGGGCAGCGTCGGCCTGGGCTGATTCGAGCCGGGCAAGCTGCGCGCCCGCCTGCGCGACGCGCTCCTGTTCCACCGCCAGTTCGGCGATGGCCGCGTTGCGCTGCGCCGTGGCGGTGTCGAGACGGCCGGCCAGATCCGCCTTTTCCGCCGCCAGCGAAGCGGTCGCCTTGCCCCGCAGCAGCCAGCCGGCGGCGAGGCCTGCCAGCAGCGCGATGACGATGAAGAGGGCGGCGAGGCTGTCCATATCAATCTTTCAAAGGAACGAAACGGGAACTTACCCGGCGGCCGTCCCGCCCGCAAGTCCCGTCAGGCTATGGCGGCGCGGAAAGCGGCGAGGCGATCGATCGCGCGGTCGAGCGTGTCGTCGGACTTGGAGAAGCAGAGGCGCACCAGATGCGTCACCGGATCGGCCGGATAGAAGACGGAGAAGGGGATTGCGGCGACCCCGGCTTCCGCGATGATCCGTTCGCAGAAGGTAAGATCGTCCATGACGATGCCGGAGGCGGGCAGGCCTATGGACAGGAACCAGGTTGCGGCGCTGGGCTGGACGGCATAGCCGGCGGCGGCAAGGCCGGTGGCGAGACGGTCGCGCGAGGCCTGGCAGGCGGCGCGCTGGTCCGCGAACCAGGCATCGGGATAGGCCAGCCCTTCCGCCACCGCCCATTGCAGGGCAGGCGGCGTGGTGAAGGTGAGGAACTGGTGCGCGCGGGCGAGCAGCGTGGCGAGCGGCGGCGCGGCGCACATCCACCCCACCTTCCAGCCGGTGACGGCGAAGATCTTGCCCGCCGATCCGATCTTGACCGTGCGATCCCGCATCCCCGGAAAGCCGATCAGCGGGCGATGCAGCACGCCGTCATAGGTCAGATGTTCCCATACCTCGTCGCAGATGGCGACAAGGTCGTGCGCGACGCAGAGGCCGGCGAGCAGCGCCAGCTCCTCCCGCCGGATGACCGTGCCGGCGGGATTGACCGGATTGTTCATCAGAAGGATGCGGGTGCGCGGCGTGATCGCCGCCTCCAGCGCTTCTTTCGTGATGCGCCAGTCGGGCGGGGTGAGCCGTACCACCTTCGCCACGCCGCCCGCGCGCTGCACCAGCGGCAGATAGGCGTCGTAGAGCGGCGCGAGCATCAGTACCTCGTCCCCCGGCCGGACCAGCGCCAGCAGGCTCGCGGCGATCGCCTCGGTCGCGCCCGACGTGACGATGACCTCCTGCGCGGCAAGGTCGAGCCCCTGATGGCGGGCATAATGGTCGGCCACGGCGGCGCGCAGTTCGGGCAGGCCGGCCATCGGCGGATACTGGCTGGAGCGGTGGAGCATCGCGTCGGCCGCCGCCGCCAGTATCTCGGGCGGGCCGGGATGTTCGGGGAAACCCTGTCCCAGATTGATCGCGCCCGTGTCCCGCGCCCGGGCCGACATATGTTCGAAGATGGTGGTGGGCATGTCCCGGTAGACGGGATGGCCGTAGGCGGCATGGGTCATGCGCGCAGCATAGCGGCTGGCGACGCGGCGTCCACAGGCGCGAGAGCGTGCGGCCCGGGTGGGCGACCGGGCGCGATAGGACAATATTAAGCATGGCGGCGTAGGAGAAGCCGATCATGTCCCGGCCCGTTCTCCGTCATCCAGCTGCACTTACGACCCTGCTGATCGGCAGCGTCTATTTCATGGCGGCGAGCGTCGCGCTGATGGTGTCGCGCTTCGAAGGCGGGTTGGCCTTCATATGGGCGGCCAACGCCTTTCTGATGGCGGAGTTGCTGACCTCTCGCAAGGCGCACTGGCTCCGCGCCGTGATCGCCTGCGCGGTTGCGAGCACGGCCGCCACGACGCTGTTCGGGATGGGGCCGCTGGCCGCCGTGCCGATGGCCGCGATCAACATGATCGAATCGCTGATCGTCGCGATCCTGTGCCGTCGCTTCGTTCCGGACCATCGGGTGACGGGATCGGTCCGGCCGCTGCTGGTCTTCATCCTGGCCTTGTGCGGCGTGGCGGACGTAGTGACGGGCCTGCTGGCGGCGACGGTCGCGTCGCAGCTGACGCCCGTGCCGTTCGCCGCGTCCTTCCTGCAATGGTATACCGGCCATGCGCTGGGCGGCCTGACCTTCACGCCCATCCTGATCATGCTGTTGCAGGGCGACCTGCGGCGCTGGCTGCGGCAGACGTCGCCGCGCGCCACGGTGGAAGCGGTACTTCTGCTGTCACTGTTCACCCTGGCGTGTCTGCATGTCTTCTACTTGGCACGCTATCCGATGCTGTTCGCGCCGCTGCTGCCGCTGGTGCTGATCGCCTTTCGCGTCGGGCCTCTTGGTGCGGCCGCCTCCGTCATCATCCTCGCCATGATCGGAGGCGCAGCGACCATGTCGGGCATCGGGCCGCTGACGCTGATCGCCGGGACCACCGGGGAGCGGGTGCAGTTCCTGCAATTCTACGTCGCCGTCAGCTTCCTGCTGTGCATGCCGGTCGCGGCCGAGCTGAACGCGCGGCGGCGGTTGTTCGCCATGCTGCTGGAAAGCGAGGCGCAGTTCCGCGCCATCGCCGAGCATAGCGGCGACGTGGTGCTCAACATCGATGCGGGCGGGCTGATCCGCTATGCCTCGCCCAGCGCCCATGAGCAGATCGGCTGCGCGCCGGACCTGCTGGTCGGGGAGCCGGCGGCGGATCTGGTCCACCCGGATGACCGTGCCGGCGTGATTGCCGCGCAGCATCGCGCGATCACCCAGCCGGGCAGCGCGCACAAGGTCGAATTCCGGCCGTTTCTGCCCGAAGGCGATTTCCAATGGTGCGAAATGGTGACGCGGGCCGTCGTCGACGAGCGCGGCGACCCGAACGGCGCGGTCAGCATCATTCGCGACATATCCCGGCACAAGGCGCGCCAGCACGCGCTGCAACAGGTCGCCGCCCGTGATTCGCTGACCGGGGCGGACAGCCGCCGCGCCTTCCTGGAAAAGCTGGACCAGGAAATCGACCGGATGAGCGGAGGCGCGCGGTCAAGCCTGCTGCTGATCGACATCGACCATTTCAAGACTGTGAACGACCGCCACGGCCATGGCGCGGGCGATCAGGTGCTGAGCGTCTTCGTCGAGCGGCTCCGCTCGGGCTTGCGCGGCGGCGACAGCGTCGGGCGGCTGGGGGGCGAGGAGTTCGCGGTGCTGCTGACCGACAGCGACCTCGATCGCGCCGCGCGGCTGTGCGAGCGGCTACGCGCGATCGTGGCCGAACCGACGCCAGTGGGCGAAAACGAATCGATCCGCATCACCTTCAGTGCGGGCCTGGTCGCGCTGGCGCCTGGTGCCGACCGGTCCGCCATGCTTGAGGCGGCCGACAAGGCGCTCTATCGCGCCAAGCATAGCGGTCGCAATTGCCTGAGGCTGGCGGCCTGAGAGGGAGGCCGAGGCAGGCGGCTGCCGGCTCGTCAAAAAAGACGGATGATATGTTGTAACTTCATGCCTGCTGGCCTATGTAGCGCCAAGCCATGAAAATGACCCTGCGCCATGCCCTGATGTCCGGACGAATCGACCGCTTCGCGATCGCGCTGTCGGGGCTGTGCGTGGCGCATTGTTTCGTCACCGCCGTCGTCCTTGGCCTGCTGGCGTCGGCGGGCGGGCTGTTCGAAAGCCCGATCTTTCATGAGGCGGGACTGGTGATCGCGATCCTGCTGGGCGCGGTGGCGCTGGGCCATGGCGCGATCGTCCACGGTTTCATGATGCCGGCCGCCATCGGATCGCTGGGCCTGGGCGTGATGGCGGGCGCGCTGACGATGGATCATGGCGCGCAGGAAAGCCTTTACACGCTGATCGGTGTCGGCATCCTGGCGCTGGGTCACGACCTCAACCACCGCGCCGGGCGGTAGTCGCTTCTCACGCTTCCTTATTGTCGAGCAGGCCCTTGTGGCCGAGCCGGTGCTCGCCCTTGACCCAGCGCACCGTGCCGGTGCTGGCGCGCATCACCACGCTCTGCGTCGTCAGCCGGCCGCCGGGCAGGCGCTTGACCCCGGCGAGCAGCGATCCGTCGGTCACGCCCGTGGCCGCGAAGATGCAGTCGCCCTTCGCCAGATCCTTAAGGTCGTAGACGCGGTCGAGATCGGTGATGCCCCATTTGCGCGCGCGGGCGCGCTCGTCATCGTTGCGGAACAGCAGCCGGCCCTTGAACTGGCCGCCCACGCAGCGCAGCGCCGCGCAGGCGAGCACGCCTTCGGGCGCGCCGCCTGATCCCATATAGATGTCGATCGTGGTTTCGGGATTGGTGGTGGCGATCACGCCGGCTACGTCGCCGTCCGGGATCAGCATGATGCCGCAGCCGATGGCGCGCAGCTCCCCGATCAGCTTTTCGTGGCGCGGCCGGTCCAGCACGCACACGATGATGTCGTGCGGGTCGACGCCCTTGACCTTCGCCACCGCCTCCACATTGTCGCGCACGGAGCGGTTGAGGTCGATCGTGCCTTCAGGGTAGCCGGGGCCGATGGCGAGCTTTTCCATATAGACGTCCGGCGCATTGAGCAGCCCGCCTTCCTCCGCGATGGCAAGGACAGCAAGTGCGTTCGGGCCAGCCTTGGCCGTGATCGTCGTGCCCTCCAGCGGATCGAGCGCGATGTCGATCTTCGGTCCGGTTCCGATCGCGCTGCCCACCTTCTCCCCGATGTACAGCATGGGCGCCTCGTCCCGCTCGCCCTCGCCGATGACCACGGTGCCGTCCATATAGAGGTCGTTGAAGGCGAGGCGCATCGCCTCGACCGCGGCGGCATCGGCGGCTTTCTCATCGCCGCGTCCCACCAGCTTCGACGCGGCGATGGCGGCGGCCTCGGTCACGCGTACCATTTCGAGCACCAGCACACGGTCAAGCGTCGAATCGGCCTGCATCATCTTCATCCCGGTCTTTATCGTTGCGGCGCTGGCGATAGGGGCTCCGCCCCCGCTTGTCGAGCGAGCGAAGGCCCGCGCGTAGGGTCTGTGGGTCTTGAGACGCGGCCATAATGGAGCCATGATTGGCTGCTGTTCTTGGCGGCGATGCGTGTCGCGCTGCCGATCCTTGCCCTCCTTCTCCCCGCCTCCGCCGCGCAGGCGCAAGAGGCGGAGGATCCGCTGATGGCGGCCTATCGCGACAAGACGCGGGTGGTGCGGCCCTGCGACCGGAGCGGCAATGCCATCGTCGTGTGCGGGAGCCGGGCGGAACGGAACGCGAAGCAGCGGTTGCCGCTGCCACGCGAGCCGGAGGAGGGGGTGCCGGTGCGGGGCGAGCCGCCCCGTGCTTCCGCAGCGCAGGTGCGGCAGGGCGCATGCGGGGTGGTCGGCGGGCAAGGCGCGGGCTGCACTGGCGGGCTGCCAGTGTTCCAGGCGATAGGCGCGCTGGCGAAGGCGGCCGTGGCGGTCGTCGATCCCGACGCGGACCTTGAACCGCCGCCGCCTCTGCCCGATCGCTTCAAGGGCGCGACGCCGCGCTGACTCGGCTCAGTCGAGAATATGCATCACCATCGGCGCGTCCAGCAGGCTGTCGGAGCCGGCGAGCCGTTCCAGCGTCTCGCGCACGCAGCGTTCCTCGCCCGCATGGGTGACGATGGCGACCAGCACGCCGTCCGCCTGATTGGCGCCGCGCTGGATCATCGATTCGATCGACACGCCGGCGTCGCGGGTCGCTGCCGCGATCTCTGCGAGAACACCGGGGCGATCCTGCACCTTGAAGCGCAGATAGGCGCGGCCGACGCGTGCGCCGGCGTCTGCGGTGTGCTGGGGCGCGAGTGCGGCCACCGGCATGGCGAAGGCGTCGCCATATTCGTCGCGCGCCACGTCGATGAGGTCCGCGACCACGGCCGACGCGGTGGGGCCTTCGCCCGCGCCGCGCCCTTGGAAGAAGAGGCGGCCGACGAAATTCCCCTCCGCCACCACGGCGTTGAGCGAACCGTCGACATGGGCGAGCGGGTGGTCCAGCGGCACCAGCATCGGATGGACGCGCTGGAAAAGCCCCTCCGGCCCATTCTGCGCCATGCCGACGAGGCGGATGCGGAAGCCCAAGGCGGCGGCTTCGGCGATGTCGGCAGCGATGACATGGCGGATGCCGGTGGTCGCGACCGCGCCGAAGTCCAGTTCCGTGCCGAAGGCGAGGCTGGCGAGGATGGTCAGCTTGTGCGCGGCATCCACGCCGTCGATGTCGAAGCTGGGGTCGGCCTCTGCATAGCCCAGATCCTGCGCTTCCTTGAGCACCTCCTGGAAGTCGCGGCCTTCCTTTTCCATGGTGGTCAGGATGTAGTTGCAGGTGCCGTTGAGGATGCCGTAGACGCGGGAAATCTCGTTGGCCGCCGCGCCTTCGCGCATCCCCTTGATGACCGGGATGCCGCCCGCCACCGCCGCTTCATATTTAAGCGCGATGCCGCCCTGTTCGGCGACGCGCGCGAGGTCCAGACCATGATGCGCCAGCATCGCCTTGTTGGCGGTGACGAAGGGCTTGCCGGCGGCGAGGCACTGGCGCGCAAGGGTGAGGGCCGGGCCGTCCGACCCGCCGATCAGTTCCACCACGACATCGACATCGTCGCGCGCGGCGAGCGTCGTCATGTCGTCGACCCATTCGTAGCGGGACAGATCGACGCCGCGATCCTTGTTCCGGTCGCGCGCGGAGATGGCGACAACCTGGATCGGGCATCCGGCGCGGCGCGCGATCAGGTCGCCATTTGTTTCCAGCAGGCGAATGACGCCGCCGCCCACCGTGCCGAGGCCGACAAGCGCGACGCGCAGCGGGGCATGGCGGTGGAGATTGGTCATGGCGATGTCTTTCCCTGATTTGCCGACGCCGCGCTGATAGCGGCCCGAACCGGGCTGTCCAAGGAAAAGCGCGTCAGCCCTTCGTGCGGGTGCGCCCGCAGGGGCCGAGCGCATCGATCACCAGGGCATAGTCGGCGCGCGCGGCGTCCGCATCCGCAGGGGCGAGAGCGCGGACGGACGAGGGCGGCAGAGCGGGCGGCAGCGCGCAGGCGAGCCTGTACCAGAGCAGGCTGCCGGGTTCGGGCGCGCGGGCGGCCTCATCCACGATTTCGCCAAGCGCGACTGCCCAGCGCGGCGGCTGACCGGGGCGGCGGATGATCGAAAGGGAGACGGGATCGCCATTTTCGGTGCGCAGGAAGATCTGCGTCTCGCCTTCGCCCGCGATCGTGCCGGCGACATGGAAGGCGTCGCCAAGGCCCAGGATCCGGGGCGGCGCATCCGGAGCCACCAGGGCGGCGAGGATGGCCTTCACGCGGGAAAGCTCTTCCGCCGTGGCCGGAATCTGCGCGTCGGGTGCTATGAGCTGGATTTCGCCGGGACGGGTGCCGGAACGGGCGAAGACGATCATCTGCGCCTTCTTATATTTGGGTGTCTTGCCCCGCGCATCCAGGGGGGCATCATACAGATAGGTGACGATCGGCGCGATGCCCGATTCACCGCGAATCAACCCGGTCACTTCCGCTTCGACGAACAGTCTTTTTCGCCCCGACGGGACCGTTCCGGCTTGATCGGGCTTCAACGGGATGATGTTGCGGATTCGCACATTGGCGACGAGCGGCGCACCGTCGGCAAGGTCGACGATGTCGGCATAGGACAGGCCGGCGGCAGCGCCCGCTGGTGACGCTACCATTCGCGGTTGCTGCCCAAAGGCCGGGAAAACCGCGGAATATGCGGCGGAAATTAGGCAGGCCGCGCCGAGTTTCAAGAGGCGGGTGGAGGATTTCGTCACGCAGTTCGTCCTATGGTTTCAGCCCGTGGCAAGGATGTCACAGGCAAGTCATTCCAATGTGAAATGGTAAACGCAAATGAGGAAATCGATAAAGCGTTTGCGTGCCACGATGCGCCGCGATAGGAGTTTGGTCGGTAGCAAATGAACGGATAGGGGCCAAAGGTGATCGGGATTCCCCGGTCGGCTAGGGTCGTTTTTGGCTGATTTGTATAAACCACTGGTAAGTTGAATTAAGGAGTGTCGTTGCCGAATGGCCTATGCTGACCACTCGCAAGGATCGAGTCGCACGATATCGATCGTCATCGTCGCCCTGATTCACGCTGTTCTCGGCTATGCCTTCGTCACCGGTCTTGGCATGAAATATGTCAAAAAGGCGGCGGAACAGCTGAACGTGATCGACGTGAAAGAGGAACCGCCGCCACCCGACGAGGAGCCGCCGCCGCCGCCGCCAGACCAGCCGGTCGAGCCGCCGCCGGTCGTCGCTCCGCCGCCGATCGTTCAGACCCCGGCTCCCGCGCCGCCGATCCAGACCGTGAGGACGCCCCCGCCGGTGTTCAACCCGGTTCCGGTCGCCGCACCGCCGCCGCCGCCGGCTCCGCCGCCGCCGCCCGTCGCCGCCACCCGCGCTTCGCCGCGTGGCGCACCGGGAAGCTGGCTCAGCGACGCCGACTATCCGAGCCGCGCGCAGCGCGAGGAACGTTCGGGTACGGCTGGTTTCCGGTTGGAAATCGGCGCTGACGGCCGTGTCACCAACTGCACCATCACGTCGTCGACCGGGCATCCCGACCTTGACGAAGCGACCTGCCGCCTGCTGCCGCGCCGCGCGCGCTTCAAGCCGGCGACAGGCAGTGACGGGCAGCCGATGGCGGACACGTACAACGGCCGTATCACCTGGCGCCTGCCGGAATAATGGAAAATCGGCGGGCGCGCGCCGGGCGCCGCCCCGCCTAGCTTGATCTCATTGAGAGGGAAGTCTTGAACATGTTGATGTATCTCGCAGCTGCGGCTCCCAAGCCGGAAAACCCCTATGGTCTGATGGAAGCCCTGGAACAGGGCGGCACCATCGCCTGGACCGTCTTCATCATCCTGTGCGCCATGTCGGTGGGCACCTTCTACATTCTGTTCACCAAGCTGATCGAACAGCAGAAGGTGATCAACCAGGGTAAGAAGGTTCGTGCGACCTTCTGGCGCTCCGGTTCGCTGAAGGAAGCGTCGGCCAAGCTCGAAAAGAACTCGGCCTACAAGCAGATCGTCGACGACGGCATCAAGGCTCAGGAAGAGCATGGCAAGCTGAAGGATCCGGTCGAAGCGCATGACTGGCTGCACGGTTCGCTCGCCCGTTCGGAAGGCGCGATCAACTCGTCGCTGAACGGCGGCCTGGCGTTCCTCGCCACCGTGGGTTCGACCTCGCCGTTCATCGGTCTGTTCGGTACGGTTATCGGCATCTACCGCGCGCTCATCAAGATCGGCGCCGCCGGTCAGGCCTCGATCGACGCCGTCGCCGGCCCGGTCGGTGAAGCTCTGATCATGACCGCGCTGGGTCTGGCCGTCGCCGTTCCCGCGGTGCTTGCCTACAACTTCCTGCAGCGCCGCAACAAGGCGATCTCGGAGCAGCTGAACGGCTTCACCGTCGACCTGCTGGCCTATCTGGTTTCGGACGGCGCCGTGAAGCCGACCGTTGCTCCGGCCGTCGCCGCTCCGGCTGCCAAGCCGGCTGCTGCGCCGACCAAGGCCTGATCGGTCTCAGGACGCCGGTTACGGGACCGGGCGGCGGCTGCGACCGCCCGGCTCCCCGACCGACTAAGGCCCCCGCACCCTTTCGGCCTGGCGCCACCAGGTCATGACGGGGCGCCAACGACACCAAGGTTAGGATAGTATCAATGGCAATGAGTGTTGGCTCCGACGGCGGTGACGACAAGCCGATGTCCGACATCAACACGACGCCGCTCGTCGACGTCATGCTGGTGTTGCTCATCATCTTTCTCATCGCGGTCCCGGTCGTCGTCCAGACGGTCGATCTGCAGCTTCCCAAGGTGGCGTTCGAGCCGACCACGACGAAGCCGGAAAATGTGTCCCTCTCGGTTACGACAGGTTCCGACGGGAGCTGTGCGGTTTTCTGGGGCATGACCCCGGTCAATTCGAGCGAACTGCTCGACCGCGCCGTCGCCAAGCTCGAAGCGGACATCAAGAAGGCCGGTGGCGTCGAAAATCTGACGCCGGAAGACCTGCCCGAAGTGCATATCCGCGGCGACATCAATACCCCCTATCGGTGCATCGGCGGCACCATCTACACGATGCAGCGCGCCGGTTTCCCGAAGGTGGGCTTCATTTCCGAGCCGGAACCCGGTTCGGGCACCGTCCGCCTCTGATCGGCCCGCATAAGGAGCATTTGCAATGGCTATGAGCGCCGGCCGCGATGACGGCGAACCGATGGTGGAAATGAACACGACGCCGTTGATCGACGTCATGCTCGTTCTCCTCATCATGTTCATCATCACCATTCCGATCCAGACCCACGCGGTGAAGATCGACCTGCCGCAGAATGCGCCGCCCACGGACAGCGTGATCGACCCGGTCAAGAACAAGGTCGCGATCGACGCGGGTGGCATCATCACCTGGAACGGGTCGCCGATCGACCTGCTGACCCTGCGTCAGTATCTGCAGCAGTCGCTGCGCCTGCCGGTCGAGCCGGAACTCCAGTTCCAGCCCAACGCCGCGACCCGCTATGTGGTCGTCGACGAGGTGCTGGCGGAGATCAAGCGCGCAGGCGTGACCAAGCTGGGTTTCGTCGGCAACGAACAATATGGCAGTTTCTGACCGCTGACGTTCGGCACGCCCGGCCGACGCCAAGACTTCCCGCTTGTCAGGCGGGGTGGCCGGACCAGACGGCAGAAGCCATATGCAAAGGGTCGCCTTCGGGCGGCCCTTTTTCGTTTCGGATACGGAATGTGCGGAGCGGGCACCGCGTTGACCGATTGTTAACCGTGATCCGCGACAATGCGGGATCAACGTGATGCGACGACGGACCATGGGCGGAGAAGCGCAGCAGGATTATGATCGACAGGATCGCGCGGCCGAGCGTCGGCGCGTGCGGATGGCGGTCAAGGTGCGCCGACCGGGAGAAACCTGGTTTTCCAGCCATATAGCCGATGTCTCCGTCAGCGGTTTTCGGCTGCAGAGCTTCATGAAGCTGAATTTGGGCGATGACATCTGGATCATGCTGCCCGGCTTTGAAGGGCGTCGTGCCCGAGTCACCTGGACCCGCGCGCACGAATCCGGCTGCGCCTTCGAACGGCCGCTGCATCCCGCCATCCTCGACCATATCGTGAAGATCAGCCTGAACGGCTGACATCGGATAGGCGGTTGCCGCGGCGGCGGTCCAATTGAGCATTGGTGGGCGCTGCATGGCCCATGCTCGTGCGGACGGCGCAGCCCATCTCTTCCCTCTGCGGCCCGCGAGAATGAATCGCGCACGATGCGACGTGCCTGGTGCCCGTTGAGCCTGTTTGACCGGCTCAACAGGCGAGCGACAAATCGCTCGTGTCCTCACGCTCCGTCATTCTCGCCGTCAAAGGCGGTCGCGGCATCCAACATTGTTTCCCCGGGGCCAGCGAGCGGGTCCAACGCACCCCCTCGCCTTCAAGAAGCCCGGGCGGCCCGCTCCGATCAGGCGACCGGCGCGTCCTGGAACTGGAGGCTGGCGAGGCGGGCATAGAGGCCGCCTCGTGCGACGAGCGCGTTATGGTCACCTTCCTCCACGATGTGGCCTTCATCCATGACGATGATGCGATCCGCCGCGCGGACCGTGGCGAGCCGGTGGGCGATCACGATGGTGGAGCGGCCGCGCACCAGCCGGGCGAGGGCGTCCTGCACCAGCCGCTCCGATTCGGCATCGAGCGCGGAGGTAGCCTCGTCCAGCAGCAGCAGCGGCGCGTCGCGAAGCAAGGCGCGGGCAATGGACAGGCGCTGCCGCTGGCCCCCCGAAAGGCGCGCGCCGCCTTCGCCCAAATAGGTGTCGAGCCCCTGCGGCAGAGCGCGTAGGAAGGATTCTGCATTGGCGGAGCGCGCGGCGTCCCAGACCTGATCGTCGGTCGCGTCCCACCGGCCGTAGCGCAGATTGTCCCGCGCGGACGCGGCGAAGATCACGCTGTCCTGCGGCACCATCGCCATCATCGTGCGCAGATCGGCCGGATCGGCCTCCGGCAGCGGCACCCCGTTCAGGCTGACAACGCCGCTGTTGGGATCGTAGAAGCGCTGCGCCAGCTGGATCAAGGTCGACTTGCCCGCGCCGGACGGGCCGACGATCGCGACCGTCTCGCCCGGGTTTACGGTGAAGGACAGGCCGTGCAGAGCCGGCTGGTCGGGCCGGGTAGGATAGTGGAAATGGACATCGTCGAAGCGCAGCTGCGCGCCCTGATCGCTGGCCGGGATCGACCGGGGGCTGGCGGGCGCGACGATGTCGGGTGTGGCGGTCATCAACTCGTCCAGCCGGCTGGCGGCGCCCGCGCCGCGCAGCAGGTCGCCCCAGCTTTCCGACAGCGAGCCGAACGCGCCGGCCACCAGCCCGCCGGTCAGCACGAAGGCGGCGATGCTGCCGCCCGACAGATTGCCGGCCGCGACGTCCAGCGCGCCCTGCCACATGACCGCGGTGATCGATCCGAAGACCAGCGCGATGACCATGGCGGTCATCACGGCGCGCAGCCGGATGCGGGCGCGGGCGGTCGCGAACCCGCGCTCGACGGTCGCATCGAAGCGTCCCGCCTCCCGCGCTTCCTGTCCGAAGGCCTGCACGATCTTCATCGCGCCCAGCACCTCGCTGGTGACGGTGCCGACATCCGCCAGCCGGTCCTGGCTGGCACGGGAGAGGCCGCGCACCCGGCGGCCGAGGCCGATGAGCACGGCTAGGATAAGCGGGATGCCGAGCAGCAGCAGCGCCGCCAGCTTGGGCGCGAGCACGAAGAGATAGATGAGCCCGCCGATCCCGGTGACGAGGTTGCGCAGCGCGACCGACACGGTGGACCCGACCACCTGCTCCACGATGGCGGTGTCGGCGGTCATGCGGGACGCGATTTCGGACGGGCGGTTCTCCTCGAAGAAGCGGGGTGCCTGCCGCAGCAGATTGGCCTGGGTGGCGCTGCGGATGTCGGCGACGACGCGCTCGCCCAGCCAGGACACGAAATAGAAGCGCAGCGCGCTGGCGATCGCCAGCACGACCACGATCATCAGCAGATATTCGAACCAGCGATTGATGTCGCCGCCGCCCATGAAACCGCGATCGATCACCAGCCGAAAGCCGCTGGGTATGCCGAGCGTCGCCGCCGAGGACAGGATCAGCGCGGCGAGCGCGGCGGCGATGCGGCCGGGATAGCGGCGCGCGAACCGCCACAACATGGCGAGGCTCCCCAGCGCGGGGCGGTCCTTCACGGGCGGCGGGCTTTGCGGATCGTCCTGCATGGAAGCGCGCTTAGCAGGGCACCGCCCCCGCCTCAATGCCCGGACCCAGCGCGTCAGGCGTCGGGCGCGACCGCGTCCGCCCAGCGCATCAGCTGCTTCGCGTCGCCCCTGCCGGTCAGGGCATAGGCCATGTCGCCCCGCTCCCAATAGGCGATCGTTTCGCCGGCGCGGCGAGCCACCAGCGGCGTGCCTTCGGCCGGCGTCTCGGCGCGGTCGGCGAACAGGGACAGCGCCTCGCCCTGGGGGGTGAGGACGCTCATCGCCACGGCGGGACTGCCGGGAGAGGGCACGAGCTGAACGTCGGTCACGCGCCAGTCTGCGGGCAGTTCGGGCAGGACTATGCCGGCCGACCGCTCGATTTCCTTCGGGTCGAAGCGGGCGCTTTCCACCTGGGATGGCATCGCCTGCCGGAGGAGGCCGGCACGGCGAGAGGCGGCGGCCTCGTCCAGGAAGCTGCTGGCCTGCGCGCTTTGCGGAAATTCGCCCAGCTCGCCGCGCGCTATCCAGCCCGTCGCGACCAGCGCGGCGATGGCGGCGGCGCGGCCCAGATGCCGCCAGGCGCGGCCATCCATATTGTCGTTGGCGACCGGCTGACTGGTGTCTCGGCGGCGGCCGACCAGCGTGCCCTTCGTTCCGTCCTTCATCAGGCGGAAGTCGATATGCGGCCAGCGCTGCCGCCAACGGCGCGCAACCAGCCGCTCGCCGGGACGGGCAGCGTCGTCCAGCAGCACGACGCCGCCGGGGGACAGGCGCGAAAAGAGGCTGTCGGCCGCGCCACGCACCAGCGGATGCACGCTCCAGGGCGGACCATCGATGATGATGAGGTCGATCTGGTCCGGCAGGCCGTCGACGGCATACCAGCGGCCCGGCCAGTCCGGGCTTTCCTGCGTCAGCGGGGCGTGGCGGATATCGACGTCGAGACCATGCTCCCCCAGCCATCGGCGCGTGGCATCGACGAAGCCGCCATGCTGGTCGAAGCTGTGCAGCCGCCCCCCGCCATGCAGTTGAAGCGCCCGCGCGGCGACCAGCGACGACGCGCCCGCTCCCAGTTCGACCACATGGGCCGGGCGCAGCCGGGCGATCTCGCGCACGATGTGGCGCAGGAAGCCGACATCGGCCTTCCAACTGCCAAGATGGGGCAGCGCGTCGTGCGGCAGGCCGAGTTCGTCCAGCAGCGCGCGCTTGTCCGCCGGGCGGCCCCCAGACAGGCTGGCGAGCAGCCAAGGCCAGCCGATCGCGCCGAAGCCGATCCTCCACGCGGTGTCGGACAGGCGGCGGGACAGGTCGCCCGTCGCCGCATGGGCTTCGCTGAGCGGGAGAAAGCCGGTAAGCTCGCGGGATGTCACTGGAAAAGACGCTCCTTGTCGTTGGCGGGGCTAGGCGACCGCCCCCGTTCACGCATATGTCGGCCCTTCATATGGTCAATTGATGACGCAGGGAACGCCGATGACCCGTATAATTTCCGCGACCGTCGAACGCTGGCCGGTCGCGGGCAGCTTCATCATCAGCCGCGGCGCGA
Organism: Sphingobium olei; assembly: GCF_042678845.1. Classification (NCBI taxonomy): domain Bacteria; kingdom Pseudomonadati; phylum Pseudomonadota; class Alphaproteobacteria; order Sphingomonadales; family Sphingobiaceae; genus Sphingobium; species Sphingobium olei. Next base: position 177,356 of record NZ_JBHTLS010000134.1, on the reverse strand, counting down.
AGACTCACGTCGATGTGGTCGTATGCACGGTGGGCGACGGCGTGCATCAGGGGCGGGGCGAGGGGACCGCCATCTATTATGAGGGCGAAAGCGCGGAAGGGTGCGTCGCCGCTCTTAACAGCTACAGCGGGCCGCTGGATCGGGAGGCGCTGCTGACCCACATGCCGCGCGGCGCGGCGCGCAATGCGCTGGACTGCGCGCTTTGGGATCTGGAGGCGAAGCGAGAGGGCGCGCCGGTCTGGCAATTGGCGGGCCTGAGCAAGCCCGAACCGCTGCCGACCGCCTTCACCATCAGCCTGGGCGAACCCGCCCGCATGGAGGCGGACGCGCGGGCGGCGGCGGGGCGCGGCTTCGGCCTGCTCAAATGCAAGCTGACCGGGGAGGGCGACCGGGACCGGGTCGCGGCGGTACGCGCGGGCGCGCCGGACGTGCGGCTGATCGTCGACGCCAATGAAAGCTGGCACGACCGCGACATCGCCGCGGAGGCGGCGGGCCTGGCGGCGCTGGGCGTCGAGATGGTGGAGCAGCCGATCCTTCACGGGCGCGAAGAGCGGCTGGCGGGGATCAGGGCGGCGGTGCCGCTCTGCGCCGACGAAAGCTGTCACACCCGCGCCGATCTCGATCGGCTGGGCGATTTCGACGCGGTGAACATCAAACTGGACAAGGCCGGCGGGCTGACGGAGGCGCTGGCGCTGGCGCGCGGGGCGCGGCAGCGGGGCTTCCGCATCATGGTCGGCTGCATGTTGGGTACGTCATTGGGGATCGCGCCCGCCGCGCTGGCGGCGCAGGGCGCGGACTGGATCGACCTGGACGGCGCGCTGCTGCTGGCGGAGGACCGGCCGGGCGGGCTGGCGATGGAAGGGGGCATGTTGCAGCCGGGTACGCTGTGGGGAACGGGTCAGTAACCCAGCGTCAGGCCGGCCGCATAATAGCCCGGTCCCGCATTGGCCTTCGCCCGCAGCTTGGGCAGCAGCGGCAGGGCTATGGTGGCATAGGGGCGCGTATCATCGCCGCTGAAGCGCACCCCTGCGCCAATGGTGGCGGACAGCGGGATGCTGTAGGCGGCCTCGATCCGGCCGTAGAGCTTGGCATCGCCATCGGCGAGATAGACGCCCGCGCCCGGCGTCAGGCTGAACCCCGCCAGCCCCAGCCGATAGCCCGCGCCGACTTCGGTTCCCCAATGGCCGTCCGCCCGGCCATAATTGACCTCCGCGCCCAATCCTTCGGCATGGGCGGCTACGGGCAGGCAAGTGGCGAGGACGGCGGCGGCGAGGAGGAAGGGCTTCATGCGCGTTGGGCTAAGCGTGCCGGACGCGCAGAGGCAAGGAAGGCGGGACGGGGCGAGTCGCGGATGCGGCGGGCTGCGCAGGTCAGAGGCTGCGATCGGGCCGGACGCCGCGTGCCACCTGATCGAAATGCAGATAGGCGTCGCTGAAACCGGCGGTGCTGCGCAACCCTTCCCAGTCGGGGATGCTGAGGTCGCGGCGGACCCGGCGAATGAGGCCGCGTTGCGCAAGCGATTTGAGCACGCGGTTCACATGCACCGTCGTCATGCCGGTCGCATCGCCGAGTTGCTCCTGCGTCAGCGGCAGGGTGAAGCCATCCGCCCGCGCCAACCCGGCAATCTCCAGCCGCCGGCCCAGTTCGCAGATGATGTGGGCGATGCGCGCCGTGCCGTCCCTGCGCCCGACATTGGCGATCCATTCCCGGAAGACCGATCCGTCGATCAGCGTATCCACCCACATGGCAAGTCCAAGGCGCGGATGGGACAGGACGAGATCGCGTATCGCCTGACGCGGGATGAAGGCCATGTCGCATCGGGTCAGCGCCTGCACGCTATGGTCCGCGATGTTGAGCAGTGTGCCTTCCAGATCGATGAAGTCGCCGACGATGTGGACACTGACGATCTGGCGCGCGCCGGCTTCCGTGACTTTCTGGCGGAAGGCGAACCCGCCCAGGATGACGCTGGCATAGTCGGGACGGTCGCCTTCGCGGACCATATAGACATTGGGCTCCACCATGCGGCGGTGGAGCGGCAGGGCAAGGAAGGCACCCCGGTCCGCGTCGTCCAGGGCGCCGCGCAGTTCCAGCTTGCGCAATATCTGGGAAAGAATGTGAGCGTGGGAAGTAGGCAACGGCGCTCTCCGCAACAGGGGCGGGGAGCAGGAAGGAACTCGCAGCCATAGACGACCAGCTTAGAACAGTTTCAGCGCGCCTGCCAGTCTGCGCGGGATGGCTGGCATTATCCCATGTCAGTCGCGCGCGGCATTGTGGCCGCGGTCAATGGCGTTCGACGTCGCGGACCGGCTGGACCTGCGGATAGGGCATGATCGCCTTGCCGTCCGGCGCGGCGGTGAAGCTGGTCTGGGTGGGATAGGCGAACTCGATCCCCTCGGCATTGAACCGCTTCCAGATGGCAAGGCCGATGCGGTGGCGCATGACGAAATAGTCATGATGGTCGGGGTCTGGCACGTCGAAATTCAGCTGATAGTCGAGGCTGCTGGCACCGAAGGCGACGATGCCGCAATTGACGAAGATCAGCCCTTCGGCTTCCACCACTTCCCGCAGCATCTCAGGGATTGCCTCTGCCTTGTTCTCCGGCGTCTGGTAGACGATGCCGATGGCGTAGGTGACGCGGCGCTGGACCAGCGTCTGGAGGCTGGTGATCTCCTTCTGCAGCAGGTTGGCGTTGGAAATGACCTTCTTCTCGCCGCTCATCGCGCGCAGGCGGGTGCTCTTGAGGCCGATCTTTTCCACGCGGGCGGTGGTCTGGTCGTAAGTGATGACCTCGCCCCGGCGAAAGGGCTTGTCGAAGATGATCGACAGCGCGGCGAACAGGTCGGAGAAAATGCCCTGCGCGGCGAGGCCGATCGCGATGCCGCCGATGCCCAGGCCCGCGACCAGGCCGGTGACGTTGACGCCCAGATTGTCGAGCACGACGATCGCGGCGATGGCGAACAGCGCGAAGCTGACCAGCACGCGGATGAGGCCCATGGCGTTGGCCAGCGTCTCGCCCCCGCCATCCTCCGCCAGCGTCTTCCGCTCGATAAGGCCGAGGATGATCTCCCGCGCCCAGAGCGCGGCCTGCAACACGGTCGCGATGGTGAAGAGGAAGGCGACCGTGCGATAGAGCGACGGCGGTGCGTCGGCATAGCCCACGACCAGCCGGGCCGCGACCATGACCATGAAATAATGGGTGGTCCGCGCCGCCGCGCGGCTCAAGACCTGGGCATAGCCCAGCGGATCGCCGCGCGTGCCGCGATGCCGCTTGCCCAGTTCGCGCAGCGCCGCGAGCGCGAGATAGATGAGCACACCCGCGCCGATCGCGATCAGGATCGAGAGATAATGGACCTGAAACCAGGCGATGGTCGAATCCCACATCTCGCGCAGATTGGGCGCGTCGACCTTGATCGCGGGGAGGGCTGGATCTTTCTTGTCGGCCATGGGTGGACCTATTGGACCAGATCAGGCCGCGACCGCAAGCGGGGTGCAATCGGCGACCGCGTCGAGGAAGGCGATGAGCCCCCGCTCCTCCCGCGAGAGGTAGCGGGTGCGGCGGGGCAGCCGAAGCCCTGCGCGCCATTCGTCCTGCCCGTCATGACACAGTGCGATCAGCGCGGGGTGGACATAGCTTTTGCGGCTGATCGCCGGCGTATTGCCCAGCGCCTGCGCCACCGGCTCCAGCAATTGCTTGAGCGTGACATGCCCCGCCGCCAATGTCTCGAAGGCGATGGCGGTCGCCCCCCATGTGCGGAAATGCTTGGCGGTGAAGGGGCCGCCCATGGCCTGCGCGATATAGGCGTTGACGTCGCTGGAGGTGATGGGGCGGGGTTCCCCATCTTCGTCCAGATATTGGAACAGGTGCTGGCCGGGCAGATCCTGCACCTGCCGCACGAAGCGGAGCAGGCGCGCATCGGTGATCGTCTGCTGCTGTTCCTTGCCCGACTTGGCGCGGAAGCGCAGGGTCAGCGAGCGGCCGTTGAGGTCGATGTGGCGGCGGCGCAGCGTGGTCGCGCCGAAGCTCTTGTTGGTGGTGGCATAATGTTCGTTGCCGACACGCAGCTTCGCAAGGTCGAGCAGGCGCACGACGGCGGCGACGGTGCGGTCCTTGCGCAAGCCGCGTTTCGACAGGTCGCTTTCCAGCCGGGCGCGCAGTTTGGGCAGGGCACGGCCGAAATCGGGGCAGCCGGCATATTTTTCCGCCTCCCGCGCGGCGCGGAAATCGGGATGGTAGCGATATTGGCGGCGGTTTCGGTCGTCATAACCGACCGCCTGGATATGCCCCCAAGGCGAAGGGCAGAACCAGCAGTCGCGATAGGCGGGGGGCAGCGCGATGCGGTTCAGCCGCTCGATCTCTTCCCGGTCGGTGATGCGTTTGCCATCGGGATCAAAATAGGCCCACCCGCGCTTCAGGGCGCGTCGCGTGATGCCGGGAATGCTGTGGTCCGCATGGGTGACGGTCTGTTGGGGCATGTCTGTCCTTCTCATGCCCGAAAACCCGCCGTTCATCGCTTCGTTCCGCAACCTTGGGCCGGTCAGGGCCGTTAGAGGGCCTTCCGCTTAACCCAGGAGAGTTGCCATGCCGTCCATCGAGAAAAGCCGTGTCCTGATCCTTGCCACCGACGGGTTCGAGCAGTCCGAACTGTTCGAGCCGCGCGAAAAGCTGATCGAGGCGGGCGCGACCGTCACGCTCGCGTCGCCGGGGACCGATCCGATCCAGGGCATGGAGCATGACGAGAAGGGCGATACGATCACGCCCGACATCACGCTGGATCAGGTGGATATCGAACAATATGACGGCCTGCTGCTGCCCGGCGGGGTGGCCAACCCCGACACATTGCGCACGCAGGACAAGGCGGTCGAGATCGTGCGCAACTTCACCCTGTCCGGCAAGCCCGTCGCGGCGATCTGCCACGGGCCATGGCTGCTGGTGGAGGCCGATGTGGTGGACGGGCGGACGGTGACGTCATGGCCTTCGGTCCGCACCGACCTGGCCAATGCGGGCGCCAGCGTGGTCGACCGTGAGGTGGTTGTGGACGGGAACCTCATCACCAGCCGCAAGCCGGATGACATTCCTGCCTTCGTCGACGCGTTCAGGACAGCCCTGGCCGACGTAGCCACAGCGGACGCCTGACCCACAGGCGCGCGTCGCCGTCCATGCGCCAGGGCATCGGGCGGCGGCGTAGCGTCGAGAGATGCGCGAGTGCGAGCGTTGCGCAGACGAGTCCGGCCGGCCAGGCATAGGGAAGCGTGGCTGGAAGCAGCAGCGGCAGGAGCAGGGCGGCACCTAGCCCCGCCGTCGAAAGGCCTAGCGCGCGCGGTTCGCCATCGGGGCCGCGCAGCCAGAACAGGCAGGCGAGTATCCCGGTGGAGAAGGCAAGCGCATGGGCGACTACGCCCGCCTGGACATGGGCGAGAGCGGGGACGGCGGCGACCAGCAATGCGCCGATGGCCGAACGCGGCAGTTTGCAGAGCGCATGGGTGCTGAACGGATAGATCAGCAATTCACCGGCCAGCGCCGCCGACAGGATCGCCCCCATCTGATCCGCATCTCCGGCGATAAGGGCGACGGTCGCGAGCGCCGCCCATCGCGTCAGGCGGAGCGGGGCCATGCGGATATGGCTGATCCACGACGGGGCGCCGCGCGGCGCGCGCCGGCGGTCGGCAAGACGCAGGTGGAAGCCGCCGAGCAGGAACAGGGCGCTCAGCAGGGCGGGCGACAGGCCCGGCCCGATCAGAGGCGAGCCGAGCAACAGGCCCAGTAGCAGGCCGTGGGCAAGGCAGAGCGCGCGCATCTCTCCCGTCATGCAGGCAGCCCGTTCTGCGCGGTCAGCGCTGCGGCAAGCTGTTCCCGCGCGGCCGCCTTTCGCCGGCGGGTGAGATAGGTATCCAGCCCGATCTGCAGCGCCAGCATCATGAAGATGAAGGGCTGATAGGCGATGCCTACGAACAGTGACCCGATCATATAGACGATGTGCCCCTGCTGCAGCGCGAGCGCATAGGGCGCGATCCAGGCTTCGTCCGGCTTGTCCGACCGCCGCCAGGCACGGCGGATCATTTCGGTGCGGATGAAGCAGATGCCGTGGATCAGCGCCCAGATGAAGAAGCCGAAATAGCCCTGTTCGCCCAGCATTTCGAAATAGGCGCTGTGATAGGCGCGGCCCCGGTCGGTAACGATGCGGCGCTCGATCCGCGCGCCGCCCGAATCGACGATGGTTTCCTGCGTGAAATAGCTGAAGCTGTTCTGGAGATAATTGTCGAAGCCGCCGCCAGCGGGGTGCGTCTTCACATAGTCGAGCGTCCACATCCACACCGCGACGCGGGTGGAGGCGCTTTCGTCGCCCTGATGGTTTTCGATCGTCTGCATCCGCTGCGTGAAGCTGGCAGGCAGGAAGGGGATGGAGACAAGCGCGCCGAGCAGGAGCAGGGGGCCGTAGACGAACTTGCGCTTCGACCGGAGCAGCATCATGCCCGCCAGGATGACGAGGCAGACGAGGCCGGTGCGCGCTTCGGTGCCGATGGGCATCAGCATGCAGGCGAAGCAGAGGCACCAGGCGAATCCCTTCACGCGCCAGTCCGGCGGGAAGATGGTGCCGTGCTGCGTCAGCCACAGGATCAGCGGGATCAGCGAGATGGCGACGCAGGAGATGATGGAGCCTTCGTACAGGCCGCTGTTATTCTCCACCATCAGGTTGAGCACGCCATAGCCGCCGCCCGACAGCGCCGTCTTCATGCCGCCGTTGATGATGATGGTGCTGGCGCACAGGATCATGAACAGGGTCAGCGCCTCTATCCGAAGGCGCGTGCGCAGCACCAGCGGCAGGAAGATGCCGGCGATGATCGCCTTCCACACCCAGTTCCATTTGGTGAGCGCCTCGACCGGGAAGTCTGCGTGGAGCGTGGTGTAGCCGCACCAGGCGACCAGCACGAGCATGAGGCCTTGGCGGACCGAGAAGCGGCAGTCCTTCTTGTCGTCCAGCACCAGCCATGATCCCACCATCAGCGCGAAGGCAATGGCCGAGATCGGGATGGAATTGAGCAGGACGTAGGACAGCCGCTGCGGCGAGACGATGTCGATATAGGCGTAGAGCGCGACCAGCAGGAAGGGGCGGCGCAGTCCCATGAGGCCGAATAGCCCCAGGAAGGCGAGGAAGAAGAGGTCACGCATTGGCGCGGTCCTCTTGGCGCGCGGGCGATTCGCCGGGATCGGGATCGCGGTCCAGATCCGCGCGCGGCAACAGCTTCCACGCGGCGAGCAGGATGACGCCATGGCTGATGAGGAGGGAAAGGGCGTCGATCATCGGGGGAAGGGGAATCCGCTATGCACGGTCATCCTCCTAGCCCCACAGAGTTTATGGGCCGTTAAACCTTTTCCGGCAGACACAGCGGGCTATGACTCGCATTCTCCATGTGCTGGACCACAGCCTGCCGCTGCACAGCGGCTATACCTTCCGGACCCGGGCGATCCTGCGCGCGCAGATGGCCAGGGGCTGGGACGTGCGCGGCATCACCGGCTATCGCCACATCGCGGACGGTCCGCTGGAGGAGGTGGTGGACGGCATTCGTTTCCACCGCACCCCCGGCCAGCCGGCCGAGGGCAATCCCCTGATTCGCGAATGGCGCGACATTTCCGCCCATGCCGACGCGATCGACGCACTGGTGCGGCAATGGCGGCCGGACGTCATCCACGCCCATTCTCCGGTGCTGAACGCCATGGCCGCGCAAAAGGCGGCGAAGCGGCATGGCCTGCCCCTGATCTACGAGATCCGCGCCTTCTGGGAGGATGCGTCGGTCGGCAACGGGACGGGGACGGAAGGAAGCCCGCGCTACTGGCTGACGCGCCAGCTCGAAACCCATGCGGTGCGCCAGGCTGATGCGGTCGCCGTCATCTGCGAAGGACTGCGCAGCGACCTGATCGCGCGCGGCATCGACCCCGACAAGATCATCGTGTCGCCCAACGGCGTCGATCTCGACCAGTTCGGCGATCCAGTGCCGCGCGATCCCGCGCTGACGGCGAAGCTGGGGCTGGAGGGTGCCGACGTCGTCGGATTCATCGGCAGCTTCTATGATTATGAGGGGCTGGACGACCTGATCGCCGCCCTGCCGCGACTCGTGCGGGCGCGGCCGCGGGCCAAGCTGCTGCTGGTGGGCGGCGGGCCCATGGAGCAGGCGCTGCGCGACCAGGCGATGGCGTCGCCCTTCGCCGACCATATCGGCTTCGTCGGCCGGGTGCCGCACGATCAGGTCGAACATTATTATGCGCAGGTCGACGTGCTGGCCTATCCGCGCAAGGCGATGCGGCTCACCGACCTGGTGACGCCGCTGAAACCGCTGGAGGCGATGGCCCAGGGGCGGCTGGTCGCTGCATCCGCCGTGGGCGGGCATCGCGAACTGATCGAGGATGGCGTCACTGGCACGCTGTTCGCGCCGGACGATCCCAAGGCGCTGGCTGCGGCGCTCGCCGGCCTGTTCGCTGATCGGGCCATGTGGGACGAACGCCGGATCCAGGCGCGGCGCTTCGTCGAGCGCGAGCGTAACTGGTCGTCAAACATTCTGCGTTACGAACCCGTTTACCAGCGTCTGCTGGCGCGCGGATCGGCCGCGCGGCGGGCGGCCTGAAGGGAATGATCGAAGGATATGAACGGGTCGGACCGGGGCAGGAAAACGGCGGAGCATCGGCGCGGCCGTGTCGCGGCCTTCGCCGCGCTCGCCACGGCGCTCGCCATGTTGTGGATGCCGGTCGGCCTCATCGAAACGGTGGTGGCGTCGAGCGGCGTCAGCGAAGCGGTGCCGGCAGCGGCTCCGCCGCTGGGCATGACGGCGCGGCTGACGCTGGCGGCCTTCGTCGGCCTGATGGCGGCCGGCGTGACGCAATGGATGGCGCGCGCGCCCGTGGACGCGCCGCATGAGGAAGAGGAAGAAGCGCGCGTAAGTCGCGCCAAGGGAGCAAAGACGATGGGTTTCGCATTTTCCAAGCTGACTGCCCTGGCGCGGGGGCGCGCTGCGCCTGTCGTCAGCCACGACGCGCCGTCGCTGCGCCGGGCCGACGCGCATCCCGACGCCCCGCCACGCCCGCCCATCTTCGCCAGCCGCGACTTTGACGGCCTGGAGATTTTCGCCCGACCGGACAGCGGCCGCGCGCCGGTCCCGGCGGTTCGCGACGATAAGGCCGAAGTGGCCGAGGCGGTCGAACAGCCCGCCGCCGGTCCCGCCTTCCTGCGGCCTGCCTTGGCCACGCCGGCCGTGGACATGGACGAGGCGGAGGTGACTCGCGAACCGATACTGGAAGAGGCGCAGCCATGGACGCCGCAAGCGTCCGTGCCTGTCGAAGAGCCGCTCACGCCGCTGCCCTTGCGGATGCCGACCCATGATCTGTCGGTCCGGGAGTTGACGGAACGGCTGGAACGCGGCCTTGCCATGCGAGCCCGCACCGCGACTGCACCATCGCGCGAAGGCGGCGTCATCGCGGACATGCCCCCCGCCCGCCGGGTGCCGGTGCGCGATCGGGTCGCGCCCGACACCGACGAGGCGTTGCGGGCCGCGCTGGGCGCGCTACGCTCAATGGCCGGCGGGCGCTGATCCGTCACCAGTCCTGAATGGTGAGCGCCGACAGGTGCAGCATGACGCCTTCCGCGTCCGGCTGACTGAGGTCGACGCTTATGTCCGCGACGAAATGGCCCGGCAGGGTCCATTCCGCCTCGCCGATGCCCTGTGTGAAGGCGGCAGCGCGGCTGGCGAAATCGACGCCGCTGATCCGCAGGCGCACCAGATGGCGGCGCCCGTCGAACAGGGCGCTGGCCCAGGGGCGACTCGTTGCCTGCTCGACCGTGGTCATGCCGTCGGCGCGCGCGACCAGCTGATCCAGCAGGCGGGGCAGCGGGTCGGCCGGTTCTTTTCCTATTCCTTTGCTTCGGACGATTTTTGTCGGCTCGAAGGCGTGCACGGCGCTTGTCATTGGCTCATGCTCCTGCGATATGTGTTCATGAAATGTTCTATACGTCTTTTCACGCGGTCCCCCGGTTGACGGCCCAGGCGCAGGTCAAAGACCAGGCGCGGGTCGCGCGCGCATTCGCGGCCGAAACGCGTGGGTGGCATGTGGAACTCCCGCAAGAATCGCTCGATGGCGGTCAGCATGTGCGTCCTTCTCCTCCGAATGGCCGACTCGCCCGGTGCGAATCGATAGGGTTATTCCTATCTCACTGGCAATTTCCTACTTGTCTAGGAAAATTCCTGTCCCTATGGATGTGTCATGGATGAATCGCAGCATGCGCGTGTCGCACTCGACCGGCTGATTGCCGAGCGGGGCGAAAACTACGCCGACCTTTCCCGGCTGATCGGGCGCAACGCCGCCTATATTCAGCAGTTCATCAAGCGCGGAACGCCGCGCAAGCTGGACGAGTCGGACCGGCGGGTGCTGGCGCGCTATTTCGGCGTACCCGAAACCATGCTGGGCGGCATGGACGAGGCTGCGGGGCAACCCGCGCGCACGCGCGGCCTGCCGGCGGTGGTGGCGGTCCCGCGGCTGGCGCTGGGAGCATCCGCCGGCGTCGGCTCGCTGGACGATGACGAACGGGCGGCGGGCGTGATGGCGTTCGACGCGCGCTGGCTGCGCTATCTGGGGGTGCGGCCGCAGCGCGTGTCGATCATCCGCGTCGATGGCGAATCCATGGCGCCGACGCTGAACGATGGCGATGACATCATGGTCGATCATGACGACGCGGCGGAACGGCTGCGCGATGGCGTCTATGTGCTGCGCCTGGACGGCGTGCTGATGGTGAAGCGTGTCGCCTTGGGGCCGATGCGCGGCCATTTCAGCGTATTGAGCGACAACAGCCATTATCCCGACTGGACGGATATCGATCCGGGCCTGGTCGATATCGTCGGGCGGGTGGTCTGGACCGGGCGGCGCTTGAACTGATCGGCTTTCCTCTTCATCTGGAAGGGATGATGGCAGGAGTGCGCAGCGCGTGAACGATAATGGCGCGGTAATCGAGAAGGCGATCCAGTGGCGCGGCGCGCCCATGGCGCTGGCAACGGTAGTGTCCACCTGGGGGTCCGCGCCGCGGCCTCGGGGCAGCCACATGATCGTGCATCAGGACGGCCGGTTCGAAGGCAGCATCTCGGGCGGCTGCGTCGAAACCGACGTGCTGCAACGCGCGGCGGAAGTGATCGCCGGGCGGCCTTCGCACGTGGAAACCTATGGCGTGGCCGATGGCGATGCATGGCAGGTCGGGTTGCCCTGCGGCGGCGAGATCGCGGTGATGGTGCAACCGGTCAGCGAGGCCGGCTTCCCGCCCGCATTGTTTGAGCGGATCGCGCAGGAAAGCGCGCGCGGCCGCGCCCTGACGCTGGCGACGGACCTTGGGACGGGCGTCACGCGGGAAAGCGCCGGCGAAGGGGACTTCCTCAACCGCTACGACCCGCCCCGTCGCCTGCTGATCGTGGGCGCGGTGCAGATCGCGCAAAGCCTGGCGCCGCTCGCCCAGGCGATCGGGGTGACCCCGGTGGTGATCGATCCGCGCGGCCGCTTCCTGACGGAAGAGCGGTTTCCGGGCGTGGAACTGGACGACCGCTGGCCCGACGAGGCGGTGGCGGCCCGCCATCCCGGCGAACCCACGGCGGTCGTGACTCTCAGCCACGACATCAAGATCGACGATCCCGCGCTGATGGCGGCGCTTCGCGCGCCGACCGGTTATATCGCCGCGCTTGGGTCGCGCAGAAGCCATGCCGCGCGGTTGGAGCGTCTGGCGGCGCAGGGATTTTCCGCCCACGATCTTGCCCGGATCGATGGTCCGGCCGGGCTGGACATCGGGGCGACCGGCGCGGCGGAGATCGCCCTGTCGATCACGGCGGGCATGGTCGCGGGCTTCAACGCCCGGCGATGAAAAGGTCCGCCCTCCGCCGCAAGGGAAGGGCGGAGGGCGCATCCCTGGAAGCTGTCGGGCACCGAAGGACTGCCGCGGCGTAGCAAGCCGACAGGAAACAGCAATACCCAATTTAAGGGATTTGTAAATTTTTCAGTCGTAAAATTAAAATCCGTTGTAATATAATTGCCAAATCAGCAGCAGCGTCCGCCCCCTTTGCCGCCATAGCGCGCTTGCTGCCGGTCCCGAAAAAACTGCGTGCGGTCCATCACCGGTTGGCCGGGATGGTGGGCCATCATATGGCGCACATAGGCATCATAGTCCGGCACGCCAACCATGGATCGTGCCATCCGGCGCAAAATGTGAAGCCATTCCATCATGATAGCGTGCTCATCCCAGCGGGGATTTCCTGCGCGGTCGCATGACCGACGCGACGCGCGGCCAGACAGGTCCGGATCGTGAAGAAGAGGAGCGACAGCACCACGGCCAGGAATAGCGCCACCAGCGCGGCGTCGACGCGGTCGTTGAAGATGATCTGCCGCATCTGCGCCATGGATTTTGCGGGCGCCACTATCTCACCCCTGTCCGCCGCGCCCTCGAATCGGGCGGCATGGGCGATGAAGCCGACCTTGGGATCGGTGGAATGGAGCTTGAGCCAGCCCGCGGACAGCGTGCAGACGAGCAGCCATGTGGCCGGCAGCATCGTCACCCAGGCGAAGCGGTCCCGCTTCATGCGGAAGAGGACGGCCGTCCCCAGCATCAGCGCGATGGCGGCCAGCATCTGGTTGGAGATGCCGAACACCGGCCAGAGCGTGTTCACCCCGCCCAGCGGATCGGTGACGCCCTGATAGAGGAAGAAGCCCCACGCCGCGACGGTCAGGGCCGTAGCGACGAAGCCGGGCCACTGGCGCGCGCTGTCCTTGAAGGGTGGTACGGCCAGCGCGATCAGATCCTGCAGCATGAAGCGCCCGGCGCGGGTGCCGGCGTCCACGGCGGTCAGGATGAACAGCGCCTCGAACAGGATGGCGAAATGATACCAGAAGGCCTTCATCGCCGGCCCACCGACGACATGGCTGAAGATTTCCGCCATCGCGACCGCCAGCGTCGGCGCGCCGCCCGCGCGGCTGATGATCGTATGTTCGCCCACGTCCTTGGCCGTTTGTGCGATCAGGTCGGGCGAGATTGGGAAGCCCATGGCGGTGACGGCGGCGGACGCGCTCGCCGCGTCGGTGCCGATCAGCGCGGCGGGACTGTTCATCGTGAAATAGATGCCGGGATCGAGGATCGACGCGCCCACCAGCGCCATGATCGCCACGAACGCTTCCATCAGCATCGCGCCATAGCCGATCAGCGGGGCGTCGGCTTCGCTGGCGATCAGCTTGGGCGTGGTGCCGCTGGCGATCAGGGCATGGAAGCCCGACACGGCTCCACAAGCGATGGTGATGAAGAGGAAGGGGAAAAGTCCGCCCGCCCAGACCGGGCCGTTGCCGTTCACGAAGGGGGTGACGGCGTGCATCTTCAAGGGCGGGGCCATGATGACGATGCCGATCGCGAGCGCCGCGATCGCGCCGATCTTGAGGAAGGTCGAGAGATAGTCGCGCGGCGCCAGCAGCAGCCAGACGGGGAGGACGGAGGCGACCGCGCCATAGCCGATCAGGATCCAGCAAAGCCGGACCGGCGTGAAGGTGAAGGCCGGCCCCCAGACGGGCGAGGCGGCGACCGCCTGCCCATAGACGATCGCGGCGAGCAGGCCGACCAGGCCGAGCAAGGATACTTCGCCGATGCGGCCCGGCCTGATCCAGCGCGTGTAAGCACCCATCGCAATCGCGAGCGGCACGGTGGCGGCGACGGTGAACATGCCCCAGGGGCTTTCGGCCAGCGCCTTGACCACGATCAATGCCAGCACCGCCAGGATGATGACCATGATCATGAAGGCCCCGAACAGCGCGATGGCGCCGGCCGCCTGCCCCATTTCCATGCGGATGAGTTCGCCCAGCGACTTGCCGTCGCGGCGCATGGAGATGAAGAGGACCATGAAGTCCTGCACCGCGCCGGCCAGCACGACGCCGGCGATGATCCAGAACGTGCCGGGCAGATAGCCCATCTGCGCCGCGAGCACCGGTCCCACCAGCGGCCCCGCACCTGCGATCGCCGCGAAATGATGGCCGAACAGCACGGTGCGGTCGGTCGCGACATAGTCAAGCCCGTCGGCGCGGCGGATGGCCGGCGTCGGCCGCGCGGGATCGAGCCGCATCACATGGCGCGCAATGAACAGCGCATAATAGCGGTAGGCGACCAGGAAACAGCTGACCGCCGCGACCACGATCCAGAGCGCGTTCACATTCTCCCCGCGCGAAATCGCCAATACCGCGAGCGCCACCGCGCCGACGATCGCCGTCAATATCCAGGGCAGGTGTCGGATCATGTCGCCTCACTAGATGCTGGAAGACCTGGCCCCGAACGGCCGTGCACGGCCGAGCAGATGGCCAGCTCCGAAATTAGCTCGGTTGTCACCCTAAGCCGCCCGACCCGAAAGACAACCGCTCGCCCCGTCAAAACGGAACGCAACCCGCCCGCCGCCCGTTGCTTCCTTCCCGCCGCAACCAGAGTGCCCGATGACCTGCGATCCAACCGCCTTCGATCCGCCGCCAGAGGCGAAGCAATTCTATGCCGACAGCCTTAGGGAACTGGTGTCGTCCGGCATCCCGTTCATGCTGTCGGGCACCTATGCGCTCGGCTGCCACACGGGCATAGTTCGCCCGACCAAGGATCTGGACGTGTTCTGCAAGGCGGGCGACGCGCCCCGCATCCTCGCCCATTTCCGGCATCTGGGCCATGAGGTCGAGTTCGAGGACGAGCGCTGGATCGGCAAGGTGTGGAAGGACGGTAATTTCTTCGACGTCATCTACAACATCTCCTCGGCCAGCCTGCCGGTGACGGAGGAATGGTTCCGCGACGCGTCCCACGCCGATGTCTATGGCATCCGCGTGCGCATCACGCCGCCGACCGAATTCATCCTGTCGAAGATATTCATCCAGGATCGCTATCGCTATGATGGCGCGGATGTCGCGCACATGATCCTGAAACAGCATGAGGCGATCGACTGGCAGAAGCTGCTCGATGCGGTGGAGCTGCACTGGGAGGTGCTGCTCATCCACCTGCTCAACTTCCGCTTCATCTATCCGACCGAGCGGCATTGCATCCCGCTCTGGCTGTTCGAGGAACTGCTGGGCCGGTTGCAGACGCGGGCCGAATTGCCGGTGCCCAATATCCGCGTATGCAGGGGCAGGCTGCTCTCTCCACGCGACTATCTGGTCGACATCACCGAATGGGGCTTCGCCGACGTGGTCGGCAAGGGACTGGAGGAAAGCCATGATCGCAACAAGTGAGAACGCAGCGAGGTTTGGCCCACCGGGCAGCCTGACCGTCGCCGCCATCGGCGACCTGCATGTGACCGACCAGCAGGAGCATAAATATCGCGATCTGTTCGCTGAAATTTCCGACAAGGCCGATGTGCTGGCGCTGTGCGGCGACCTCACCAATTTCGGCAAGACGCGCGAGGCGGAGATATTGGCGGAGGATCTGCGCGCCTGTTCCATTCCCATCGTCGCCGTGCTGGGCAATCACGACCATGAATGCGGCCAGCCCGAGGAAGTGGCCCGCATCCTGAACTGCGCGGGGGTCACCGTGCTGGACGAGCAGGCGGTCGAGATAAAGGGGGTGGGCTTTGCGGGGGTCAAGGGTTTCGTCGGCGGCTTCGGCCGGGGCGAGCTGGGCGCGTTCGGAGAGCGCGCCATCAAGGGTTTCGTCGAGGAATCCATCAACGAGGCGCGCAAGCTGGAAAATGCGCTGCGCACGCTGCGTACCGAGCGCGTGGTGGCGGTGCTTCACTATGCGCCGATTGCCCAGACGGTGGAAGGGGAACCGGCGGAAATCTTCCCCTTTCTGGGGTCATCGCGCCTTGCAGACGCGATCGACCGTTTTGACAATGTGCGCTTCGCGGTCCATGGCCATGCCCATCGCGGCACCTTCGAGGGGAAGACGCCGCGCGGCGTGCCGGTCTATAACTGCGCGCAGTTCGTGGTGTCGGAACAGTTCGGCCGGCCCTATGCGCTGATCGCGGTATAGATGCAGGCGCGCGGCGGCAGGCTTGGGAGCATGGATGTGAGAGATCGGCGGACACGGGGTTTCACCCTTTCATGGACGATGCTCTCGCCCGTTCCGTTGCTCCTCTCCGCCTGCGTCGGGCCGCCGGCCGACAGGGCCGCGCCCGCGCCCGCGCCTGCTCGGGCCACGCCCCAACCCGCGCGTCCGGCTCCACCGCCCGCGTCTGTCGCTGAACAGGCAAGCGATGCTGGCCTCACGGAATGGCAATATCGTCCGGTCGTGCCCGGTTCCTGGACCTATCGGGTGGAAGGGAATGGTTCGGTGGCGACCTTCGGGTCCGGGGCTGAGACCGTCACGCTTCGGTGCGATCGGGCCAGCCGGCGGATCAGCCTTGGACGGGCGGCATCGGGGCAGGCGTTGGGCAATGCCAATGCGATCACGCTGCGCACCAGCTATGGCGCGGTTGTCTGGCCCGCAACCTTCATGGGCGGGGCGTCGCCGCAAATGGTCGCCACGCGGACGGCATCCGACGCGGTTCTGGATCAACTGGCCTATAGCCGCGGCAAATTCGCGCTGGAAAGCGCCGGTCAGCCTGCGCTGATCCTGCCCGCTTGGGCGGAAATCGGTCGAGTGATCGAGGATTGTCGCGGCTGAGCCGTTTCGCTGCGCTTCGCGGACGCGAAAGTATGATTCGAAAAAAGAAAATTACAAGCCTTGATCGCCGCCTGCGTCTGATTCACTATGATGTCGTGGCCGAACAAAGGCTTGAAACCGGCGACGGCCACGCGGGCTTCAACATAGCGAAAGGAGGTGATCCGATGTCTCATGGTTCAGCAATGGGGTCGGTCAAGTCCATTCGGGGAATGCGCCGCTGAGCGACGCCGCTGCGTCGATCCTTTCCATGACGATGACGATGTGAGAGCCGGCACACAGGCCGTCGCTCGTCGCAGGACAGGATAGCGCGAACAGACATTCTCCTTGGGCGGCACTTCCGGCCGCTGACCATGTCAATGATGGGCCGTCGGGGCTTTCGCACCCGGCGGCCCCTCTCATTTTTTGGGAGGTGGGAGCGTGGTGCGTGCCTGTCGGCTGATATTCCCTCTCCTCCTTTGGGAGAGGTAGCGAGACTTGCTGAGCGAAGCGAAGTTAGTCGCAGCTAGGAGAGAGGGATCGACGCACCGCCCCCTCTTCCAACTCCGCCTAATTCGCTCCGCTCATAAGGCTCCTTATCCTTCTCCCCCGAGGGGAGAAGGGCTACCGCGCTGCGCCGAACATTAGGGCGCAACGGCCACACGAAGCCGCTAAGACTTTCCGCCCTTCGCCTTGTCCCACGCGCGGGCGGCGGTGTAGCCGAGATAGCCGGTGCCAAAGAGCGCGTAGAGCGGTTCGGGCAGGGCATTGAGATAGGCGCGCATCGCTGCGGTGATCGCCGCCGCCAGCGCCGGCCGCCATCCGCCGAGCAGGCCGACGGGGATCGACCAGAGCAGCAGCGCATAGATGAGGTAGAGGAAGGCGGGACGGGCGCGCCGCGTCCACGGGTCGCTTTCGTCCGGCGGGTCGGGTGGAGGGATGGCCATCCTAACCGATTCGGTTCGCGAGCCAGCCGTATAGAAAGGCTTCGTTGCCGGGCCGGCTCTCTGCCAGCGCGATATAGCGTTCCCCCTGCAACGCCTCCATTGCCTTCAGCATCACCTTGTCGCCGCCGGGGCCGCGCAATGCTCTGAAGCGCCGCAACGCGCCCAGCGTCCGCGCGCCGATCTGCCGGTCCAGCTTCAGGTCGGGATAGTCCTGCTGGTTGCGGTTGAGCGCATTGAGCGCGCGCTGGAGGAAGCCGATGGCGGTCGCCGGGCCCATATTCACTGCGGTGTCGAACAGTTCCGCCGCCACTGCCCAGCTGATCTCCGCGACAAAGGTAAAGCCGGGCTGATCCCAGTAAAGTCGCCGGTACACCGACTCGGCAAAGCTGCGTGGCAGCGCCTTCATATCGTCGAAATAGCCATTGTCGCGGGCGACATCGCGGGTGATGCCCATGTTCGTCGGCCCGCCCCGGTCGGCGCGGTGATCGCTATAGCCGCCTTCGCGGGCGATGACCTCGTCGATCAGATCGTGAATGTCCATATGCCGTGCCTCCGGTGTGGATGATGAGGCGGATCATTTATCCCATATGGTTATCTGTAGGACAGCGGGTTCCATGGATCACTTTCTCTTCCGGTCAAGTCAGGCCGCCGCTAAGGCTGGACGCAGTAACAGGAAGGACCGCCATGGACATCGACATACCGCATCAGCTGGGCAAGGCCGAGGCGAAGCGCCGCGTTGAGGCGGGGCTGCCCAAGCTGGAGAAGCATATTCCCGGCGGTGGCACGGTAACGGCGCACTGGCCATCGGACGATGTGCTCGACATGCGCATCGACGTGATGGGCCAGTCCATTCCCACCCGGCTGCTGATCGAGGATGCCAACATCCGCGCCACGGTCGATGTGCCGATGATGCTGAAGATGATGTCCGGCCCGATTTCCGACTTCATCCGCACGAGCGCGCAGAAGATGCTGACCGGCCCCGCATAAGGCTCGAAAACGAAAACGCCGTCCCTTGCATGATGCTAAGGAACGGCGGTTTTCCTTGGTCGGGACGAGAGGATTCGAACCTCCGACCCCCACACCCCCAGTGTGATGCGCTACCAGGCTGCGCTACGTCCCGACCGGAGGGCGCCCTTTAGAAGCAGCGGGACGAAGTTGCAAGGGCTGTTCTCGCCGCGACGCGCAACTGGTCCCGTGCCCTAATCATATTGCCTCTTGCCCCCTGTCTGTGTTAGCCGCCCGCGCTTGATGCGTGGATGCCGCAAGGCCGTCCGCGCCCGACAGAAAACAAGGCGAAAGTCCACCCATGTTCATTACCCCAGCCTTGGCCCAGACTGCGGGCGGGCAAGCGTCCGGTGCCGGTATCCTGGTGCAGATGGCGCCGCTGGTCCTGATCTTCGTCGTCTTCTATTTTCTGCTGATCCGTCCGCAGCAGAAAAAGATGAAGGAGCATAAGGCCAAGATCGATGCGGTGAAAAAGGGCGATCAGGTCGTCACAGGCGGCGGGCTGGTCGGCAAGGTGGCGCGCGTGGACGACATCTATGTCGACATCGAACTGGCGCCCGGCATGAAGGTGAAGGCGGTCAAGTCGACCCTTGCCGAGGTGATCGATCCGGCCACCGCCAAGCCTGCGAACGACTGAACGCACCCATGCTGAACTTTTCCCGCTGGGCGATCTTCGCGATCCTCCTGCCGCTGGCGATCGGCGCGCTGTGCGCCATCCCGACCTTCCTGCCCGAAGCGACCGTGGCGAAGCTGCCCGGCTTCATGCAGACGCGCGTCAACCTCGGCCTCGACCTTGCGGGCGGTAGCCACCTGCTGCTGGAAGCATCCACGCAGGACGTGGCGAAGCAGCGGCTCGCCAACATGGAGGAGCAGATCCGCACGGAGCTGCGGCGAACCGATCCCCGGATCGCGATTGGCGACATTTCCGCCCGAGATGGCAAGCTCAGCTTCATGGTGCGCGACGCCAGCCAGGTCGATGCCGCGGTGGAACGCATTCGTCCGTTGACGCAGGGCGCGGGCCTTACCGGACAGCGCGACTTCAATGTCGAGGTGGTGAACAGCACGACCATCGTCGTCACCCCGACCGATGCGGGCATCAACAATGCGGTCAAGAGCGCTATGGAAGTCGCGACCGAGGTGATCCGCAAGCGCATCGACGAAATGGGTACGCGCGAACCCACCATCCAGCAGCAGGGCAGCAACCGCATCGTCGTGCAGGTGCCCGGCCTTCAGGATCCCAAGGCGCTCAAGGATTTGCTGGGCCAGACGGCGAAGCTGGAATTCAAGCTGGTTGACGTCAACGCCAACCCGGCCGAAGTAGCGCAGGGCCGCGCACCGGTGGGCAGCGAAGTGCTGCCCTATCCTGGCAATCCCGCGGGCGTACCGGTGATCGCGGTCAAGCGGCAGGTGATGGTGTCGGGCGAGGATCTGACCGACGCCACGCAAGGCTATGACCAGAACAACCAGCCGATCGTCAACATCCGCTTCAACGGGTCGGGCGGCCGCAAGTTCGGCCAGGTGACGTCGCAGAACGTCAACCGCCCCTTCGCGATCATCCTGGACGGCAAAGTGCTGTCCGCCCCCAACATCAACGAGCCGATCCTGGGCGGCAGCGCGCAGGTGAGCGGCAACTTCACGGTGGAAAGCGCCAACCAGCTCGCCATCGCGCTGCGATCGGGCAAGCTGCCGGTCGACCTGACGGTGGTGGAGGAACGGACCGTGGGTCCGGGCCTTGGCGCCGACTCCATTCGCGCCGGCCTGATCGCATCGATCATTGCCGTCGTCGCGGTTGCCGCCTTCATGTTCGTGAGCTACGGCCGCTTCGGCGTCTATGCCAACATCGCCGTCACCATCAACGTGCTGGTGATCCTGGGCGTGATGGGGATGCTGGGGGCGACGCTGACCCTGCCCGGCATCGCCGGCTTCGTGCTGACCATCGGCACGGCAGTGGACGCCAACGTGCTGATCTACGAACGCATCCGGGAGGAAAGGCGGCGGGGCCGTAACATCGTCGCGTCGATCGAACATGGCTATAAGGAAGCCAGCCGCACCATCTTCGAAGCGAACGTCACCCACGCTATCGCTGGCGGCATCATGCTGGCGCTGGGATCGGGACCGGTCAAGGGCTTCGCGATCGTGCTGCTGATCGGCATCGCGACCAGCGTGTTCACGGCCGTCACCTTCACGCGCCTGCTGGTGGCCCATTGGGTCCGTACCAAGCGCCCGACCGAAATCGTCATCTGACGGGGCGGGAGAGAAACGTCATGAAACTGCTCAAACTCGTCCCCGACAACACCAACATCGGCTTCGTCGCGATGCGCAAATGGGCGTTCGCGCTCACCGCGCTGCTGACGGTACTGGCGATCGGCGCGACCCTGCACCGGGGCCTCAACATGGGCGTCGATTTCGTCGGCGGCCTGATGATCGAGGCGAAGTTTCCGCAGAATGTGGAAACGGACAAGGTCCGCTCGACCATCGCTGCCCTGAATGTCGGCGAAAGCTCGCTGCAACAGTTCGGCGATCCCAAGACGGTGCAGATCCGCCTGCCCCTGCCAGAACAGGGCGGCGCGGGCGCATCCAACGCCGTGGTCGAAAAGACTCGGAAGGCGATGGAAGCGGAGTTTCCCGGCGTCACCTTCTCCCGCTACGACACCGTGTCGGGCAAGGTGTCGGGCGAGCTGATCCAGACGGGCGTGCTGGCGGTCATGCTGGCGGTGATCGGCATCGCGATCTTTTCCTGGTTCCGCTACGAATGGCAGTTCGGCGTCTCGACCTTCGTCGCTATCATGCACGACGTGTTGATGACGCTGGGCTTCTTCGCGGTGACGCAGCTGGAATTCGACCTGAACATCGTGGCTGCCGTGCTGACGATCGTTGGCTATTCGATCAACGACAAGATGGTGATCGACGATCGTATCCGTGAAAATATGCGCAAATATCGCAAGATGGACATGAAGGCGCTGATCGACCTGTCCGTCAACGAAACGCTGCCGCGCACGGTCATGACCTCCGTCACCATCCTGCTGGCGCTTGGCGCGCTGCTGCTGTTCGGCGGCCATGTGCTGCGCGGCTTCACTGCCGCGATGATGCTGGGCGTGGTGGTGGGCACCTATTCGTCCATCTATGTCTCCTCCTCGCTGCTGATCTCGCTGGGCCTGACCCCGGCGGCGGCGGAGAAGAAGGCGTCGAAGAAGGGCTATGCCGGCAATGCCGAGCGCGTCGGCCCCCGCGATGACGGGGCGCGGCCCTGACGGATATCGGCATCCAGGTCCGCCGCGACGACAGCGGGCAGGGGCCGATCGTCACCGGCTTTCAGGGTCGGGGCTTCCGGGTACGCGACGATGTGTTCCCCGACGGCCTGCTGCTCAGCCCCGTCCGCGCGCTGGCCTGGGTCGACGCGCCGGCGGTGGATGCGTTGACGCCCGACGCACTGGGCGATCTGCTGCTGCTCGGTCCCGCGCCTGAATTCCTGCTGCTGGGCACCGGCGGCGGCTTGCGCCAGCCGCCCCGCGCCTTCATCCGGGCGCTGGAGGGTCGAGGCATCGGCGTGGAAGCGATGGACAGCCGCGCCGCCGCGCGCGCATGGGGCGTGCTGCGCGCCGAGGATCGCTGGATCGTGGCGGCGCTGCTGCCGCTCTGAGCGACCTGTCCTATCGCCCTTCCGGAGGGCAGGGTACGCACAGGATCGTAAGGGTGGAGTAGGAAAGCAAATGTCCCACTCGCGCAATTCTCTCTCAAAATCTGCGGGACATATGCGAAGTTAAGGGGCAGCAGGCGATCTTCGCCCAAAGAAAAAGGGCCGCCCGGTGGAGCGGCCCTTCCTTGTTCCGGCGGGGGTCGTGGAGATCAGAAGCGGATCTTCGCCGACGCGCGATAGCTCTGATATTTGACGTCCTTGCGCCAGGCGGTCGTGTCGGCCGACAGGCTGAGGTCGACATTGCCCGTCGCGATGGTGAGGCCGCCGCCGATTTCGCCCCAGTTCCGGTCCTGACCGCCCAGCGCAAAGGGCGCGAGCGGGCCGGAGCCGCCGACCAGATTGGCCAGCAGGAACGCCGGCTGATCGCGGAACTCATGGACATAGTTGGCGGTGACATAGGGCTTGAAGCCGCTGCCGTTCGCCTTGACCGTGGCGCCGAGCCGGCCCTGCGCGCTCTGGATCGCGTGCCGCTTGATGACCAGCGCCGCGTCCCCGCCATATTCGGCCAAGTTGCCGCCGCTGATATACGCACCCCGGATCGACGCACGCGGCACGATGGCGAAGGCGTCGGTGCCCAGCGTCTTGCTGAGGCCCAGTTCGCCCGAAAGCGCCAGTTCCTGATCCGATCCGTTGAGCGTGTAGGGCGTCGCGCCAACGGTGAAGGCCCGGCGCGACTTCGTCGCGAGCGTGCCTGCGCTGCCGACCGCGTCGAGCTTCAGCCCGCCAAGGTCGAACGCGCCATAGACCGTGGCCTGATAGAGGCGCGCGCGCGCCGTGTCGTTGACCGCCGTGTTGCCCTTCAATTGGCTGAAGGACGCCGACAGGCCGATGACGCCGCTGTCGTTGAACGCCTTCTCGACGCCCGCCGCCGCGTACCAGCCGTCGAACTGGTCGCGGCCGAGCGGCGTGATCGAGCGCATCGGACGGGCGCTGCCGTCGATATAGCCGCCCGCCAGGAAGGCGCTGACATCCTCGGGCAACACGCCCTCGCGCGTCTGGGTGGCTCCGTCGCCGCCCTGATCGAGGCCGAGGTCCATATTGTCGAGGCTGGCGGCGGCAAGCTGGAGCGGCTGGCCCACCATGGTCAGCGTGCCGCCCATCGCCCCGCCGTCGATCTTGGTCAGGCGATCGCGATAGAAACGCGCCATATTGTCATTGAGCGTTTCGCCCATCGAAGTCTTGAGCGTTTCGGTACGCGGGGCCATCGCCTCGAACGCGGCCTGGATGCCGGCGACCGAGAGCAGGTCGGTTTCGCCGTAAAGACCGGCAAGGCGGCTGTAGTTGCCGCGATTCTGGTCGAGCAGGCGAGCAAACGACACCTGCGTCTGCGACGCGCCGTTGACGACGTCGGCGTAACGGCCCGCGTCGATCGTCACCGACACGGCGTTCGCCGAGTAGCTGAGCACCGGGCGCAGGATCGCGCTGAGCGCGGTGGGCGCGGCGAAGGTGCCGGTGACGCCGCCGGTCGCGGTCAGGAAGGTGTAGCGGTTGCCGAACCGCACCCGCGCGCCGCTCGCCGCCGAGAAGGCGACCGTGCCGCCGACATTGGCCTGGCCCGCGCCCGTGCCGCGCACCGCCAGCACGTCCGACACGCCGTTGTTGCCAAGGTCGATCGCAAGCAGACTGCCCGACGAGAGGATGGCGTTGCCTTCGACCGTCAGCGTGCCGATGCTGCCCACACCGCCGGGCGCGATTGCGCCGCGCACGTTGGTCAGGAACGGCGTGCGCACCGTGCCGCTGCCCGAAAGCAGGCCGGTCAGCAGGAAATAGTCGCCTGGCGTCGATACCGTGCCGTTGACGTTCACCGTGCCCGCAAGCTGCGAGATTTCCATGAGGCTGGTGAGCGATCCGGTCGAGGTCACGTCCAGGGTCGCGCCCGTCCCCGCAATGCCGAAGCGATCGACGGTGGCGCTGGTGTCGAGCGTCGTGCGGCCGTTGGCGGACAGGGTCACGTCATAATAGCGGCCCACGACCCCGGCCGAAGCGAGCGGCGCGATATTGTTGGGGATGAAGTTGCTCGCGCCCGGCAGCCCGTTGGCGACGGTCGCGACGGGAAGCGGGCCGCTCGCCTGCGCCTCCTTGATGCTGCCGCTGGGGGTGGCGGCGCTGGTGGCGCTCGCTTCGCCGCTCAGGCTCACATTTTCAGGCGTCGCGCTGCGGTCGGCGATCTCGACCTTGCCCTTGTTGTCGCTGACGGTCGAAGCCCCGCCCTTCGCCGCAGCCTGCCCCTCGCTGGAGACGGTTGCGCCGCTCGGGACCAGTTCGCCGGTGCGCACGTCATAGCAGATGCCGTCGGGATCGTAGCAGATCTGGCCGAACTTGCTGGCGGCGTCGGCCCCATAGGCGCCTGCGCCCGTCGTGGTGGGCACGCCGTTCACCAGCTTGCCCGTGTTGTCGATCACCCGATAATTGGGGTCGAGCGCCGTCACCCAGTGATTGGGGTCGCTCCATTTGCCATCGCCTGCCTTGGCGGTGGCATAGCGATAGGGATTGTTGGCCGCGATCCAGTCCCAGAAGAGGTAGAGCGGCTGGTAGAAGGAGGAGCCGCCATAGGAGCTTTGCGGCTGGCCCAGGAAATAGCGGCTGCCGCCCGACAGGACGCCGATCACCGTCTTTTCGGCAAAGGTGCGGTCTAGGATCAGCGGACCGCCCGAATCGCCGCTTGCCGTCACGCCTTCATTGGGCAGGGCGTCATCCTTGAAGACGTTGAAGTCATAAGGATTGGTGCGGTTGGGATCGTCGAAGTCGAGCTGGTAGAGATTTTGCGGCAGTCCGCTCGGCGCGCCGAACAGGAAGCTGTCGATGTCGTCCAGCGACCCCAGCATCCCGAGGAAATTCTCCGCCACCCGGCGGCGGAAATCGATGCCGACATTCTGCCCCAACGTGCCGCTGCCGGTCCGGCCGTAGCCGGTGATCGTCACATGGTAATTGCTGCCGGTCGTGTCGCTGATGCTCGAAGGCGCGGGCAGCGCGGAAAACAGCATCGTCCAGGTCGGCACATTCTTGGCCGGCGTGTCCAGCGTCGCCATGGCAACGTCGCCGAACAGGAAGCTCAAGGCGTTGGGATCGAGCGATTCCGGATGATAGGCGATGTTGTTGACGTTGTAGACGCTGAGCGCGGTGTTGGTGCGGTAATTGTTGTTCAGCCAATTGATGAGGCCGGGCCGCGCATCCGTCTGAAAGGCAAAGGCCACCGGAACGCCGCCGTTGACGGTCGAATAGTCTGGCGTATCGAGATCGTTGACGCAGTGCGCGGCGAAGATGACCGTGCGCGGGTTCACGAGCGTGCCGGTGCAGACGAAGCCGTCCGCGCGATACATGATGCCGACGCCGTTGACGCCGCTGTCCACTATCTGCGCCGGCGTCTTGCTGTCGTTCGGAACCACCGCCTGCGCCGCAGGAGCCACAAGAGCCCCCATCGCCGCAGATGCCAGAAGTGCAGGACGACCGATGCGCGCCAACAGGCCCGCACCATTCTTGCGAATGTGCATGTAAAACTCTCCCCAAAGACCCGGCGGCGAGGCTAACAGACGAAAGGGGCAAGACAATCCGGGTGCTGCGAAACTTTACGACTGTTACATAAGCGCCACATCGATCGCTGGTCCCGCCATCGCGCGCCAGCCTTGCGCACGCCTGCATATCTGCCTAAGACAGAGGGCAAGTTCCGGTCCCGTCTCGGGCCTGGCGATAACAGAAAGTTACGGCCCTGGTGCAGCATAGCCGCCCATCGCCGCAGAGTTCCGGCCCATCCGGCCTCAACGCGGGAAAGCACGCCCGTTCCGGTCCGGACAGTGGGAGCAAGGCTGCGGCCAGTCCTCCCCCGTCGAAGCGGGGCCTTGGCGCGCATGGCCCGCGCGATCGGCGCTCCTACGCCGCCATCGACCTTGGCACCAACAATTGCCGCCTGCTGATCGCTAAGCCTTCCTCCGACGGCTTCATCGTCATCGACGCCTTTTCCCGGATCGTCCGCCTGGGCGAAGGGCTGGCTGCGACCGGGCGGATCAGCGACGCGGCGATCGATCGCGCCATCGCCGCCCTGTCGGTGTGCGCCGACAAGCTGCGCCGCCGCCATGTCACACTGGCCCGGTCGGTCGCGACCGAAGCCTGCCGCCGGGCGTCCAACGGCGCGGACTTCATCCAGCGCGTCTATCGGGAAACCGGCATCGCGCTCGACATCATCAGCGCGCAGGAAGAAGCGCGGCTTGCCGTGCTCGGCTGCCACGCTCTGCTGGAGCCGGGGGACGGCCCGGCGCTGATCTTCGACATTGGCGGCGGATCGACCGAACTGGTGCTGGTGGACGCGCATGGCGACGGCGCGCCGCATATCGTCGATTGGGTGAGCGCACCCTGGGGCGTCGTGTCGCTGACGGAGAGCGAGGCGTTCGACCATGGCGATGCGGCGGAGCGGCTCGCCGCCTATGGCCGGATGCGCGCGCGCGTGGCCGAAGCCTTCCTGCCGCTCGCCCGTCGCCTGCCGCGCGATGCGGAGGGCATCCGCCTGCTCGGAACGTCGGGGACCGTCACCACGCTTGCCAGCCTGCACCTTGGCCTGCCGCGCTACGATCGGCAGGCGATCGACGGCCTGATCGTGCCATGCGAATCGATGCGTGCCATATCGGATCGGCTATCGGGCATGAGCCTTGCCGACCGGCAGAAGCTGCCCTGCATCGGCACCGAGCGCGCCGACCTGGTCGTGGCGGGCTGCGCCATATTGGAATCCATCCTCGACATCTGGCCGGCGGAGCGGCTGGGCGTCGCCGATCGGGGCATCCGCGAAGGCATATTGCGCGGCCTGATGGACCGCGACGGGAGGGTGATGTGAGAGAGGCGGGCGCGGGCAAGGTCCGGGTCAAGTCCGCCAAGGGCCGCACCGCGCAATCGGTGCGCTGGCTGGAGCGGCACCTGAACGATCCCTATGTCCGCAAGGCCAAGGCGGAAGGATGGCGCAGCCGCGCCGCCTTCAAGCTGATCGAGCTGGACGAAAAATTCCATTTCGTAAAGGGATCGAAGGCGGTCGTGGACTTGGGGGTCGCACCGGGCGGCTGGGCGCAGGTCGTGCGCAAGATGGCGCCCAAGGCGGCGGTGGTGGGCATCGACCTGCTTCCGACCGATCCGATCCCGGGCGTCACCCTGTTCGAAATGGACTTCATGGACGACAAGGCACCCGACCTGCTGCGCGAGGCGCTGGGGCAGCAACCGGACCTCGTCATATCCGACATGGCCGCCAATACCGTGGGTCATGCCCAGACCGACCATTTGCGCACCATGGCGCTGGTCGAGGCGGCGGCCTGGTTCGCGGTCGAAAATCTGCGCAAGGGCGGCGCCTTCGTCGCGAAGGTTTTCGCGGGCGGCACCGATGCGGAATTGCTGGCGCTGCTCAAAAGGCATTTCACCACCATCAAACATGCGAAGCCCCCGGCAAGCCGCAAGGGCAGCGTCGAATGGTATGTGGTGGCGCAGGGGTTCAAGGGCAGGCCAGAGGCACCGGCCGATCCGGGCTGACGATTAGGGGGCAGGGGGCATTTGGTCGCAACGGTTTCGACGGTCGCCTATCTCGGGCTGGAGGCGCGCGGGGTCGAGGTGCAGTGCCAGCTGGTCCCCGGCCTTCCCAATTTCATCCTGGTCGGATTGCCGGACAAGGCGGTCGCCGAAAGCCGCGAGCGGGTGCGCAACGCCATCGCCGCCATCGGGCTGTCGCTGCCGCCCAAGCGCATCACGGTGAACCTGTCGCCGGCCGACCTGCCCAAGGAAGGATCGCATTTCGACCTGCCGATCGCGTTGGCGCTGCTCGGCGCGATGGGCGTGATCGATGCGGAGACGCTGGCCGGCTATATCGTCGTAGGCGAACTGGGTTTGGATGGCCGCACCGCGCCGTCGCCCGGCGTCCTGCTTGCCGCGCTGCATGCGGGGGGCCAGGAGAAGGGGCTGGTCTGCCCGGCGGCGCAGGGCAGTGAAGCGGCTTGGGCGGGCCAGGTGGAGGTCGTCGCCGCGCCCGATCTTCTAAGCCTGCTCAACCATTTCAAAGGCACGGCCGCCCTCTCGCCGCCGCAGCCGGGCGCGGTGGAGGCTCCGGTGCGGACGACGGACTTGCGTCAGGTGAAGGGCCAGGAAGTCGCCAAGCGCGCCCTGGAGATCGCGGCGGCGGGCGGCCACAACCTGCTGATGGTGGGGCCGCCCGGCGCGGGCAAGTCGCTGATGGCGAGCTGCCTGCCCGGCATCCTGCCGGACATGACGCCGGCCGAAGCGCTGGAAAGCTCCATGGTGGCGAGCGTCGCCGGCACACTGGAGGGAGGCCGGATCAGCCGGGCGCGGCCCTTCCGCAATCCGCATCACAGCGCGTCGATGGCAGCGCTGGTCGGTGGCGGGCTGAAGGCCCGGCCGGGCGAGGTCAGCATGGCGCATCTGGGCGTGCTGTTCCTGGACGAACTGCCGGAATTCCAGCGCACGGTGCTGGATTCGCTGCGCCAGCCGCTGGAAACCGGCGAGGTGACGGTGGCGCGGGCCAATGCGCATGTAACCTTTCCGGCGCGGGTGCAGTTGATCGCGGCGATGAACCCGTGCCGCTGCGGCCATCTGGGCGATCCGGCGCTGGCCTGTTCGCGCGCGCCGCGCTGCGCCGCGGACTATCAGGCGAAGGTGTCGGGGCCGCTGCTCGACCGCATCGACCTGCATGTGGAGGTGCAGGCAGTGACGGCCGCCGATCTCGTCCTGCCGCCTCCTGCGGAAGGGTCCGCCGAAGTCGCGGCGCGGGTGGCCGCTGCCCGGTCGGTGCAGCATGCGCGCTATGCCGGCAGCGCGACCCGGACCAATGCGGAAGTCGACGGAGAGCGGCTGGAGGAGGTCGCCGGGCCGGACGAAGCGGGACGGCAGTTGCTGGCGCAGGCAGCCGCCGCGATGAAGCTGTCGGCGCGCGGCTATACGCGCGTGTTGCGAGTCGCGCGGACCATTGCGGACTTGGCGGGCGCGGACCGGGTCGGCCGCGTCCATGTCGCCGAAGCGCTCAGCTATCGCCGACGCGCGCCGGTGAACTGACGGGCTGCCCGGAGGGACATTGGCGCGCGGCAAACCGGCATGGTAGATTCCGGCGATGCCAGCCCGCCTCATCCTGCCGCCCGTAATGTTCGGCCTTGTCGTCCTGACGCTGCTGACGGTGGGTGACGCAGCGTTCTGGACTCCGCGTCATGCGCTGTACGAACTGCCGGCGCGCGCCATTACGGTGGCGGTGCTTGTCGGGCTGTGGCTGGTGCGCGCCTATAAGCGGCTGGATCGTTAAAGGCAGCTCACCGCCGCCTTTCAGCCCCGGCCGCGAAGGTCCGCCACGCGCGCTGTCGCGATCCGCTGGGTTTGCAGCGCGTCCGTGCGCGCCTCCAGGAAACGGCGGGGGTTGATGGCCTGGCCGTTCAGCCGGACTTCGAAATGGAGGTGGGTGCCGGTCGACCGGCCGGTCGAGCCCATGCGCCCGATCGTGTCGCCCCGCGCGATTCTGTCGCCGCTGTGGGCGACGAAGCCGGACAGGTGGGCATAGCGGGTCATGAGGCCGTTGCCATGCTCGACTTCCACGACCTTCCCATAGCCCTGCCGCTGGCCGACATAGGTGACGCGCCCGGCCGCCGCAGCGTTGATCGGCTGGCCATAACGGCCGGGAAAGTCGATACCGGCGTGGAAGGCGGCATGGCCGTTGAAGGGATCGCGGCGATAACCGTAGGAACTGGTCATCATCGGCGCGGCGGTGGGCTGGCCCGATGGAATGGTGAGCAGGCTGCGCTCCAGAAATTCCATCCGGCTCATGGCGTCCGCCAGATGCTCCAGCTCGCCCGACATCGTGCCCTTCTCGCCCTTCCAGGGCACGAAGGGACCGCCCTGCGCCCGCGCCGCCGTCCGGGCGAGCGTGTCGGGATTGAGGCCGAAGCTGCGGATCGCGGCCGCCGCCTTGTCGGACCGGCGTTCGACCGCGCGGGTCAGCAGTTGCGCGAAGCGCCGCTGCCTTTGCTCCAGCCGCACCAGCGGCGCGGCTTCCGGGGCAATGCTGATCTTGGCGTGGAGAGCCGGGCTTTTCTTTGCCCCGGCCGCTTCATCCTTATCGGATCCGATCAGGTCCGCGCCGGCGTCCTTGCCATCGTCCCCGAAATGGGCGCGGTAGAGATCATCCATGAAATCCTGCCGCGCTTCCAGATCCTGCGCCAGCGCCTCGACGGACTTGCGATAGCCGGCCACCTTGTCCGCCGCCTTCGCAACGGACTTGCCCTCCTTCGCCAGCGCGACGCGCTGTGCCTCGACCTGCGCATTGTTCGCCAGCATCGCGACGGTCATGCCGCCCCAACCGATCAGCGCGGCGGACAGCATCCCGGCGCCGACGATCTGCGCGCGGCGCGATATGCGGATGAATCTGACCTCGCCACCGGACCGCAGGAAGATTTCCCGCTCAGGGCAAAGGGCGTTCAGCCGGTCCCGAAGGCCGGCCAGGCCCTTATTCTTCTGCTGCGACAAAGCGACCCCACGACTCTTATTCGACGAGTCGGGGCGCTAGCAAAGCGCGGCCGCCTGCGCGAATCCGCCTGCGCGGACTCGTGACGAACGGGATCACTGGCGCGATGAAATGAAGATGCGGCCTTTTTGTTCCCGCGCGATGAAAAAAATCCGTCAGGCCCGGCGGCGGCGCGCGTCGGCGCGCAGAGCGGCTTCCGCCTGCGCGGCCGGCACCGCCGCGCCGAAATGATAGCCCTGGCCGACATGGCATCCCCCCGCGCGCAGATAGTCGAGCTGCGTGGACGTCTCCACCCCTTCCGCGACGGTGCGGATGCCAAGGCTGTAGGCAAGGTTCAGCACCGTCCGGACGATCGCTGCGTCCTCCGGATCGGTATGCAGGTCGCGGACGAACTGCCGGTCGATCTTGATTACGTCGATCGGAAACTGCTTGAGATGGGACAGGGAGGCATAGCCCGTCCCGAAATCGTCGAGCGCGATGGTGAAGCCCGCCTCGCTGAAACGGTGGAGCGTGCGGGCGACCCGGTCGGCGTTGCGGCCCAGGAACACCGATTCCGTCACTTCCAATTCCATCATGGACGGCGTCAGCCCCGCGCTCGCCAGTCGTTCCAGCCACCAGCCGGCGAAGCCTTCGTCATTGAGGTCGGCGCCCGACACGTTCACGGCGACATGCCCGAAACCCAGTCCCGCGCGCCGCCAGCGGGCGCAGTCGGCCAGCATGCCCTCGATCATCAGCCGGGTGATGGCCGGACCCAGTTCGGGGTGTTCGAACGCCGCTGCGATGTCGCCGGGCATGATGACGCTGCCGTCTTCCGTCGGGCACCGAAACAGCGCCTCGAACCCGACGATCCTGCCGGTGTCGAGCGCGACCTTGGGCTGATACCAGGGGCAGGGCTTCTCCTGCGCGATGACCTGGCGCGCCCGGTCCAGCATCGCCGCTTCCCGGTTCCAATTGTCGAGTAGCGCGTCGTTGAACAGGGTGGCGCGCCCGCGGCCGTTATTTTTCGCGTCATACAGGGCGATATCAGCAT
Organism: Sphingobium olei; assembly: GCF_042678845.1. Lineage (NCBI taxonomy): Bacteria > Pseudomonadati > Pseudomonadota > Alphaproteobacteria > Sphingomonadales > Sphingobiaceae > Sphingobium > Sphingobium olei. The sequence continues at coordinate 145,591 of NZ_JBHTLS010000134.1, read as the reverse complement.
GTTTGACCAGCGTCTCGACGTCACCGCCATGATCGGGATACAGTGCAACGCCCACGCTCACCCTGCTGTCGATCGACCGGCCGCGATATTGCAGCGGCGCGTGAAGCAGGTCGGAAATCCGGGTCAATATCCGGGCCACGGCGTCGTCGCCGGGAAGGGATGTGAGCAGCACCGCAAACTCGTCGCCGCCCATGCGCGCGACCATGTCGCCGGGCCGCACCGCCTGTTGCAAGCGTTCGGCGACAGCGCAGAGCAAGGCGTCGCCCGCATCATGGCCGGCGGTGTCGTTGACCCGTTTGAATTCGTCCAGGTCGATCACCAGCACCGCGAAGCGCGGCGGACGATCGCTCCCTTTGCCCGCCGGATGGCAGGCGCGGGTCAGGGCGCGCAGGAAATGGGCGCGGTTGGGAAGGCCGGTCAGCGCGTCGGACAGGGCCAGCCGCTCCAGATGCCGCTCGCCCTCCTTGCGCTCGGTTATGTCCACCACGCTGCTCATCACGCAGGGTTCGCCGTCGATCTGGATGGCGCGCGCGGACAGCAGCACGCTGCGCGCGAGCCCGTCACCGCGCCGGACGCGGCATTCGAATGCATCGATCGCCTCGCCCTGCTTCAGCCGGGCGAACAGGGCGTCGCGCGCGGCCATGTCGACATAGGTTTCGCCGACATTGTCCAGCACGGCAGTGCCGCCTGCCGCATAGGCGTCCACGGCGGCGCGGTTCTGCCGGATCACCTTCCCGTCCTGACGCGTGACCAGCAGCGGCACGGGCACAGCCATGAACATGCGCTCCAACGTGTCGCGGCTGTTGGCGAGAGCCGCCTGCGCTTCCCGCGCTATCCGCCCGGCGGTCCAGGCCTTGCGCTGCAGGCGATTGCCGCGCGCGATGGCTATCCACATGCCGCAATGCAGGATCGCCACGGCCAGCACCATGCCCGGCATGGTGGCGGACAGGGGCGCAGGCGCCGCATATCCGATCAGCAGTAACACGCCGCAGCCAAGGCCGCCCCACACATTGCCGCGAAAGCTGGTCGGAACCACAAGGTAGAAGACGAGCGGCAGCATGACGAGCACGAAGATGGCGATGTCGCTGCGCGAACTGACGAGGAAGGCGACGCCGATCGCCGTGACCAGCTGCCAGGCAAAGCAGATGCGTTCCACCGCGCGGAAACTGGTCATCCGGTGGGTGAGGGACAGGCAGAAGAGCGACCACAACACCACGGCCACGCGTGCGGGTATGGCCACCCAGAAATGCGGCGTGCCGGCAAAGCGCCAGTCGCTGATCAGGAAGAGGGCGTTCAGCAGCGCCGACAGCAGGAAGAGCAGCCGCGCGTTGCGACGGGATTCCGGCAGGTGATCGGCCTGGAATGCCGATTCCCGCGCGGGATTGCGAAACTCGCCGGTAAGGGAAGAAGTCTGGGTCACGCGCCGCCTGTCCTATGGTGGGGCGAAGGCTAGGCCGACATGGTTATCATTTCCTTAAATCCTTGCATTTTTCGCAGCTTGGCGCGCCTTCCGCGCCGTCGCTTGACCGTCCGCCCGCGCATCGCTATAGGCGCGGCTGCCCAGCGGCCTGGCGTGCGAAGACTCGTCTCCCTGCGACTATCGGCTGAGCGACATTAGAGCTGAACATTGCCGGGTGCTCTTGCGGCTCCAGGGGGCTTACGCCCACCGGGGCCTTTGCCGTTTGGAGGAATCTTCGTCCTCGCAGGCGGCTTGGAACACGGGAATGCCGGTAAAGTAACTGAAAAGGTGAAGGGCTTCATGCCAACGATCAACCAGCTGGTCCGCAAGGGCCGCGAACTGCAGAAGACCAAGTCCAAGGTCCCTGCCATGGAAGCGAACCCGCAGAAGCGCGGCGTTTGCACCCGCGTCTATACGACGACCCCGAAGAAGCCGAACTCGGCGCTCCGCAAGGTGGCGAAGGTGCGTCTGGTCAACCAGCGCGAAGTCATCACCTATATTCCGGGTGAAGGCCACAATCTTCAGGAGCACTCGGTCGTGCTGATCCGCGGCGGCCGCGTACGCGACCTTCCCGGTGTGCGTTACCACGTGCTGCGCGGCGTTCTGGATACCCAGGGCGTCAAGGACCGCAAGCAGAGCCGTTCCAAGTACGGCGCGAAGCGTCCGAAGTAAGAAGGGGAGACCAGAAATATGTCACGTCGTCGTCGCCCCGAAAAGCGCGTCATCCTGCCGGATCCCAAGTTCGGCGATATCGTGCTGTCGAAGTTCATGAACAGCATCATGCAGGACGGCAAGAAGGCCGTTGCCGAATCGATCGTTTATGGCGCTCTCGAAACCGTCGAGACCCGCGCCAAGAAGGATCCGATCGGCATGTTCCACGATGCGCTCAACAATGTGAAGCCGGGCATCGAGGTCCGCAGCCGCCGCGTCGGCGGTGCGACCTACCAGGTTCCCGTCGAAGTGCGTCCGGAACGTGCGCAGGCGCTGGCCATCCGCTGGCTGATCACCGCCGCGCGCAACCGCAGCGAAACCACGATGGCCGCGCGCCTGTCGGGCGAGCTGCTGGACGCCGCCAACAACCGCGGCAATGCGGTCAAGAAGCGCGAAGACACGCACCGCATGGCGGAAGCGAACCGCGCCTTCTCGCACTATCGTTGGTAAAAGAGCGGGCGGGCACCTATATGCCCGCCTCTCAACCAGGTTTCTGAAGATCGGTCCGTTCGCCAGGGGTGCTACCCATGGCGAACGGATTGGTTTAGGGGCCTCGCGCACATCCTAAACGAATCCCCAACCGCCGGCGCGCCGGCAACGGAGAAGCATCATGGCCCGCAGCCATCCGCTCGAACGCTATCGTAACTTCGGCATCATGGCCCACATTGACGCCGGCAAGACCACCACGACCGAGCGTATCCTTTACTACACCGGCAAGTCCTACAAGATCGGCGAAGTCCATGACGGCGCCGCCACCATGGACTGGATGGAGCAGGAGCAGGAGCGTGGTATCACCATCACCTCGGCTGCGACGACCTGCGTGTGGAAAGCCGATGAGGGCAAGGGCCTTGAGCACCGGCTGAATATCATCGACACCCCCGGCCACGTCGACTTCACCATCGAAGTCGAGCGTTCGCTGCGCGTGCTTGACGGCGCGGTCGCCGCGTTCGACGGCGTCGCGGGCGTGGAGCCGCAGTCGGAAACCGTGTGGCGTCAGGCGGACAAGTACAAAGTTCCGCGGATGTGCTTCATCAACAAGCTCGACCGCACCGGCGCCAACTTCTATTATTGCGTGCAGACGATCATCGACCGTCTGGGCGCGACCCCGGCTGTCCTCTATCTGCCCATCGGCGCGGAAAGCGACTTCAAGGGCCTGGTCGACCTGGTCAACGATCGCGCGATCATCTGGAAGGATGAGAATCTCGGCGCCGAGTTCACCTATGAGGCGATCCCCGACGATCTGGCCGACAAGGCCGCCGAATATCGCGAAAAGCTGATCGAACTCGCCGTCGAGCAGGACGACGAGGCGATGGAAGCCTATCTGGAAGGCAACCTGCCCGACACCGCGACGCTCAAGAAGCTGATCCGCAAGGGCACGCTGAACCAGTCGTTCGTGCCGGTGCTGTGCGGCTCGGCGTTCAAGAACAAGGGCGTGCAGCCGCTGCTCGACGCGGTCGTCGACTATCTGCCTTCGCCGCTCGACATTCCCGACGTGCAGGGCATCAACCCCGACACCGAGGAACCCGACAGCCGCGCCACGGCTGACGACGCCCCCTTCTCGGGCCTCGCGTTCAAGATCATGAACGACCCGTTCGTGGGTTCGCTGACCTTCCTGCGCGTCTATTCGGGCACGCTGACCAAGGGCACCTATCTGAACTCGGTCAAGGACAAGAAGGAAAAGGTTGGCCGCATGCTGCTGATGCATGCGAACAGCCGCGAAGACATTGACACGGCCTATGCCGGCGACATCGTCGCGCTGGCCGGCATGAAGGAAACCACCACCGGTGACACGCTGTGCGCCGAGCGCCAGCCGATCATCCTGGAGCGGATGGAATTCCCCGAGCCGGTCATCGAACTGTCGGTGGAACCCAAGACCAAGGCCGACCAGGAAAAGATGGGCGTCGCGCTCAACCGCCTGGCCGCCGAGGATCCGTCCTTCCGCGTCTCGACCGATCATGAATCGGGCCAGACCATTATCAAGGGCATGGGCGAACTTCACCTCGAAATCCTGGTCGACCGCATGAAGCGCGAGTTCAAGGTCGAGGCGAATGTCGGCGCGCCGCAGGTGGCCTATCGCGAATATCTCAAGAAGCCGGTCGACGTCGACTACACCCACAAGAAGCAGTCGGGCGGCACCGGCCAGTTCGGCCGCATCAAGGTTAAGCTGACGCCGGGCGAGCGTGGCGCTGGCATCATCTTCAAGGACGAGATCAAGGGCGGTAACATTCCCAAGGAATATATCCCCGCGATCGAAAAGGGCATGCGCGAGACTGCGGCCACCGGTTCGCTGATCGGCTTCCCGATCATCGACTTCGAAATCCTGCTCTATGACGGCGCGTATCACGACGTCGACTCGTCGGCGCTGGCGTTCGAAATCACTGGTCGCGCCGCGATGCGTGAAGCGGCGCAGAAGGCGGGCATCACGCTGCTCGAACCGGTCATGAAGGTCGAGGTCGTCACCCCGGAGGAATATCTGGGCGACGTCATCGGCGACATGAACAGCCGTCGCGGCCAGATCCAGGGCACCGACACCCGCGGCAACGCGCAGGTGGTCGAGGCCATGGTCCCGCTGGCCAACATGTTCGGCTATGTGAACTCGCTGCGGTCCTTCACCCAGGGGCGTGCGAACTACTCGATGATCTTCTCGCACTATGACGAAGTGCCGCAGAATGTGGCGGACGAAGTCAAGGCGAAGATGGCCTGACGACTTTCTCCTGCCGGGCCGTGAAAACGGCTCGGTTAGGGGCTGGTAATATCGAAATTTGCTGCTATGGACGCGCCTTCGCAAGGCGCGGCCGAGCGGTCAAACCACACGGATTTGATTAGAAGGTAGGAAAAAATGGCTAAGGCTAAGTTTGAGCGGACCAAGCCGCACTGCAACATCGGCACCATCGGTCACGTCGACCATGGCAAGACCTCGCTGACCGCGGCGATCACCAAGGTGCTGGCCGAAACCGGCGGCGCGACCTTCGTCGACTATGCCAACATCGACAAGGCTCCCGAAGAGCGCGAGCGCGGCATCACCATTTCGACCGCGCACGTCGAATATGAGACCGAAGCGCGTCACTATGCGCACGTCGATTGCCCGGGCCACGCCGACTACGTCAAGAACATGATCACCGGTGCCGCCCAGATGGACGGCGCGATTCTGGTCGTTTCTGCCACCGACGGCCCGATGCCGCAGACCCGTGAGCACATCCTGCTCGCCCGCCAGGTCGGCGTGCCGCAGCTCGTCGTGTTCATGAACAAGGTCGACCTGGTCGACGATCCGGAAATCCTGGAGCTGGTCGAGCTGGAAATCCGCGAGCTGCTGAGCTCGTACGACTTCGATGGCGACAACATCCCCGTCATCGCCGGTTCGGCCGTGAAGGCGCTGGACGGTTCGAACGACGAGATCGGCAAGCAGGCCGTTCTGAAGCTGATGGCTGCCGTCGACGAATTCATCCCGCAGCCCGAGCGTCCGGTCGACAAGCCCTTCCTGATGCCGATCGAAGACGTGTTCTCGATCTCGGGTCGCGGCACCGTCGTCACCGGCCGCGTCGAAACCGGCATCATCAAGGTTGGTGAAGAAGTCGAGATCGTCGGCCTGAAGAACACCGCCAAGACCACCGTCACCGGCGTGGAAATGTTCCGCAAGCTGCTCGACGAAGGTCGTGCGGGCGACAACATCGGCGCGCTGGTGCGTGGCACGAAGCGTGAGGAAGTCGAGCGCGGCCAGGTTCTGGCCAAGCCCGGCACCATCACTCCCCACACCGAATTCGACGCGGAAGTCTATGTCCTGTCGAAGGAAGAAGGTGGCCGTCACACCCCGTTCTTCGCCAACTATCGTCCGCAGTTCTACTTCCGCACCACCGACGTGACCGGCGAAGTCGTTCTGCCCGAAGGCACCGAGATGGTCATGCCCGGCGACAATGTGAAGCTCGGCGTCAAGCTGATCGCTCCCATTGCGATGGACTCGGGTCTGCGCTTCGCCATCCGCGAAGGCGGCCGCACCGTCGGTGCAGGGGTTGTCGGCACGATCTCGAAGTAATATAGGACCGCAGCGGCGCGAATCGCCTGATTCGCGCCGCTCGGCATTTTTCACCGCCTCGGATCGCCTTTCTCCGGCTTTCTAAAAGCTAGAAGGGCAAGAAGAGGCGGATATTTTTTGTGAGCGCATTTTCGCAAATCATCGGCTGCTCCGGCTGATTTTTGAAAATGCGTGGGTTTTTGGCTCTTTCGCATCGGTACAGGAACTATGGACAGCAATATCCGCATTCGCCTCAAGGCGTTCGATCATCGCGTGCTCGATCAGGCGACCGGCGACATCGCCGACACCGCCCGCCGCACCGGCGCCCTCATTCGCGGTCCGATTCCCCTTCCGACGCGCATCGAAAAATTCACGGTCAACCGTGGTCCGCACATCGACAAGAAGTCGCGCGAGCAGTTCGAGGTCCGCACCTACAAGCGCATGCTTGACATTGTGCAGCCGACGCCGCAGACGGTCGACGCGCTGATGAAGCTGGATCTGGCTGCCGGCGTGAACGTCGAGATCAAGTTGGCCTGAGGCCGACAAGTCCCTGCCAACCGCAAGGAGGGCAGGGTATCGGGCATTCCCCTTCTGGTGGAAGCTCAAACGACACAAGGGATACCGCATGGCCGCTCCGGTAAACCGGAAAGGTCCATGGTCCTGGTCCCCCGTCGCCTTTCCCGAGAGGGATCGGCATCCAACCCTGACGGGGTGATCGCTACATTTGGGTTGGACCGCGCGGGAGGAATCCCGAGCGGTTTTTTCGTTGGATACGCCCGCTGCTACGGTGGGCCTCTGTGGGAGTAATCAGTGATGCGCACAGGCGTGATCGCTAAGAAAGTCGGGATGACCCGTCTGTTCCAGGAGGACGGACGTCATATACCGGTTACGGTTCTGGCCCTTGAGGGCAATCAGGTCGTGGCCCGCAAGGAAAGCGATCGCGACGGCTATGTCGCGGTTCAGCTCGGTGCGGGCGTCGCGAAGGTCAAGAATGTCGCCAAGCCGCAGCGCGGCCACTTCGCCAAGGCGGAAGTGGAGCCGAAGGCGCGCCTGGTCGAATTCCGCGTCGCCGAGGATGCGCTCCTCGATGTCGGCGCCGAGATCGCGGCCGATCATTTCATCGCCGGCCAGTTGGTCGACGTCGCCGGCCACACCCAGGGTAAAGGTTTTGCCGGCGCCATGAAGCGCTGGGGCTTCGGCGGTATGCGCGCCACGCACGGCGTGTCGATCAGCCACCGTGCCCATGGTTCGACCGGTAACCGCCAGGATCCGGGCCGCGTCTTCAAGAACAAGAAGATGGCGGGCCACATGGGTGACCGTGAGCGGACCCAGCAGAACCTGGAAATCGTGCGCACCGACGTCGAGCGCGGCCTGCTGTTCGTCAAGGGCAGCGTTCCGGGCGCCAAGGGCACCTGGCTGACCGTCTGCGACGCCGTCAAGGTGAAGCGCCCGGCCGACGTGCCGTATCCGGCCAGCCTCAAGGCTGCTGCCAACAGCAACAATGCTCCGGCTGAGACGCCTGCTGAAGAAGCAGCCGCTCCCGAAGCGACCGAAGGCCAGGAGGGCTAAACCATGAAGGTCAATGTACAGACCCTCGACGCCGCAGCCGCCGGTGAGCTGGAGCTGAACGATGCCGTGTTCGGCATCGAGCCCCGCACCGACATCCTGCACCGCGTCGTTACCTGGCAGCTGGAAAAGCGCCGCGCCCCCGCTCGCGCCACCCGCGAGCGTTCGGACGTGGCCCGTACCGGCAAGAAGTTCGGCCGCCAGAAAGGTGGCGGCACCGCTCGTCACGGCGACCGCAAGGCGCCCGTGTTCATCGGCGGTGGTAAGGCGCACGGCGCCCGCGCCCGCGACTTCGGCCACGACCTCAACAAGAAGGTGCGTGCGCTGGGCCTGAAGATGGCGCTGTCGGCCAAGGCGAAGGACGGTTCGCTGATCGTCCTCGACAATCTCGACGTGGCGGAAGGCAAGACCAAGGCTCTGGTCGCGCACCTCGCCAAGCTGAACCTTAACAAGGCGCTGTTCATCGACGGCGACGCGGTGAACGTCAGCTTCGCGAAGGCTTCGGCGAACATCGTCGGCGTGGACCTGCTGCCGGCCGTCGGCGCCAACGTCTACGACATCCTTAAGGCGGATTCGCTGGTGCTGACGCGCGCCGCGGTCGAAAAGCTGGAGGCGCGTTTCAATGGCTAAGAAGGAAGCCGCGACCGTGGACAACCGTCATTATGACGTCGTTGTCGCGCCGGTCATCACCGAGAAGTCGACGCTTCTCTCCGAGAACAACGCCGTGGTCTTCAAGGTCGCGAACGATGCGTCCAAGCCGGAGATCAAGGCCGCGATCGAAGCCATCTGGGGCGTGACCGTCAAGAGCGTGAACACGCTGGTCGCCAAGGGCAAGACGAAGCGCTGGAAGGGCAAGCCCTACAAGCGCAGCGACGTGAAGAAGGCGATCGTTCGCCTGGCCGACGGCCAGTCGATCGACATCACCGAAGGAGTGCGCTGATCATGGCGCTTAAGAGCTACAACCCGACCAGCCCCGCCCAGCGTGGCCTGATCCTCGTCGACAAGTCGAGCCTGCACAAGGGCAAGCCCGTCAAGGCGCTGACCGAGGGCAAGCGCAAGACCGGCGGCCGCAACAACAAGGGCCATGTGACCTCGCGCGGCATCGCGGGCGGTCACAAGCAGAAGTACCGCATCATCGACTTCAAGCGTCGCCTGTGGGACGTCGAAGGCACGGTGGAGCGTCTGGAATATGACCCCAACCGCACCGCCTTCATCGCGCTGGTCAACTATCCCGACGGCACCCAGACCTATGTGCTGGCGCCGCAGCGCCTTGCGCCGGGTGATAAGATCATCGCGGGCAAGAAGACCGACGTGAAGCCGGGCAACGCGATGGAACTGGGTCAGATGCCGGTCGGCACGATCATCCACAATATCGAGATGAAGCCGGGCAAGGGCGGTCAGTTCTGCCGTTCGGCGGGCACCTACGCCCAGCTCGTCGGTCGCGATCGCGGCATGGTGATGGTGCGCCTGTCCTCGGGCGAGCAGCGCTACATCCGCTCGGACTGCATGGGCACCGTGGGCGCTGTGTCGAACCCCGACAACGCCAACACCAACCTTGCCAAGGCCGGCCGCAACCGCTGGCTCGGCAAGCGCCCGCTGACGCGCGGCGTGGCGAAGAACCCGGTCGATCACCCGCACGGCGGTGGTGAAGGCCGGACCTCGGGCGGCCGTCATCCGGTCACCCCCTGGGGCAAGCCGACCAAGGGTGCGCGCACCCGCCACAACAAGGCGACGGACAAGTTCATCATCCGTAGCCGCCACGCGAAGAAGAAGAGGTAAGCGAGATGGCTCGTTCCGTCTGGAAAGGTCCGTTCGTGGACCTCAGCCTTCTGAAGAAGGCGGAAGTGGCGCAGGACGCCGGTGGCCGTTCGGGTCCGATCAAGACCTGGTCGCGCCGTTCCACCATCCTGCCGCAGTTCGTCGGCCTGACGTTCAACGTCTATAATGGCCGCAAGCATGTGCCGGTTTCGGTGAACGAGGACATGGTGGGTCACAAGCTGGGCGAATTCGCCCCGACCCGCTACTTCCCCGGCCACGCCGCCGACAAGAAGGGCAAGCGCTGATGAGCAAGGAAAAGGCTCCCCGTCGCGTCGCCGACAATGAAGCGCTCGCCGTCGGCACGCAGATCCGTGGTTCGGCCCAGAAGCTGAACCTGGTCGCCACGCTGATCCGCGGCCGCAAGGTCGAGGACGCGCTGAACATCCTCGCCTTCTCGAAGAAGGCGATGGCGGTCGATGTGCGCAAGGTGCTGGCTTCGGCCATCGCCAACGCGGAAAACAACCACAATCTGGACGTCGACGCACTGGTCGTCGCGGAAGCATCGGTCGGCAAGAGCTTCACCATGAAGCGCTTCCACGCCCGCGGCCGCGGCAAGTCGACCCGGATCCTCAAGCCCTTCAGCCGCGTGCGCATCGTCGTGCGTGAAGCTGGCGAAGAAGCGGAGGCTTAAACACATGGGTCACAAGAGCAACCCCATCGGTCTGCGTCTGCAGATCAACCGCACCTGGGACAGCCGCTGGTTCGCGGAAGGCCAGGACTATGGCCGGCTTCTGCTGGAGGATCTGAAGATCCGCCAGTATATCATGAAGACCCTGCCGCAGGCTGCGATCTCGAAGGTCGTGATCGAACGTCCGGCCAAGCTGTGCCGCGTGTCGATCTATGCCGCCCGCCCCGGTGTCATCATCGGCAAGAAGGGCGCGGATATCGAGAAGCTGCGCAAGAAGCTGGGCAGCCTGACCTCTTCGGACGTCAGCCTGAACATTGTCGAGATCCGCAAGCCGGAAATCGACTCCAAGCTCGTTGCGCAGGGCATCGCCGACCAGCTGGAGCGCCGCGTCGCGTTCCGCCGCGCCATGAAGCGCGCTGTGCAGTCGGCGCTGCGTCTGGGTGCCGAAGGCATCAAGATCACCTGCGGCGGCCGTCTGGGCGGCGCGGAGATCGCGCGCGTCGAATGGTATCGCGAAGGCCGCGTTCCGCTTCACACGCTGCGTGCGAACGTCGACTACGCCGAAGCCGAAGCCCACACCGCCTATGGCGTGTGCGGCATCAAGGTCTGGATCTTCAAGGGCGAAATCCTTGGTCACGATCCGATGGCCACCGACCGGCTGATGCTGGAGGCTCAGACCTCCGGCGTGCGCCCGGCGCGCTGAGAATAAGGTAGGTATAGCGTCATGCTGCAACCGAAGAAGATGAAGTTCCGCAAGGCCTTCAAGGGCAAGATCAAGGGCGACGCCAAGGGCGGTTCGGCCTTGAACTTCGGCTCTTATGGCCTGAAAGCCCTGGAACCCGAGCGCGTCACCGCCCGCCAGATCGAGGCGGCCCGCCGCGCCATCACGCGTCACATCCGCCGTCAGGGCCGGTTGTGGATCCGCGTGTTCCCCGACGTGCCGGTTTCGAAGAAGCCTGCCGAAGTCCGTCAGGGTAAAGGCAAGGGTTCGGTCGAATATTGGGCGGCCCGCGTGAAGCCCGGCCGCATCCTGTTCGAACTGGACGGCGTGCCCGGTCCGCTCGCAGCAGAGGCCTTCTCGCGCGCCGCGATGAAGCTGCCCATCAAGACGAAGGTCGTTGCCCGCCTCGGCGACACCTCGCACCTGGAGGGTTAAGCCGTGGCGAACGTCGCAGACCTCAAGACCAAGACGGACGACGAACTGTCGACCGAACTCAACAACCTGAAGCGCGAGCAGTTCAACCTGCGTTTCCAGGCGGCCACCAACCAGCTGGAAAAGCCCAGCCGCGTGCGTGAAGTCCGCCGGTCGATCGCGCAGATCAAGACCCTTCAGTCCGAGCGTTCGCGCTCGGCTGCGAAGTAAGAAGGAAATCACACGATGCCCAAGCGCGTGCTGACGGGAACGGTGGTTTCCGACAAGACCGACAAGACGGTGGTGGTTCGCGTGGAGCGCAAGGTTAAGCATGCGCTCTACGGCAAGATCATCCGCCTGTCGAAAAAGTACCACGCCCATGACGAGGGCAATGTCTACAAGGAAGGCGAGACGGTTCGCATCGAGGAGACCGCCCCGATTTCCAAGCTCAAGACCTGGAAGGTCATCGAGCGCGTGGACACCCACAAGTCGCCGGAAGTCTCCCACTAAGGGCAGGCCTTTCGGTCTTGTGACCAGTCACTGATCCTGCGGGATCGAAAAAGTTCGGACGCGGGCTGGCCTTTTCCCTCCGGAGAAGGTACAGGCCCGCGCTTCGCGCATTTCGATTCACCGGGTCGAGCGCATGAAATTCGGAACCGCCGGGAATTGTCCCGGTAGGCCAAATGAGAAGGAACCGGATCTATGATCCAGATGCAATCCAATCTTGACGTCGCTGACAACAGCGGCGCCAAGCGCGTCCAGTGCATCAAGGTGCTGGGCGGGTCGAAGCGCCGCTTCGCCGGCGTGGGCGACATCATCGTCGTCTCGATCAAGGAAGCCGCGCCGCGCGGCAAGGTGAAGAAGGGTGACGTGCACCGCGCCGTCATCGTCCGCACCGCCAAGGACATCCGTCGCGCCGACGGTTCGGTGATCCGCTTCGACGGCAATGCCGCCGTGCTGATCAACAAGAACCAGGAGCCGATCGGCACCCGTATCTTTGGCCCGGTCGTTCGTGAGCTGCGCGCGAAGCAGCACATGAAGATCATCAGCCTTGCTCCCGAGGTGCTGTAATGAGCGCTGCCAAGATCAAGAAGGGCGACAAGGTCGTCGTCCTGGCCGGCAAGGACAAGGGCCGCACCGGTTCCGTCCTTCAGGTGATGCCCAAGGATGACAAGGTGCTCGTCGAGGGCATCAACATCCACGCGCGCCACCGCAAGCCCGACCAGTCGAACCCGCAGGGCGGCATCGATCGCAAGCCTGCGCCGCTCCACATTTCGAACGTGGCCGTGGCCGGTGCCGACGGCAAGCCGACCCGCGTCCGTTTCGAGGAACGCGACGGCAAGAAGGTCCGCGTCGCCGTCAAGTCCGGTGAGGTGCTGTAATGGCCGACAAATATACTCCGCGCTCCAAGGCGCTCTATGACGCCGAAATCGCCAAGGCGATGACCGAGAAGTTCGGTTACAAGAACGTCATGGAAGTCCCCAAGATCGAGAAGATCACGCTCAACATGGGCGTAGGCGAAGCGACCCAGGACAAGAAGAAGGTGACCTCGGCCGCCGAGGAAATGGAACTGATCGCCGGCCAGAAGCCGGTCATCACCAAGGCCCGCAAGTCGATCGCGCAGTTCAAGCTGCGTGAAGGCATGCCGATCGGCGCCAAGGTGACGCTGCGCCGCGAGCGCATGTACGAGTTCCTGGATCGCCTGATCAACATCGCGCTCCCCCGCGTGCGCGACTTCCGTGGTCTCAACCCGAAGAGCTTCGACGGCCGTGGCAACTATGCCTTCGGCATCAAGGAGCAGATCATCTTCCCCGAGATCAACTATGACCGCATCGACAAGGTGCGCGGCATGGACATCATCGTGACCACCACGGCGAAGACGGACGATGAAGCGCGCGAACTGCTGCGCCTCTTCGGCTTCCCCTTCCCGATCGAAGAGAAGCAGGCGGCCTGATCCAGGCCCCGCTTCTCTCCCAACGCTTAAGCTAAGGAAGAGAACTTAAGTCATGGCGAAACTGAGTTCGATCAACAAGAACGAGCGCCGCAAGAAGCTGGTGAAGAAATATGCCGGCCGCTATGCGAAGCTCAAGGCGATCGCGAATGATACCGCGGCCGACGACAGCGATCGTCTGATCGCGCGTCTGAGGATGGCGGAGATCCCCCGCAACGGCAACCCGACCCGTATTCGGAACCGCTGCGAGCTGACGGGGCGTCCCCGCGCTTATTACCGCAAATTCCGTCTCTGCCGCGTGCAGCTGCGTGATCTGGCCAACAAGGGCCTGATCCCCGGCGTCACCAAGTCGAGCTGGTAAGGATCATTTGAGATGGCATTGACCGATCCCCTGGGTGATATGCTCACCCGCATCCGCAACGGGCAGCAGGCGAAGAAGGACAGCGTGGTTTCCCCCGCGTCCAAGCTGCGCGCCCGCGTGCTCGACGTGCTCCAGCGCGAAGGCTATATCCGCGGCTATTCCGAGGAAACCCTTGGCAAGCATGCCGGCCTTCGCATCGAGCTGAAATATTTCGAGGGCCAGCCGGCGATCAAGCATGTAGCCCGCGTGTCGAAGCCCGGCCGCCGCGTCTATTCGGGTTCCAAGGAACTTCCGGTGATCCGCAACGGCCTTGGCATCACGATCGTCTCGACGCCCAAGGGCGTTCTGTCCGACGCCGAAGCGCGCGAGCAGAATGTCGGCGGCGAAGTGCTGGCGGAGGTGTTCTGATGAGCCGCACCGGTAAAAAGCCGGTCACCGTGCCTTCGGGCGTGACCGCATCCATCGCTGACGGGCAGCTGTCGGTGAAGGGCCCCAAGGGCACCCTCGCCATGCCGCTGGCCGACGAAGTGACCTATAGCGTCGAGGACGGCAAGATCGCCGTACAGCCTGCCAACGACACGAAGCGCGCCCGCGCTTTCTGGGGCATGCAGCGCACGCTGATCCAGAACCTGATCACCGGCGTGACCGAGGGCTTCTCGAAGAAGCTGCTCATCACCGGCGTCGGTTACCGCGCCAACGCCCAGGGCAAGACCCTGAAGCTGCAGCTCGGCTATTCGCACGATGTCGATTTCGCGGTGCCGGAAGGCATCGAGATCAAGACCCCGGACAACACCACGGTGGAGATCACGGGCATCGACAAGCAGAAGGTCGGCCAGGTCGCCGCCGAAATCCGTCGCTGGCGCAAGCCCGAACCCTATAAGGGCAAGGGCATCAAGTATGACGGCGAGTTCATCTTCCGCAAGGAAGGGAAGAAGAAGTAAGATGGCAAAGCTTTCCCTCTTCGCGCGGCGTCGTCGCCGCGTCCGCACCGCGCTCAAGGCGGTCGCCGGCCACAAGCCGCGCCTCAGCGTCCACCGTTCGGGCCGTCACATCTACGCCCAGGTCATTGACGACGTCGCCGGCACCACCGTCGCCGCCGCCTCGACCCTGGACAAGGATGTGCGCGGCAAGACCGGCGCCACCGCCGATGCGGCTGCCGATGTCGGCAAGCGCGTCGCCGCTGCGGCAACCGCCGCCGGCGTCACCAAGGTCGTGTTCGACCGTGGTGGCTTCCTGTTCCATGGCCGCGTCAAGGCGCTGGCCGATGCCGCCCGCGAAGGCGGGCTGGAGTTCTGATTATGGCTGACGAAAACGAAATCCAGTCGCAGGCGGGCGCTCCCGCTGCCGTCGAAGGCGGCGAACAGCCGACGGAAAACCGTGGTCCCGGCCGTGGTCGTGGCAATCGTGGCGGTGGCGATCGCAACCGCGGCGAGCGTGGCGGCCGTGGCCGTCGCGACGACCGCCGTGGCGGCAACCGTGACGAGGAGCAGGGCGAAGAGCTGATCGAGAAGCTGGTTCACATCAACCGCGTCTCGAAGACCGTCAAGGGCGGTAAGCGCTTCGGCTTCGCGGCTCTGGTCGTCGTGGGCGACGGCAAGGGTCGTGCGGGCTTCGGCCATGGCAAGGCGCGCGAAGTGCCCGAGGCGATCAGCAAGGCGACCGCTTCGGCCAAGAAGGCCATGGTCCGCGTGCCGCTGAAGGAAGGCCGCACTCTGCACCATGACGGCCTCGGCCATTTCGGTGCCGGCAAGGTGACGGTTCGTTCGGCTCCGGCCGGTACGGGCATCATCGCGGGCGGTCCGATGCGCGCCGTGTTCGAAAGCCTCGGCGTCGCGGACGTCGTGACCAAGTCGAACGGCACGTCGAACCCCTACAACATGATCCGTGCGACCTTCGCGGCGCTGGGCGAACAGACCAGCCCCAAGTCGGTGGCGCAGCGTCGTGGCAAGAAGGTCGCGGACCTTCTGCGTCGCGGTGGTGCCTCGGCCGATGTCGCGCAGGCCGACGCCGAAGCGATTGCGGAGTAACAGGTATGGCGAAGATCAAGATCAAGCAGATCGGTTCGCCGATCCGCCGCCCCGCCGACCAGAAGAAGATTCTGATCGGCCTGGGCCTTGGCAAGATGCACCGCGTGGTGGAGCTGGAAGACACCGCGGAAGTCCGCGGTGCCATCAAGAAGCTGCCCCACATGGTGGAAGTGGTCGACTAAAGACCGTCATCCCAGCGACCCGAAGGGCGGCCGAAGGCCAATGCTGGGATCTCAGGCCGCTGGGTATATCCTCGGTAGGGATAGACCCAGCTTCACGAGGCCCCGGCCTGCGCTGGGGCTACGGCCCGATCCCGGTGGATCGGGCCTTCGCGCGAACATAGCGAAAGCGAGTGCACGATATGAAGCTCAACGAACTCAACGATAATGCCGGTGCCCGCAAGGGCCGGATGCGCGTCGGCCGTGGTATCGGCTCGGGCAAGGGCAAGACCGCCGGTCGCGGCCAGAAGGGCGCGAAGGCGCGCTCGGGCGTCAGCATCAACGGCTTCGAAGGCGGCCAGATGCCGCTCCACATGCGTCTGCCGAAGCGCGGCTTCAACAACATCTTCGCCAAGGATTACGCGATCGTGAACCTGGGCGCGGTGCAGAAGGCGATCGACGCCGGCAAGCTGGATAGCAGCGCCACCATCGACCATGCGGCGCTCAAGGCCGCTGCCCTCGCCCGTGGCGGCAAGGACGGCGTGCGCCTGCTCGGCAAGGGTGAACTGACGGCGAAGGTCAACCTGCTGGTCGCCGGCGCGTCGAAGGGCGCGATCGAGGCCGTTGAAAAGGCAGGCGGCAAGGTCGAGGTGATCGAAGTCGTCGCTGCCGCCGACAAGGCGAAGGCGAAGAAGGGCACCGCCCTCGCCGCCAAGAAGGCCGCCAAGCAGGGCTGATCGTACGCCTGATACTTGCAAGCCTGACCCCGCTGCCCGATATGGGTCGGCGGGGTCATGTGCTTTAAGGGGGCGTCATTTGTCGCTTATGTGACAACTCCCGTTCGACATGGCTAAAGCGCCCCGCTAAGGGGATGAGCGATTCCGACCGGAGCCCCCGGCTTCCGGCAGAGTGATTTGAAGGGCAGCCACCATGGCATCGAGAGCCGACCAGCTCGCATCCAATCTCAGCCTGGCGAAGTTCAGCCAGGCGACCGACCTCAAGAAGCGCCTGTGGTTCACGCTGGGTGCGCTGATCGTGTTCCGTTTCCTCAGCTTCGTGCCGCTGCCCGGCGTCGACCCGACTGCCCTGTCGCAGCTCTACAGCCAGACCAATGGCGGCATCCTCGACATCTTCAATACCTTCTCGGGCGGTTCGCTGTCGCGCATGAGCCTCATCGCGCTCGGCGTCATGCCCTATATCACCGCGTCGATCGTGGTGCAGCTGGCCGCCAGCCTCTCGCCGCAGCTCGCGGCGATCAAGAAGGAAGGCGAAAGCGGCCGCAAGAAGCTCAACCAATATACCCGCTACGGCACCGTCGGCCTGACCGCCGTGCAGGGCTATTTCATCGCCGTGGGTCTTGAAGGCTTCGGCGCGCAGCAGGGGCTTCAGGCAGTGGTTGATCCCGGCCTGCTGTTCCGCCTGACCGCCGTCGTCTCGCTGATCGGCGGGACGATGTTCCTGATGTGGCTGGGTGAGCAGATCACCTCGCGCGGCATCGGTAACGGCACCTCGCTCATCATCATGGCGGGCATTGTCGCCCAGCTGCCGGTGACGCTCAGCAACCTCTTCAAGTCGGGCAGCGAAGGGTCAATCTCCGGCCTGCTGATCTTCGTGATCGTGGCCGCGCTCGCTGGCCTGGTGCTGCTGATCTGCTTCATGGAACGTGCGCAGCGGCGCGTCCTCATCCAATATCCCAAGCGCCAGACGCGCCAGGGCCTGATGCAGGCGGACCGCAGCCACCTGCCGCTCAAGGTCAATACCGCCGGCGTCATCCCGCCGATCTTCGCCAGTTCGCTGCTGCTGATGCCGCTCACCATCTCGCAATTCGCCGGCAACACCGTGGCCGGGGAGAGCAGGCTGGGCGATTTCGTTCTGACGCTGAACCAGTATCTGGCCCATGGCACGCCGCTCTATATGGCGCTTTATGGCCTTGGCATCGTCTTCTTCTGCTTCTTCTACACCGCCGTGGTGTTCAATCCGGAAGAGACGGCCGATAACCTGAAGCGCAACGGCGGCTTCATCCCCGGCATCCGCCCGGGCAAGAACACCGAAAATTATCTGGATTATGTGCTGACGCGCATCACCGTCATCGGCGCGGCCTATCTGGCCTTCATCTGCCTGGTGCCGGAATTCGCGATCGCGCGTGCGGGCATCCCCTTCTACCTTGGCGGAACCAGCCTGCTGATCGTCGTCAACGTGACCGTGGACACCGTGACGCAGATCCAGAGCCACCTGCTCGCCCACCAATATGGCGATCTCATCAAGAAAGCGAAGCTGAAAGGGCGGCTGCGCTAAGCCAGCCCTTCCATACAGCGCACGAACAGGGGAGTATGCGCGCGATGAACATCATTCTGCTTGGACCTCCGGGCGCTGGCAAGGGTACGCAGGCGACGCGCCTGGTGGACAGCCGGGGCATGGCGCAGCTGTCGACGGGCGACATGCTCCGCGCCGCCGTGAAGGCGGGTACGCCGATCGGCCTCAAGGCGAAGGCAGTGATGGAAGCGGGCGAACTGGTCTCGGACGAGATCGTGTCCGGCATCATCGGCGAGGCTTTGGATGCGTTGTCGCCCGATACCGGCGTCATCTTCGACGGCTATCCCCGTACCGAGGCGCAGGCCCATTCGCTCGACACGATCCTGGGCGAACGCGGCCGCACACTCGATCATGTGATCGAACTGGAAGTGGATGAGGACGCGCTGGTCGAACGCATCACCGGCCGCTTCACCTGCGCCACCTGCGGCGCAGGCTATCATGACAGCTTCCACAAGCCCAAGGTAGAAGGCGAGTGCGACAAGTGTCACGGTCACGAATTCAAGCGCCGGCCCGATGACAATGAGGAAACCGTGCGCACCCGCATGGCCGAATATCGCGCAAAGACCGCGCCGATCCTGCCCATCTACGAAGCGCGCGGCATCGTCTCGCGGGTCGACGGCATGGCCGACATCGATGAGGTGACGACCGCGGTCGCCGCCATCTTGGATGGCGGCGCGGCCTGAGCTATCCTTGCCCTCCGCAGACGGGGGAGAGGACATATGCGCATCATGGCGTTTCTGGCAGGGGTTGGTGCGGCGATGGCCGCGCCGGCCCCTGCGGCCGTGACGGGCAGCAGCCAGTGGGGCTTCTCGACCGAGAGCAGCGTGGAGATCGCCGCCGGTCCGGATGCCGTCTATGCGCTATTGGCGCAGCCCGGCCGCTGGTGGGAGGGCAGTCATACCTATAGCGGCGACGCAGCCAATATGACGATCGCCCTCCACGCAGGCGGCTGCTTCTGCGAGGCGATCCCGGCAAAGGCCGGGCCTGCCGGAACCGTCGAACATGCGCGCGTCGTCCAGGCGATGCCGGGCCAGCGGCTGCGACTGTCCGGCGCGCTGGGGCCACTCCAGGGCGAGGGCGCGGTCGGCACGCTCGATTTCGCCGTCACGCCGTCGGCCGGAGGCGCAAAGGTCGTGATGACCTATGTCGTGGGCGGCTATATCCGTGGCGGTCCGGCCGCGATTGCGCCGCTCGTCGATCAGGTGCTGGCGACGCAGCTGGCGGGTCTCAAGCGCGCCGCGGAAAGGCCGGCCCGCTAGGACGCGCCATATCGGGACAAAAGCCCTTCCGCAGGCCCTCATGTTAACCACGATCCTGGCAGCTTCATTGCTGTCCTGTTGCTATGGCGTGTCTCATGGATGCGTATCGCCATCGTCATGGCCGCCTGTCAGAACTGGACGCCTTGCGCGGCCTGGGCGCGCTGTGCGTGCTGATCTTCCACTATTCGACCCGCTTCCATGAACTCTTCCCGCAGGCCGCCCATGTGCCCTTCAGCTTTCCCGGCGGCAATTACCGGGTGCTGCTTTTCTTCACCATTTCTGGCTTTGCGATCTTCTTCACGCTCGACCGCATCCGCACCGTCAGCGACTTCTTCGTCAACCGCTTCGCCCGGCTCTATCCCGCCTATCTGACCGCGATGATGCTGACGCTGGGCATCGAATATCTCGCCCACGCGACCCGCCTTCTGATCGGGCCTGCGGCGATCCTCGCCAACGTCACCATGTTGCAGGGCTTTGCCTTCATGCCTGAAGTGGACGGCGCCTATTGGACGCTGACGGTGGAGATCGCTTTCTACTTCTGCATGATCGCGCTATGGAAATTCGTCGGCCTGCGCCGCCTGGAACCCGCGCTCGCGGGGTGGCTGGCGCTGCGCTGGCTCTGGTGGCTGTGGCCCGACATGCCGGAACGGCTCATCATGCTGCTCGTGTTGCGCTACGCACCCTTCTTCATGCTGGGGATGCTCGCCTACCGCCTCTGGTCCGGCCAGCGCACCGCACGGCAGCAGGCACCCTATGCCGTTCTCGCGCTCCTGTCGCTGGCGACGATGGAGACATGGGACGTGACGCTGATGGGCGGCGTGCTGCTCGTCGCTTTCCTCGGGCTGATCCGGGGGCGGCTGCGCTTCCTTGCCGTCCGCCCGCTGCTGTGGCTCGGCGGGATCAGCTATTCCTTCTACCTGATCCACCAGCATGTCGGCTTCGTCGTGATGCTGGAACTCGCCCGGGCTGGCTACAGCCCCTGGATCGGCTTCACCGCAGCGTTTATCGTCGCGCTGGCTTTGGGCTTTGCGATCAACCGGCTCGTCGAGCGTCCGGCGGCAGACGCGATCCTCCGCTGGTGGAAGCGCCGCCGCCATGCGCATCCGACGGTCGCGGATGCCCTGCCCAGCGGAGGCTGAAGGATGTGGGGCGCCGCCAGCCGGCAGCGCCCTCAAATCCTTGCTTATTTCGCGACGGGTGCCGCCGCGGCGGCGTTGTCGGGCAGGCCGCCCATCTGCGTCACCATCTTGGTATAGGCGTCCAGATAGGCGAGCACGATTACCTGGCCGATGTCGGTATTCTGGTAGCCGCCACCGCCGACCGCCGCGAGGCCGCCCATCCAGCCGAGGCCACCGCCGCCGCCGAAGCTGAGGTCGGACTTGCGGAAATAGCCTTCGGCCATCACCTCTTCCTCGGTGGTGCGGGCATTCACTACCGAGAGCATGACGTTGGCCTCGCTCTTCTTGATGGAAATGCCGCCGGCCAGTGCGCCGAGCGTGCGCCCGCCCAGGAACCCGCCGACCAGGCCGCCCAGCGCATTGCCGCCGCTATTCTTGTTGGTGGTCACGATGTCGGGCTGAATGAAATAATCCGCCGCCTTGACCTGGCCCTTGCCCAGGTTCGATCCCGCCTGCAATTCGCCGGAATCGGCCATCGCGCGTTCCATGTTGCGGCTCGCCATCGACCGGCCGCGATTGACGATACCGAAACAGCCGGACTGCTGGACGAACAGCTTGATGATCGCTTCCGGGCTGCCCAGGTTGAATTCGCGCCACCACTGATTGTCGGGCTCGACGATCGCGACGGTGCCCAGCCGCTTGGTGCAATGGGGGATTTCCATCTGCTTCTTGACCTGCGCCTGCCGGCCCGACGATCCTTTTTCGGCGGCCAGTACAGGCGACGTCGCCGTAGCGAAGCAGACCGCTGCCGCGGCCAGCATCTTCAATCCACGCATGATAAAAACCCCCATTTCCCTGTTTAGAAGGATGATCTGACGCGTCCCTTGTTATGACGCCGACCTACCATAAAGCCGCTCCGCTTCCAAGCGGCGCGCCGGTCCGCACCGTGCAATGGCGCAGGCGCGCGATCCTGCTGACAGGGCCGGGAATCGCTGCTATCGGCGCGCGATGACCGACCTTAGCCATATCCGCAATTTTTCCATCATCGCGCATATCGACCATGGCAAATCCACCCTGGCCGACCGTCTGATCCAGCGCACCGGCGGCCTTTCCGACCGCGAGATGAGCGCGCAGGTGCTGGACAATATGGATATCGAGAAGGAACGCGGCATCACCATCAAGGCGCAGACCGTGCGCCTCGACTATGTCGCGAAGAATGGCGAGACCTATGAACTCAACCTCATGGACACGCCGGGCCATGTCGACTTCGCCTATGAAGTGTCGCGCAGCCTTGCCGCCTGCGAAGGCGCGCTCCTGGTCGTGGACGCGGCGCAGGGCGTGGAGGCGCAGACGCTCGCCAACGTCTATCAGTCGATCGAGCATGACCATGAGATCGTGCCCGTCCTCAACAAGATCGACCTGCCCGCCGCCGAGCCGGAAAAGGTGCGCGCCGAAATCGAGGAGGTGATCGGCCTGGACGCTTCGGAAGCGGTGCTGGCGTCGGCCAAGTCGGGCATCGGCATCGACGAGGTGCTGGAAGCCATCGTCGCCAAGATCCCGCCGCCCAAGGGCGACCGTGACGCGCCGCTCGAAGCGATGCTGGTCGACAGCTGGTACGACCCCTATCTCGGCGTCGTCATCCTGGTGCGCGTCGTCAACGGCGTCATCAAGAAGGGCCAGAACATCAAGTTCATGATCGGCGGCACCGAGCATCTGATCGACCGCGTCGGCTGCATGCGTCCCAAGATCGAGGCGCTGCCCGAGCTTGGCCCCGGCGAGATCGGCTTCATCACCGCGCAGATCAAGGACATCAGCCAGACTCGCGTCGGCGACACCATCACCACGGTCAAGAACCCGGCCGCTGCGCCGCTGCCCGGCTTCAAGGAAGTGCAGCCGGTCGTCTTCTGCGGCCTCTTCCCGGTGGACGCCAATGATTTCGAGAAGCTGCGCGACAGCATCAGCAAGCTGCGCCTGAACGACGCCAGCTTCTCCTTCGAGATGGAAACCTCCGCCGCGCTCGGCTTCGGCTTCCGCTGCGGGTTCCTCGGCCTCCTCCATCTGGAGATCATCCAGGAGCGGCTGACCCGCGAGTACGACCTCGACCTCATCACCACCGCGCCTTCGGTGGTCTATGACATGCACATGAAGGACGGGACGGTGAAGCATCTGCACAATCCCGCCGATATGCCCGATCCCAACCATATCGAGATGATCGAGGAGCCGTGGATCGAGGCGGTGATCTACTGCCCCGACGAATATCTCGGCTCTATCCTGAAGCTCTGCCAGGACCGGCGCGGCATTCAGAAGAACCTGACCTATGTCGGCGGCCGCGCGCAGGTGACGTACGACCTGCCCTTGAACGAAGTGGTGTTCGACTTCTATGACCGGCTGAAGTCGATCAGCCGCGGCTATGCCAGCTTCGACTATCACCAGATCGGCACCCGCGAAGGCGATCTCGTCAAGATGAGCATCCTCGTCAACAACGAACCCGTCGATGCGCTCAGCATGATCGTCCACCGCAGCGCCGCGGAAGCGCGCGGCCGCCATATGTGCGAACGGCTCAAGGACTTGATCCCCCGCCACCTCTTCAAGATCCCGATCCAGGCAGCGATCGGCGGCAAGGTGATCGCGCGCGAGACGATCGCGGCCATGCGCAAGGACGTCACGGCAAAATGCTATGGCGGCGACATCACGCGCAAGAAGAAGCTGCTGGAGAAGCAGAAGGAAGGCAAGAAGCGGATGCGCGAATATGGCAGCGTGCAGATCCCGCAGGAAGCCTTCATCGCCGCGCTGCGCATGGGCGACGAGAGCTGAACCGCCTCGCGGCTTGACGGCCCCGCCGGCGCATGATGATGTCTGGATGACCAACCTGTGGGAGGCGGCGTGAGCGACACCTGGCTGTATGACGAACATCCCGCGATGTTCCGGGCGCATCCTTTCCTCTTCCTGCTGTTGCTCGTATCGGTGGTCGGCATCCTTGCCATCGGGGTGTGGTGGGTTATGCACAAGGGCGAGCGGCTGGCCCTGTCCGACCGGGAAGTGCTGCTGGAACGGGGCCTGCTCGCCAAGCAGCGGACGGAAATCGCCCTCTCGTCAATCCGGTCCGTGCGCATCACCCAGACGCTGGGTCAGCGGCTGTTCGGCGTCGGCCATGTCGAGCTGTTCAGTGCGGGCGATATCGCTGAAATCGCCATCAAGAACATGCCCCGCCCCGACCGTATCCGGGCCATTGCGGCCTCCCGCAATCTCGACCTGCTGCCCCAACGCTGACGGGTCGCGCAGCGGCGGACGCCCCACCGCGACACACTATTTCCATCAGCCCCTTGACTTTGGTCCATATATTTCAACGATAGTCACAGCGGGCGCCGCAGAGCCCCGATCCAGGAGGACGCCAGGACGGGATCACCCGGTCGCAACGGTGCGAGCGGGGGCGAAAAGGGGTGTCGCCATGGTGGGCTTGCGAGTGATGCCGTCCTTGCCGGACTTGACGGCGGAGCAGCGCGCGGACGTGCGCCAGGCCTGCGGCTTCGCCTGCGTGCGCTGCGGCGTCACCATCTACCGCTATCTGCGCCTGCCTGACGGGCCGGCCGCGACCCTGTTGTGCCCCACCTGCCACGGCCTGGTGGAGGAAGGGCGGCTGACATCGACGCAGGTCCACAGTTTCCACGCCAATCCCGTCGTGCGGCAGCGGCATTTCGCGCGCGATCGCCTGCCTTTCTCCGCGGAGCTGCCGCAACTGATCGTCGGCGGATCGCGCATGTTGCGCGACACGCCGATTCCCATCGCGCTGAATGGCGAGCCGATCCTGATCTTCGCCCCGCCGCGCCGCTCCAACGGCGCGACGCGCATCAGCGTGCGGCTGGGCGCGCCGGACGGCGAACCGATGCAGGTCGTCGATGGCAATGAATGGATGCCGGCGGACGGCGGCTGGCACTTCCTGCTGCGCGGCGACCGTTATTCGATGATGGCCTCGCGCGGCGATGGCCTCTGCGTCCTGCGCATCGTGGCGCGCAACCGGATCGCGGTGGAGCATCTGCGCACCACCATCCGCGGCCGCCGGCTGGAAGTGACGCCCGACTGGCTGGAAATCGACGGCAAGCGCTATGTCGACCGCATCGGCAGCGGCACACTGGTCGGGCTGGAGCTTTAACGCTTCAGCGTGATCTCGAACAATTTGGGCCAGTTCTTCCCCGTTATGAACACGCGATCCTTCGCCGCGTCATAGGCGATGCCGTTCGCCACAGCTTCGGTGTCGGTGACGCCGGCCGCCTTGCGCAACGCGGCGACGTCGATCCAGTCCTTGACCGCGCCCGTCGCCGGATCGATCCGCGCGATCTTCGTGTCGTACCAGATATTGGCCCACACCTCGCCCTTCACATATTCCAGCTCGTTGAGCCGATCGACCGGTCGCCCGTTCCAGGTGACGGTGACGCGCCTTTGTTCGGCCAGGCTCTCCGGGTCCAGGAAGCGCAACTGCGCCGTGCCGTCGCTCATGATGATGTGGCGGCCGTCCTGCGTCAGCGCCCAGCCCTCGCCCTCGTAGCGGAAGCTGGACAGCGGCTTGAAGTCGCCGAGTGACCAGACGAACCCCTGCCGGTGCCGCCAGGTCAGGCTCACCAGCCGGTCCTTCCAGTTGACGATCCCCTCGCCGAAATAGCGGCTGTCGAGCACGCGCCGCTGCACGACCTTGCCGGTCTTGAGCGTCACCTTGCGAATGTCGGACCGGCCCTCCAGCCCGGTGCTCTCATAGAGCATGCCGTCGAGGTAGAAGAGCCCCTCGGTGAAGGCCGCCGGATCGTGGGGGTAGGTCGCGACCAGCGTCCAGGGCGTGTCGGCGCGGGCAGGGGAGGACAGGAGCAGCGCGCCCGCCAGCGCGACGAGCAGGCGCCTCATTCCGCCGCCTGCGTGGCCGTCACCGCTGCGGCGAGCCAGCCCGGCAAATTCGTCGGGTCCAGCGCCTCCACCCGCCGCAGTTCGATCGACAGGTCCATGTCCGCCAGCACCGCCCGCTGCCGTTTCTCGTCGGCCTGCTCCAGCGGCACCGCCACCAGCCGCCGGCTCACCTTGTTGCGATAGTGCATCCGCGCGGTATTCTCCTGCCCGACATAGCAGCCCTTGTCATAATCGACGCCGTTCAGTTCCCCGGCATTGGCCTCCAGCCACAGCACGGCGTCCTGGCCCAGCTCCGCCACGCCCTCGAACACCCCCAGCGACAGGCGATGCGCGCGGAAGGCCGCGGATGCGTCGCCCTCTGCCGCAGAGGCGAGCCAGCGATAACCGAGGGCGGGCAGGCGCGGGTCGAGCGGCCGCCCATGGGCCTCCAGCGCCCAATGCACCGCCAGCGCCCCTTCCCGCGCGATCGTCACCTTGCGGCGCAGGCGATAGAGCGTCAGCCGCTTCGCCAGCGCATCGGCCTGATCGCGCTCGCAATCGATCAGCACGTCGTCGCCATCCGCCCACAGGATGAAATCGAACAGCGCCTTACCCTGCGGCGTCAGCAGCCCGGTCCAGCGCGGCTGGCCTTCCGCCAGCATCAGCACGTCGCGCGTCAGCAGCCCCTGCAGGAAGGGGCGGGCCTCTTCGCCCGAAATTCTCAGCAGCGCGCGATCGGTGAGGGTGGTGCGGGTCATCGCCTTTAGGTAGGACGGCGACACGACTTAGCCAAGCGGTTCGCGCAGTCGCAGCCGACAGGAGTTTGCCATGCCCCAAACCTTTGACCTGATCCTCAAGAACGGCACCGTCCACACGCCGGGCGGCGCCGAAAGCGTGGATGTGGGGGTGCGCGGTGGCCGGATCGCGGCGATCGGCACCGGCCTTGGTGATGCGGGCGAGGTGATCGATTGCACCGGGCTCGATGTCCTGCCCGGCTGCATCGACAGCCAGGTCCATTTCCGCGAGCCGGGGCTTGAGCATAAGGAAGACCTCGAATCGGGCAGCCGTGCCGCCGTGCTGGGCGGGATCACCGCCGTGTTCGAAATGCCCAACACCAATCCCAACACCGACACCGCCGAGCGCGTGCATGACAAGCTCGCCCGCGCGCATCATCGCATGTGGTGCGACCATGCCTTCTATGTCGGCGCGACAGCGGACAATGCCGAGCAGCTCAGGGAACTGGAGCGGATTCCCGGCACGTCGGGCGTCAAGATCTTCATGGGCGCCTCGACCGGCAGCCTGCTGGTCGACGATGACGATGCGCTGTCGCGCGTGCTGGCGTCGGGCACCCGCCGGGTC
This sequence comes from Sphingobium olei, assembly GCF_042678845.1. Lineage (NCBI taxonomy): Bacteria > Pseudomonadati > Pseudomonadota > Alphaproteobacteria > Sphingomonadales > Sphingobiaceae > Sphingobium > Sphingobium olei. The sequence goes on along the minus strand of NZ_JBHTLS010000134.1, from coordinate 118,850 downwards.
GCCATCCATGCCGAGGACGAAGCGCGGATGAACGCGCGCAAGGATATGCGAGTCGAGGGCGATCCCTCGTCCCACCCCGTCTGGCGCGACGATGAAAGCGCGATGATCGCGACCAGGCGGATCATCGCGCTTGCCCGGAAGGCGCGCCGCCGCATCCATATCCTGCATGTGACGACGCCGGCCGAACTCGACTATATCGGCCAGAACAAGGACATCGCGACCTGCGAAGTGACGCCCCAGCATCTGACGCTTGCCGGGGAGGACGCCTATCCGCGCCTTGGCACCTATGCGCAGATGAACCCGCCGATCCGGTCGGGCGCGCATCGCGACGGCCTCTGGTTCTGGCTGAACCAGGGCGTGCCGGACGTGCTGGGCAGCGATCATGCGCCCCATACGGTCGAGGAGAAGGCGAAGACCTATCCCGCCAGCCCCAGCGGCATGCCCGGCGTCCAGACGCTGGTGCCGCTGCTGCTCAATCATGTGGCGGAGGGGCGGCTGTCGCTGCGGCGCTTCATCGAACTGACCTCATCGGGTCCGCAGCGCGTGTTCGGCCTGGTGGGCAAAGGGCGGATCGCGATCGGTTATGACGCCGACTTCACCGTGGTCGATCTGAAAAAGCGCTGGACCGTGGGCAAGGATTGGCTCGCCTCGCGCTGCGACTGGTCGCCGTTCGAGGGGATGGACCTGACCGGCAAGGCGATCGGCACCATCATCCGCGGCAACCGCGTGATGTGGGAAGATGCCCTTGCCAACGCGGCGATCGGCGAACCCGTCCGCTTTGAAGCGACCGAATTCAACTGACGATGGGGCGTCAGGCCGTCGCCACCCGGTTCCGCCGGGCGGCGACGACGCCATCGCTGGCGAAGAGGATCAGGCCGACCCAGATCAGGCCGAAGCTCAGCATCTGGCCTGGGCTCAGCGTTTCGCCGAACAGCAGGATGCCGGACAGGAACTGCAGCGTGGGCGCCATATATTGCAGCAGGCCCAGCGTCGCCATCGGCAGCCGCTGGGCTGCGACCGCGAACAGCACCAAGGGCACCGTCGTCACCGCGCCCGACAGGATCAACAGCGCCGTCGTCGGCGCGTCCTTGCCGAAGCCGATGCCGCCATGCCCCGCCTCCCACAGCAGATAGGCGAGAGCGAGCGGCGTCAGCAACGCCGTCTCCACGCCCAGCCCGGTCATCGGTGCGACCGGCGTCAGCTTGCGCACCAGGCCGTAGAAGGCGAAGCTCAGCGCCAGGGTGAGGCTGATCCACAGCGTCGTCAGCGCGGCCGCGGCCAGGATCGCGACGCCCGCCGCCGCCGCGCCGATGGCCAGCATCTGCATCGGCCGCAACCGTTCCTTCAGCACCACCATGCCCAGCAGGACGACGATCAGCGGATTGAGGAAATAGCCCAGGCTCGCCGCTACCACATGGCCCTGGTTGACCGCCCAGACATAGGTCAGCCAGTTGATGCCGATCAGCAGGGCCGACGCGGCCAGCGGCACGACCAGCTTGCGGTCGCGCATCGCCGTCGCAAAGGCCGGCAGGTCGCGCCGCACCATCAGGATGAACAGGATCAGCAGCAGCGACCAGAGGATGCGCTGGGTCACGATCTCGGTCGGATCGACATGGTGCAGCAGCCGGAAGAAGAGCGGCAGCAGACCCCACAGGCCATAGGCCGCCGCCCCCGCGATCAACCCTTCGCGCGCCCGGTTTTGATCCCGTGTCAGAATATGCCTCCCCCCAGGAACAGCCGCAACGCGCCGAACGCCGCGACGATCAGGCAGAAATTCTGGCCCCCCTTCTTCGACGACATCAGCCCCACGAACGCGCCGAACAGCGCCATGGGCACCAGGATCCAGTTGAGCGCTCCCAGCAGCGGAAAGACTGCGGGGATCATCAGGATCAGCGTGAAAAGGCCGATAAGGGCGGAAAGAATGTTGAGCATGTCCTGTAAATGACCTTCATTTCGGGCCAGGACAAGACGGGGGAAGGGGGCCACCCGGGCAAAGCTGGCCTTGCCCCCAAAAACAGCCGCGATTCACCACATATCCTAACGCAATCTTAACTTTCTCTCTTCATCGATCCTTTACGAAGGAGTGAAGAATGGCCTCTATCTCGTCTGTCGCCGTCACCATCGGCACCTTGTCGCTGGCTTTCGCGCTGGCGGCCTGTGGCAAGGGCGACAAGGAAGCCAATCTTGCCACACTTGATGCGCAGCTCACCAACAATGCCGTCGATCCGGCGGTGAAAGGGGCGCTGGGCGATCCGATCGTCGTCGATCCGCAGCTTGTGGGCCAGTCCAACCGCAACGCGGTGCGCTCCACGCCCCGACCAGCGGACGGCGCGCTGCCGGTGCTTCCGGCCGATGCGGCAAAGGCGCAGGCGGACGCGGTGCGCCGCGCGGGCGGCAAGCTGCTGACCGCGCCTGCCGCCACGGCCGGCGCGGCGCTCGACTCCACCGTCACGCTGGGCGCCGTGGCGCGCGGCAGCGGCAATGCGGGCTGCGCCAAGAAGCTCGTCTATGGCCCGGAATGGGCGCAGCGCCTGCCCGAAGCCTTCACCCTCTATCCCGGCGCGCAACTGACCGAAGCGGCCGGTGCCGACAAGGACGGCTGCACCCTCCGCGCGGCCAGCTTCGTCACCGCCGCGCCGAAGCAGGGCGTCATGGACTATTATTACACGCTGGCCCGTCGCGCGGGCTATGATGGCGAGCATAAGCTGATGGGCGGCGACCATGTACTGGGCGGCAATCGCGCCGCCGACGGCGCGGCCTATTTCATCCTGCTGACCGACGCACCCGGCGGCCGGACCAGCGTCGACATCATCGCCGACAAGGGCCGCTAGACCGGGCCGCCGGCCTGCTGCGAGAAGGCGGCGGGAATGCGGCCTTTCCCCATCGGCGGATTCGCGATAGGGGCTGGCCCATGACCAATATGTTTCTCGTGATGGGCGGGGGCGCGGTGGGCGCGGCCCTGCGCTATCAGCTCGGGCGCTTCGTCGGCGGCATCGCGCCGGGCGCGGCGTGGCCCTGGGGCACTTTCGCCGCCAATCTGGTCGGCGGCTTCGCCATGGGCCTGCTTGCCGGCTGGCTGGCGCGCGGGGGGCAGGGCGCGGGCGAGCCGATGCGCCTGCTGCTGGGCGTCGGCGTGCTTGGCGGTTTCACCACCTTTTCCGCCTTCAGCCTGGAAACCATGCTGATGCTCCAGCGCGGCCAATCCACGCTCGCACTCGCCTATGTCGCCGCGTCGGTGATCGGTGCGGTCGGCGGCGTGGCGCTCGGCCTCGCGCTCATGCGGAGCGCGCTCGCATGAAGGGCCGTCCACCCGGCAAGAGCGCCGGCCCGCGCGGCGCAAAGCCCTCCGGCCCCCGCAAGCCGTCCGGTCCGCGCAAGGAGGCTCCGCGCAAGGAAGGGGCGCCGCGCAGGGACGGCAAGCCCGCCTTCAAGCCCAGAGCGCCCGCCGCGACCAAGTCTGCCGCAAAGCCCGCTCCGGCCAAGGCCGCCGCGCCCGCCAAGTCCAGTCCCGCCAAGGGCGTCTCGCTCGATGTCCGCCAGTTCCGCGTCGGGGCGGACGATGACGGCATCCGCCTCGACCGCTGGTTCCAGCGGCATCTGCCCGATGTCGGCTTCAACCTCGTGTCGCGCTGGTCGCGTACCGGCCAGCTGAGGGTCGATGGCGCGCGCGCCGCGCCGGGCGACCGCATCGCCGAAGGACAGCTGATCCGAGTCCCGCCCGCCGAGCAGAAGCCGGAAGGGGCCGACAAGCCCAGGCGCGTCCGCGTCGTCGATCTGACGCCGGACGAGATCGCCTATGCGCAGGACATGGTGATCCACCGCGACGGGCAGGCCATCGTCATCAACAAGCCGCCCGGCCTCGCCACGCAGGGCGGGACGAAGACCGACGCCCATGTCGACAAGCTGCTCGACGCGCTGCTCTACGATCTCGAAGGCCGCCCCAAGCTGGTTCACCGGCTGGACAAGGATACGTCCGGCGCGCTGCTGCTCGCTCGCACCAGCCGCGCCGCCGCCCATTTCGCCAAGACCTTCTCCAGCCGCACCGCGCGGAAGGTCTATTGGGCGCTGGTCATGGGCGTGCCCAGCATCGAAGACGGCATGATCGAACTGCCGATTGCCAAGCAGCCCGGCACCGGCGGGGAAAAGATGCATGTCGATCAGGAGGAAGGGCTGCCTGCCCGGTCGCGCTATCGCGTGATCGAACGTGCGGGCAACCGCGCCGCCTGGGTGGAACTGCAACCCTATACCGGGCGCACGCACCAGCTGCGCGTCCATATGGCGGCGATCGGCCATCCCATCGTGGGCGACGGCAAATATGGCGGCAAGGAGGCGTTCCTGTCCGGCACGATCAGCCGCAAGATGCACCTCCACGCCCGCCGCATCCGGGTCGATCATCCCGATGGCGGCCGCGTCGATGTGACGGCGCAGCTGCCCGCCCATTTCGCCAACAGCCTTGCCGAACTCGGCTTCGACCTCAATCTCGGCGACCTGCCGCTCGATGACGAGATCGATCGGACCCCCACGCGCGAGGATGAGAAGAAGGCCGCCCGCCAGCACGCCAAGCAGATCCGCAAGGGCCGCAAGGGCGAACGGCGCGCCAGGGGCGGTGCGCGCAAGGGATGAGCAATCCTCTCGTCGTCTTCGATTGCGACGGCACGCTGGTCGACAGCCAGCACAGCATCTGCGCCGCCATGGCTCGCGCCTTTGAGGATGTGAAGCTGACTCCGCCCGAGCGGCTGGCGATCCTGTCCGTCGTCGGACTGTCCTTGCCCAACGCGATGGCGCAACTGCTGCCCGAAGCGGAAAGCGACTTCCACCATCATCTGGCGGACCGCTACAAGCTTGCCTTTCAGGCGCTCCGCCGCGACGAGGGCGTGCAGGAGCCGCTCTATCCCGGCATCGCCGACCTGATCGTGGAACTGGACGCGGCGGGCTGGCTGCTGGGCGTCGCCACCGGCAAGTCGGACCGGGGCCTGGATCTCTGCCTTTCCCATCATGGCGTCATCGACCGTTTCCTGACGCTCCAGACCGCCGATCGCCACCCGTCCAAGCCGCACCCCTCCATGCTGCTGACCGCGATGGCGGAAACGGGCGCGGCGCCTGAAACCACCGTCATGATCGGCGACACCAGCTTCGACATGGACATGGGGATGGCGGCCGGGGTGCGCGCCATCGGCGTCGGCTGGGGCTATCACCGCCCGGACAGGCTGCTCGCTTCCGGGGCGCAGGCCGTCGCCATGGACAGCGCGCAGCTTCGCGCCCATATCGGCGCGCCATGATTGCTCCGATTCCGCCGTCCGATCCCGACAAGGTCGCGCGCCAGCGCCACTTCGCCATCTCGCTCTTCCGCCTGTCGGGCGCATTCATCGTGATGTTCGGCTTCCTCGCGATCATGCAGCGTTTTTCCTGGGTGCAGGGGACGAAGGCCAAGGCGTTCGGCACGATCATGGTGCTGACCGGCCTGTTCCAGTTCGTCCTGGTGCCGCGCCTGCTGCTCGCGCTGTTCCGCAAGAGGCCGCCGCAATGAAGCGCTTCTACAAGGATGCCGCCGTCGTCTTGGGCGAGGATGGCTGGTCGATCGCGCTGGACGGCCGCCCGATCCGCACCCCCGCCCGCGCGCTCCTGACGCTGCCGACGCAGCGTCTTGCCGAAGCGGTGGCGGACGAATGGCGCGCGCAGGGGGAGGACGTGAACCCCGCCTCCATGCCGATGACCGGCCTTGCCAATGCCGCGATCGATCATGTCGCGACCAACCATGCGGACTTCGCCGCCGGCGTCGCCCGCTATGCGCAATCGGACCTGCTCTGCTACCGCGCCGACGGCCCCGAAGCGCTGGTCGCGCGGCAGGCGGCGGCCTGGGATCCGCTGCTCGACTGGGCGCGGGCGCGCTACGATGTCGCCTTCGCCGTGACGCGGGGCATCATCCCCGTGCCGCAGCCCGATGAGACGCTGGCGCGGCTGGGCGCAGCGGTGGCGGCGCTCGATCCCTTCGCCCTCACCGGCCTCTCGACGCTGGTGACGCTCAGCGGCTCGCTGGTCTGCGGCCTCGCCGTGGTCGAGGGCGGCCATGACCTCGACGCGGTCTGGCAGGCGGCGGAGATCGATGAGGCCTGGCAAGTGGAACAATGGGGCGAGGATGCCGAAGCCGCCGGCCGCAGCGAGCGCCGCCGCGCCGACTTCGCCGTCGCCGGAGCCTTCTGCACGATGAGCCGCATCCGAAACGATTAGGAACAAGCCCGCAGGTTCGTGCATTATCGCGGGCGAAGAAGAGGGCGCAGGATTCGCCCCCTTCTTTTTCGTCTTTCACGAGGAGATGCGACGTTGGCCCAGTTGCTGACCAAGGCCGTTCTGCCCGCGCTGCTGGCCCTGACCGCAGCGGTTCCGGCCCACGCCCAGATTGCCGATATCGAACCGCCACAGGCCCCGCCCGAAGCGCCGGCCCCCGCCGAAGCGCCGGCCCCCGAAACCGCGCCCGCCGCCCGCGAACTCACAAAGGCGGAAATCGCCGCCTTCAACAAAGCGGTCGATGCCTTCAACGCCGGGCAGGAAGCGCAGAAGGCGGGCGACAATCAGGGCGCGGTCGCGAAATATGACGCCGCGCTTCCGGCCATCCGTACCGCGGTCGAGGCCGATCCGGCGTCGATCGACAATGCCGGCTTCCTCGCCAACGCGCTCTATTCCGCCGCGTCCGCCTATGCCGCGCTGGGGCAGATGGACAAGGTCGCGCCGCTCTACGAGGAATCGCTGCCCCATTGGCGCACGGTGGTGGAGGCGAAGCCCGAAGACGCCACCGTCCGCAACATCCTGGCCGGCACGCTGGTGCAGGTGGGCAACGGCAAGCTCGCGATCCAGGACCGGGGCGGCGCTGACCCCTATTATGCCGAAGCGCTGAAACTCGCGCGCAAGTCCGTGGAGGAAGCGCCGCAGGACACTATCAGCCGCAACCTCCTGCTCTCCGCGCTGATCGGCGCGGGTCAGACCTCGACCGAGGAAGGGATGCTGGAAGAAGCGCTGACCATGGGCAAGGCGATGATCGCGGACGGCACCATCGACGCCGCCAACCGGCCGACTGTGGAAGCCATGGTCGCGGCGAACGGCTAAGCCTCAGGCCATGCCCAGCTTGTCGGCGTAGAGCATCCGCCCCGGCCCCATCATGCCCAGTACCTGCGGCACGATGTGCGGCGCGACCGCGAAGCAGCCCTCGCTGCGCCCGCACTTGCCCCATGCGGCGACATGGTCCTCGCTCACATAGTCCGCGCCGTGGATCACGATGGCGCGCGCTTCCGCATTGTTGTTCTGCGGGTCCAGCCCGATCAGCCGCATGGAGCGCCCATGCTGGCCGAAATACATGTCGCCCGTCTTGAACGCGCCCTGGCTGCTCGCCAGAGAATTGGGTTCGTTGGAAAAACTGTGGAGCCAGCCCGAATGGGCGGGGTCCGACCCGCGACCGTGCGACACCAGGTAGGAACTGGTCTGCCCGCCGATCAGGTCGACGATATGCATCCGCATGTCCTTCGACGGCGCGTCGAAATCGACGATCGCCACCCGGTCGCGCAGCTCGAAATGATGGGCATGGTTGTCCAGCGCCGCCTTGGCCCGCTCCAGCAGCGGCGCATAGGGCTTTGCGGCCACCGATTTGGGCGTGGCGGGCACGGCCGGAACCGGAGCCGGGCTGGCGGGTTGAGGCACGGTCGGTAGCGCGGCCCGTCCCATGCTGTCCGACAGAAACGAAAAAGCGAGTCCGCTTAAAGCGAACTTCGTGAAATTGCGGCGATCCATGGCCACAATATAACAAAAGCGCCGCCCCGATTGAAGACCGGGGCGGATGCTCTCATTCGCCCTTTGTGCTCGATTCGTCCGCAGGCTGGCTCGACTCGCCGCCTTCGGGCAGTCGGGCGGTCATGCCGGTCGCTTCCGCATCATCTTGAATCTGCTGCTGTTCGGACACGGACGGCGGCGGCGCGGGCGGAGTCGCCGCCGCATTATTCTGCGGTTCGGGCAACGGCGCTTCGGGCTCGTCGATGATGACATTCTCGACCGGCGGCTCGACCAGATTGTTGGTCGCCGGCGCTTCCTCCTCCTTCTTGCCGCAGGCGGAAAGGGCCAGCGCGCCGGCCAGGGTCAGAAGGGCGATCTTGCGCATGGGCGTTCAGTCCTTGGATGCGAGGGCAGGGGAAGGGGCGGCGGTCGGATCGACCCGGCGGCTCGACGCCTCGATCTTCGAGGCCAGCAGCTTGTCCCAGCCATAGGGATCGGACCGGAAGCTGACCACCCCGTCATTATTGGCGAAGGCGGTCCAGTAGAGCAGATAGACCGCGACCTGCTGCGGCAGCGACACGCGCTGCGTCTTGCCCTCGTCGATCAGCGTCTGGATCTGGCCGTTGAGATTGGGATCGGCGGCGACCATTTTCTCGGCCAGAGCGACGGGCTTTTCCAGGCGGATGCAGCCATGGCTCGCCAGCCGGTCGTAGCTCGAGAATTTGCCGCGCGACGGCGTGTCGTGCAGGTACACGGCGAAGGGATTGTCGAAGTCGAACTTCAAGCGGCCCAGCGCGCTGGAGGGGCCGGCCGGCTGCACGATCCGCTCGCCGCCTTCGGGCGTCTTGATGATCTTGTACCCCTGCCGGATCAGCGTCGCGCGCCCTTTGGGGAAAAGCTCGCGCTTGGCGATCGACATCGGCACGTTCCACGGCGGATTGACGACGATCGAATGGATGCTGGACGCCAGCATCGGCGTCGCATTGTCGGGGCTGCCGGTGACGGCGCGCATGGAACTGACCGGCTGGTCGCCCTCGAACACGGTCAGCACGGCGGCGGCGATGTTCACCTGCACCCGGTTGACGGGCAGGCTGCGCGGCATCCAGCGCCACCGTTCCATATTCGCCATGATCGCGGCGATCCGCTCGTCCACGCCGACATTGAGCGCCGCCAGCGTGCGTGCGCCAAGCTGGCCGGTCGGTTCAAGCCCATAGCGCCGCTGCGCCCGCTGGATCACGTCGACCAGATTCTCGTTGGGCGTCACCGCCGGGTCTTCCAGCGCGATGCGCGCGCGCACGACATCGGGGGCGGATGTCGCGGTCAGCGTCGGCCAGCCGCCCTTGTCGCGGATCGCCTCATATTTGGCGAGCCCCTTGCGCAGCGTCTCATAGCCTGCCCAGGGCGGGGTCAGGCCGCCCGCCCATTGCGCCAGCCGGTTTTCCGCGACAGCCTTGGCAAGGCCGGGGCGGGGATCGAAGGCGGCCGGGCGCAGCGCCCAGATGTTGAGGAAGTCGGCCGTGTCCACCCGGCCGGTGCTGAGCGCCTTCGCCCGGTCGAGCAGCGCCGTCACCAGCGCCTCGCCCTTCAACGCCCCGCTCGCCTTCTGCCGCGCCATCAATCCTTGCGCCGCTCCGTTCTTCAGCCAGTCATTGGCCCAGGCTTCCTGCGCCGGCGACAGCGGCGGGATCGGCGCGGGCAGGGGCGCAGGGGGCAACTGCTGCACCGTGGGCGGAGTCAGCGTCGGCGCGACGACGGGCGGCGGGGTCTGCCCGGATGCGGGGGCGAAAACGGGAAGGGCAATCAGGCCGGCGATCGCCAGCCATGGACTTTGGGTCATCTTAAGGCGGTTCATGCTGGACCAGATAGCGCAAAGCGGCCATCGTTCAAATCGCGATAGCCCGAAAAGATCATGCTGCACGTCGTTCACCACCCCGCCTATGTCTCGCCTGCAACACCCGGCAGCGGCTTTCGTTTCGATAAATATGGGCTGGTGATGGAGGCGCTGAAGGAAAGCGCCGCCCTCTTCACCCTGCACCAGCCCGAACCCATGCCGCGGCTATGGCTGGAGGCGGTGCACGATCCCGACTATGTCGATCAGGTGCTGACCATGACGGTGCCGCCGGAAAAGGAGCGCCGCATCGGTTTTGCCGTGACGGAGCGGGTCATGCGCCGTTCCCTGCTGTCGCCGGGCGGCACCTGGCTGGCTGCGAAACTCGCGCAGCGGCACCGCTACGCCGCCAATGCGGCCGGCGGCAGCCATCACGCGCTCAGCGACACGGGCGCAGGCTATTGCGTGTTCAACGATCTCGCCATCGCCGCCAACCGCCTGATCGCGGAAGGGGACGCCGCGCGCATCCTGATCCTCGACCTCGACGTGCATCAGGGCGACGGCACCGCCTCGCTGCTCGCGGGCCGCAGCGACATCTTCACCCTGTCGATCCACGCGGAAAAGAATTTCCCGGTGCGCAAGGCGCGCTCGACGCTCGACATCGGCCTTTCGGACGGGACGCAGGACGACGCCTATCTCGCCATCCTCGCCGACACGCTGCCGCGCGTACTCGATGATTTCGCGCCGGATCTCATCCTCTATCAGGCGGGGGTCGATCCGCATGGCGGCGACCGGCTGGGGCGGCTGGCGCTCACCGATGCCGGCCTCGACGCGCGCGACCGCTATGTGATGCGGCAGGCGCTGGCCCGCGCCATCCCGCTCGCCAGCACCATGGGCGGCGGCTATGGCGCGGACCGTATGGCCATCGCCCACCGCCACGCCGCCTGCATGATCCGCATGGCGCAGGAGGCGGACGCCGCCGCCTAGTGCAGCGTGCCCGCCTCGCCGGTTGCGCTTGCCGCCTTCGTCTCCATCAACTTCGCAGCGATCAGCCCCGCCAGCGCCAGCCCGACGAAATCGCTGAAGCCGAGATAGAGGATATAGCCCCAGGGCGCGTGCATGAACACGGCCTGCCCGATGTCGATCCACAGCACGGCGGCGAGCGACAGGAAGATCGCCGCCCGCACCCGGCTGATGAAGTCGGGAAGGCAGAAACGCAGCGCCAGCCCGATCAGCAGCCCCACCAGCAGCGACAGGATCAGTCCGCCGATCAGCGACCCGCCGTCCATCACCGGGAATCCACCGCTATTGTAGAAGACCTGCGCCACCGGCCCGCGTCCGTACAGGATCGTCCCCTGCGCACTCGACGGATCGGGGATGGTGTAGACGCCGGTGCCGGTGGCGTTCAGTGCCTGCGCCAGCGCGGCCTGCAGATTGGCGCTCGACTGTTCGTCCGCGCGGCTGATCGCCAGCGCGGACAGCGGCGTGCCCCAGAAGAGAAAGCCGGTGATGAACAGGGCCAGGCCGCCGAGCAGCCCGCCGATCACGGAGCGAATCATGGAACCTCCCCTTCGTCGCTATGATGCGGGAAACCACACCATAACGCAGGGGGAATGATTTCTTTCCGGGATTTCTTTCCGGTCAGTCCTTTGGCCGCGCCGCCTTTTCCGCGATGCCCGACACCCCCTCGCGCCGGTCCAGCTCATCCAGCACCGCGTCCAGCGGCACGTCCATGTCCGCGATCAGCATCAGCAGGTGGAACAACAGGTCCGCGCTTTCGCCCACCACGCCGTCGCGGTCGCCCGCCATCGCGGCGATCACCGTCTCGACCGCTTCCTCGCCCAGCTTCTGCGCCATCTTGGCCCGGCCCTTGCTCGCCAGCTTCGCCACATAGGATGCGGTCGGATCGGCGCTCCGGCGTTCGCGGATCGTCTGTTCCAGAAGATGTAGGGTATCGCGCATGGCCCAGCATCAAGCGCCGTGCGCGCGAAGCGTCAAATCATTTCTGTACGGCAGGCGATGTCCCGGCCAGCTCAGTGCCGCCGCACCGCGATGCCCGCCGCCGCCAGCGCCTCATGCGCCTCGGCAATGCTGTGCTGGCCGAAATGGAAGATCGACGCCGCCAGCACCGCGCTGGCGTGTCCCTCCACCACCCCCTCGACCAGATGGTCGAGCGTCCCGACCCCGCCGCTCGCCACCACCGGCACGGATACGGCGTCGGCGATGGCGCGGGTCAGCGCCAGGTCATAGCCCCGCCGCGTGCCGTCTCCATCCATCGAGGTGACGAGCAACTCGCCCGCGCCCAGTTCCGCCAGCCGCAGCGCATGGTCCAGCGCATCGATTCCGGTCGGCTTGCGCCCGCCATGGGTGAAGATTTCCCACTTGCCCTCGCTGACGCGTCGCGCGTCCACCGATCCGACGATGCACTGGCTGCCGAACCGGTCGGCGATGTCCGCCACGATCTCGGGCCGCGCGACGGCGGCGCTGTTCACCGCGACCTTGTCGGCGCCTGCGAGCAGCAGCGCGCGCGCATCCTCCGCGCTGCGCACCCCGCCACCCACGGTCACCGGCATGAAGCAGACCTCGGCGGTCCTGCGCACCACATCCAATATCGTCCCGCGCGCCTCATGGCTGGCAGTGATGTCGAGGAAGCAGAGTTCGTCCGCCCCCGCCGCGTCATAGAGCTTGGCCTGCTCCACCGGATCGCCGGCGTCGCGCAAGTCGACGAAATTGACGCCCTTCACCACGCGCCCGTTGGCGACGTCGAGGCAGGGGATGACGCGGGTACGGACGGTCATGCTGTCACGCCGCCGCCTGCGCCACCGCCAGCGCGGTCTTGAGGTCCAGTCGCCCGTCATACAGCGCACGGCCGGTGATGACGCCTTCGATCCCCTCGTCGGCATGAAGGCTGAGCACCCGAATGTCGGCGATGCCCGCGACGCCGCCGCTGGCGATCACCGGAATGCCGGTCGCGCGGGCAAGGTCCACCGTCGCGTCGATATTACACCCCTTGAGCAACCCGTCGCGGCCCACATCAGTGAAGAGCAAGCTGGCGACGCCCGCATCCTCGAACCTGCGGGCCAGATCGATCACCGCCATGTCGCTCTTTTCGGCCCAGCCGTCCGTCGCGACGAAGCCGTCCCGCGCATCCACCGCCACCACGATCCCGCCGGGAAAGTCGCGCGCCGCCGCCTTGACGAAGGCGGGATCCTTGAGCGCCGCCGTGCCGATCACGATGCGCGATACGCCGAGGTCAAACCAGCGCTCCACCGCCTCCCGGTTGCGGATGCCGCCGCCCAGCTGGACATGACCCGGAAAGGCCTCGACGATCGCCTCGACCGCCGCCGCGTTCACCGCATGGCCGGCGAAGCTGCCGTCCAGGTCGACGACATGCAGATGCTGCGCGCCTGCTTGCGCGAAGAGGACAGCCTGTGCGGCGGGATCGTCGCCATAGACGGTGGCGCGGTCCATGTCGCCCTCGGCCAGGCGGACGACCTGACCGCCTTTGAGGTCGATGGCAGGGAAGACGATCAGGCTCACGGACGCCACTCCAGAAAACGGGACAGGAAGGAAAGGCCGTAGCGCTGGCTCTTTTCCGGGTGGAACTGGCAGCCGATGATGGTGTCGCGCGCCACCGCCGCGACCAGCGGCCCGCCATGGTCGGTGACCGCCGCGACATCGGCCGGATCGGTTGCGTCGAAATGATAGCTGTGCAGGAAATAGGCTTCCCCGCCCTCCAGCAGCGCCGGCGCGCCGTCCGTCAGCGTCACATCGTTCCAGCCCATGTGCGGAACCTTGGTCTCCGGGTCGGCCGGCTCGATCACCCGCACCGTGCCGGGGATCCAGCCTAGCCCCTCGTGCCGCCCGAACTCCTCGCCCGCATCGGCCAGCAACTGCATGCCGACGCACACGCCCAGGAAAGGGGTGCCGCGCTTGCCGACCGCCTCGCCCATCGCCTCGACCATGCCGTCGATCCCGACCAGCGCGTCGCGGCAGGCGCGGAACGCCCCCACGCCCGGCAGGACGATGCGGTCCGCGCGCGCCACGGTTTCGGCGTCGGCGGTGATGACGACATCGTCTGCCCCCGCCTTGCGCAGCGCATTGTGCACCGAATGGAGGTTGCCCGCGCCATAGTCTATGAGGGCGATGGTCACGCCAGCAGGCTCTCCAGCGTCACGCCCGCAGCGGCTTTGACCGGTATGAACTCGATCAGCTCGAACGTGGACAGTCCGTTGAGGAAGAAGGGGTCGCCCGCCGCCTTCTCCTGCAACTCGGCCCGCGTGCCCCGCGCCAGCAGCACGCCGCCGGTGCGCGGCTCGCGCGGTCCCGCCAGCAGCAGCCACCCGTCCGCGATCGCCGCATCCAGCCAATCGCGGTGTGCCGGCCGATGGGCGTCGATCTGCTCAAGAGGGGCGGTGTAGGTGATGGAAATCAGGAACATCGCCATGACCTCTTACAATATGCCCTTGGTCGACGGGATCGCGTCCGCCTTGCGCGGGTCGATCTCCACCGCCTGCCGGAACGCCCGGGCCAGGCCCTTGAACGCGCTTTCGACGATATGGTGGTTGTTGCCGCCATAAAGATTTTCGATGTGCAGCGTGATGCCCGCCGCCTGCGCGAAGCTGTGGAAGAAATGCTCCACCATCTCCGCGTCCCATTCGCCGATCTTTTGCACGGTGAAGGGCAGCTTGCACACCAGCCAGGGCCGGCCCGAAATGTCGAGCGCCACGCGCGTCAGCGTCTCGTCCATCGGGGAATAGACGCTGCCGTAACGGGAAATGCCGCGCTTGTCGCCCAGCGCCTTCGCCACCGCCTCACCGATCGCGATCGCCGTATCCTCGGTCGTGTGATGCTGGTCGACATGCAGGTCGCCCACCGTCTTCACGTCCATGTCGATCAGGGAATGGCGCGACAGCTGCTCGATCATATGGTCGAAGAAGCCGATGCCGGTCGATACGGAATAGAGCCCCGTGCCGTCCAGGTTGACGGTGACGTCGATCTGCGTTTCCGCGGTGTTGCGGTGAATCTCGGCCGTGCGCATGGCCGCCCTATAGCGTGTCCCGCCACGCATGCAATCGCGCGGGCGGGGTTGACCCTCCGTTTCCCGCCGCTAGGACATTGGCCCATGAGCGACGACCTGCCCGACAGCCTGATTCCCTATGACGAGATCGTGCAGGAGGCGCTGCGCGCGGTCGTCGGCCGCGTTCTTGGCGAAGTGCAGGAAACCGGCGGCTTGCCCGGCGTGCATCACTTCTACATCACCTTCAAGACGCAGGCGCCCGGCGTAGACATCCCGCGCCATCTGGTGGAGCGCTTCCCGGACGAAATGACCATCGTCCTCCAGAATAAATTCTGGGACTTGAAGGTCAGCGACCGCCATTTCGAGGTGAGCCTGACCTTCAACCAGGTCGCGGCGCACCTCTACATCCCCTTCGCGGCGATCACCGCCTTCGTCGATCCCGCCGTCAACTTCGCGCTCCAGTTCCAGGTCAACTCGGACGACGACGCGCCCCAGCCCCACGAGGAAGCCGAAAACGACGCCCCGCAGGTGACGAGCGAAGACGGCTCCAACGTCGTGACCGTGGACTTCGGCAAGAAGAAATAGAAGGGACGGCCGGCTAAGTTCGTCTCCCCTCCCTGGAAGGGAGGGGTTGGGGGTGGGTTCCGCCGAGGCACTCGGCGGCCTTGTGCAAGATGGCTTCCACCACCCCGTCGGGATTTTCGAAAACGTCGCCGTTCCAGAGACGCAATACCGTCCAACCATTCTCGATCAGGAACTCCGTCCGCAGGTCATCATAGGCTCGGGCATCCAGATGCTGGGAACCGTCGAATTCCACTGCGAGCTTAGCTGACCGGCACGCTAGATCGACGATATAAGGGCCGACAACCAATTGTCGTGTAAAGCGCGGGCGGTAGCGTGAAATGCGGCGCCATACTTGTCTCTCCGCGTCTGTCTGGCCGTTCCGCAAGGCACGGGCGTTAGCAGTCATATGTTCGGGAACGCGTCGCATGGATAGGCAGCGTAGCGCTGCTTGCTGCGCTCGCCTACCCACCCCCGGCCCCTCCCTCAAAGGAGGGGAGACGGACAAGAATTCGCCCCCCGCCGTCATGCCAGCGCAGGCTGGCATCTCAGGCCACTGCGCGCCGCCGCCTGAGACCCCAGCTTCCGCTGGGGTGACGATGATCGGGTAACGCGACCCGGCATCCCGCTTCCTCGCGCCTTTCCTATCCACCCCGCCACTGGTCCACTCCGCCTCATGACCTGCGGCCCACCCCTCGCTCGACACTCCTATCCACCGCGACGCTCGATAGGACGAGAGGCGTCGCGAGCGCGTGGCGGAAGCGTCGGCGGCGCTTGCGCGAAGCCTCGCGAGCGCGTCGCGGGCATTTTCGGCGGTTTTGCGTGGCGTAACGGTATGAACTTCGTAGGAAGCGGTGGACCGGCCGGGACGCGACCGAATCGCCCGTCGCCCCTTCATCTTCGGACGCGCTTGCTCTATGGCCGCACTCCTCATCCTTTAAGGGGCTCGATTTTGATCCTGGACCTCGCCGCCGCCGCTTCGGGCGCCATTCGTTTCGAAGATCTGGGGCTGGACCCCGTGGCCCTCGACCTCGGCTTCTTCACCATCAAATGGTACAGCCTCGCCTATCTGGCGGGCATCCTGATCGGCTACTGGTATCTGCTGAAACTGGTGGCGCAGCCCGGATCGCCGATGGCGCGCCGCCATGCCGACGACATGATCTTCTACGCCACGCTCGGCATCATCATCGGCGGCCGCCTCGCCTATGTGATCTTCTACCAGCCCGAAATCCTCAGCCACCCGCTCGACATCTTCAAGCTGTGGAATGGCGGCATGTCCTTTCACGGCGGCGCGATCGGCGTCTCGCTCGGCATCCTCTACATGGCGTGGAAGGAAAAGCTCAGCTGGCTGCGCATCCACGACTATGTCGCCTGCGTGGTGCCTTTCGGCCTCTTTTTCGGCCGGCTCGCCAACTTCGTGAACGGAGAGCTTTGGGGCAAGGAAACCGACGTTCCCTGGGCCATCATCTTCCCGACCGGCGGACCCTATCCCCGCCATCCCAGCCAGCTCTACGAAGCGCTGCTGGAAGGCGTGCTGCTGTTCCTCATCCTCGCCTATGCCTTCTGGCGGACGAAGGCGCGCTACGAACCCGGCAAGCTCGTAGGCCTCTTCCTGCTCGGCTATGGCTGCTTCCGCTTCGCTGTCGAATATGTCCGCGAAGCCGACGCCCAGCTGATGGAGTTCGCCGCGCGCACCGGCCTGCACATGGGGCAGTGGCTTTGCATCCCGATGATCGTCGGCGGCCTCTACCTCATCGCGACGGCGAAGCGCCGCCGCCTGCGGGTGGAGCCGGTCGCCGGCAGCGCCAGTGTCGGCTGAATCAGTCCCGGAAGGTGCCGAACCGCTCGCCCGCCGGCTGGCGCGCCAGATCGCTGCGGGCGGGCCGATCTCCGTCGCCCATTATATCGGGGAGGCGAACCAGCATTATTACGCCACCCGCGATCCGCTGGGGGCGGACGGCGATTTCACCACCGCCCCCGAAATCAGCCAGATGTTCGGGGAACTGGTCGGCCTCGCGCTTGCGGATGTGTGGATGCGCTCGGGCCGGCGGCCAGACCCCGCCTATGTCGAACTGGGGCCGGGGCGCGGTACGCTGGCGTCGGATGCGCTGCGCGCGATGGAACGGGCGGCGCTCGTGCCCAAACCGCATCTGGTGGAAACCAGCCCCGTCCTGCGCGACCGGCAACGGGCGATGCTTCCCACCGCCGTCCACCACGACACGATCGACAGCCTGCCGGAAAAAGGCCCGCTGTTGGTGGTCGCCAACGAATTTTTCGACGCGCTGCCGGTGCGCCAGTGCGTCCGCGTCGCCGACGAATGGCGGGAGCGCGTCGTGGTCGCGCGGGAAGCGGAAGGGCGCTTCCTCGCCGTCCCCGGCTATCGCCGCATCGAATCGGGCCTTCCGCCGCTTGCTGCGCAGGCGGAGGACGGCGCGATCATCGAATCCCCCATCGTCGGCGCGGGCATCGCCTATGCGCTCGCCAACCGCATCGCCAAACAGGGCGGCGTCGCGATCCTGATCGACTATGGCTATGAAGGCCCGGCCCTGGGCGACACGCTTCAGGCGGTCAAAGACCACGCCTTCGCCGATCCCTTCGCCGATCCGGGCGAGGTGGACCTCACCACCCACGTCGATTTCACCATGCTGGGCAATATGGCGCGGCAAGCGGGGCTGCGGGTGCACGGTCCAACCGGGCAGGGCGATTTCCTGGCGCAACTCGGGATCCATGCCCGCGCCGATCAACTCGCCGCCGCCAGCCCGGACCGCGCGCTGGAGGTGGACACCGCCCGCCGCCGCCTGACTGATTCAGACCAGATGGGCACCCTGTTCAAGGCGATGGCCTGGACCCATCCCGACTGGGCCGTTCCGGCAGGGTTCGACGAATAGCTGTCCTATCCGCGACCGGACGCGCATATCGCAGCGGTGACGCGCTCAGTCTTCCTGATGATAGCGGCTCAGCTTGCGGATGAAGCCGATGAGGCCGGTCTGGCGGCTGCGCTTCATCCGTTCGGCATGCAGGATGGTCTGGACCCGCTGGAAACAATCCTCCGCATCCACATTGCACAGGACATAATCATATCCGTCCCAATGGGCGATCTCGCCAGCGGCGCGGGCCATGCGGCCCTCGATCACTTCGTTGCTGTCGGTCGCGCGTCCGCGCAGCCGGCGCTCCAGTTCCTCCATCGACGGGGGCAGGATGAAGATGCGCACGACATCCCCGCCCGCGATCTGGTGCAACTGCTGCGCGCCCTGCCAGTCGATGTCGAACAACACATCCTTGCCGGACTTCAGCATCGCTTCCACCGGCGCCCGCGGCGTACCGTATCGCTGGCCGAACACATGGGCCCATTCGAGGAATTCCTGGTCGTTCGCCATGCGGCGGAATTCTTCGATATCGACGAAATGATAGTCCTTGCCGTCCACCTCGCCCGGCCGCATCGGCCGCGTGGTGGCGGATACCGACATGGACAGATCCGGCTCGGCGGCGAGCAGCTTGCGCGCGATGGTGGACTTGCCCGCGCCCGAAGGCGAGGACAGAACGAAGAGCAGGCCCCGGCGCTTGAAGTCGGGGGTCTGGTTCTGGATGCTGTCGGCCATGGCCGCTAGTGACGCCGAAGCGGGTTTTTTGCAAGAGGGTGGGGAACGAGACGGATGAGGGGCAGGGGCAGCAGCGGCAATCGGCGGGGCTTCATTGTTGCCGCACTGGTCGCGGCAGCAGCGTGCCTGATCCTGTTCCTGATGCACCGGCCGTCCATCTGTGCTTGCGGGCGCGTGGAGTTATGGCACGGCGCGCTCGACAGCGGCAACAGCCAGCATATCGCAGACTGGTACAGCCTCAGTCACATCATCCACGGCTTCCTCTTCTACGCCCTCGCGAATTGGCTGCTGCGCGGGAAGCCGCTCGGCATCCGGCTCGCCGCCGCGGTGGCGGTGGAATCGGCCTGGGAAATCCTCGAAAATTCCCCGATCATCATCGACCGCTATCGGACGGCGACCATCGCACTCGGCTATTCGGGCGACTCCATCGTCAATTCCATGAGCGATATCGGGATGATGACGGCCGGGTTCCTCTTCGCGGCGCGCGCGCCCGTGCGCGTCACTATCGCCGTCGCCATCCTCATGGAATTGCTCGCGCTCGCCATCATCCGCGACAATCTGGCGCTCAACATCCTGATGCTGACCTGGCCCATCGAAGCAATCCGCCAGTGGCAGGCAGCGCTTTAGGCTTTGCCGGTTTTGCGCGCGCTTTCGATCGGGATGGCGTCGTTCCCGGCATGGTCGCCGCTTTGATCGGTTAGCAGCTTCTGCGTCTTGCGCCGCTGCGCCTCGCGCTTGGCCTCGTAAAGCTTGCCGGCCATATAGGCGCCAGTCACGAACAGCGCGCCGGCAGGATAGCGCATGATGACCCGCTTCGCGCCGGCCCCGGCGAGCAGGCCAACGACGCCCTTCTTGCCGGTGGCGGCGGCGACGCGCGCCGCGACCACCGTCGCGCCCACCCGCGCGACCTTTCGCAGCAGCCCGGCCTTCTTCGGCGGGCGGATCGTCACCAGCGGTGCGTCGGGGGTGAGGCTTTTCTTCTTCATGCCAAGTTAATGTATCGCAACGCCGCCGGTTCCGCCACTCTCACACCATATTTTCAGGCCGCACCAGTCGGTCGAACGACTCGGCGTCCACCAGCCCCAGTTCCAGCCCCGCCTCGCGCAGCGTCAGGCCGTTCTTATGGGCATGCTTGGCGATCGCGGCGGCATTGTCGTACCCGATCTCGGGCGCGAGCGCGGTGACCAGCATCAGCGATCGGTCGACCAGCTCCGCGATCCGCCCCTCATTGGCTTCCAGTCCCTCGATGCAGCGTTCGACGAAGCTGTCCATGCCGACGCTCAGCAGATGGATGGAGCGAAGCACGGCCGCGCCGATCAGCGGCTTGAAGACGTTGAGTTCCATATGGCCCTGCATGCCGCCGATCGTCACTGCCTGATGATTGCCGATCACCTGCGCCGCGACCATAGTCAACATCTCGCACTGGGTCGGGTTGACCTTGCCGGGCATGATGGAACTGCCCGGTTCGTTGGCGGGCAGGTCCAGCTCGCCAAGACCGGAGCGCGGGCCTGACCCCAGCAGCCGGATATCGTTGGCGATCTTCGTGAGCGCGACCGCGATGCTGTTCAGGCGGCCGGAAAAATCGACCAGCGTGTCATGGCTCGCCAGCGCCTCGAACTTGTTCGGCGCGGTTTCGAAGGGGAAGCCGGTGATGGCCGAAATTTCGCGCGCGATGTCCTCGCCAAAGCCTTCCGGCGCGTTGAGGCCGGTGCCCACCGCAGTGCCGCCCTGCGCCAGGCGGGCGAGGCCATGTTCGACGAGTGGCATGGTGCGCGTGCGGGCCAGGCGGATCTGCGTATAGTAGCCCGAAAACTCCTGCCCCAGCGTCAGCGGCGTCGCGTCCTGAAGATGGGTGCGGCCGATCTTCACGATATGGTTCCAGGCCTTGGCCTTGTCGAGCAGCGCGTTTTCGAGCCGCTGGAGCGCAGGTAGCAGGCGACGGGTGGCGGCCAGCGCGGCGGCGACGTGCATGGCCGTGGGGAAGCTGTCGTTCGACGATTGCCCTTGGTTGACATGGTCGTTGGGATGGACGGGGGACTTGCCTCCGCGAGCGCCGGTCAGGATTTCATTGGCGCGGCCGGCAATGACCTCATTGACGTTCATGTTGGACTGGGTGCCGCTGCCGGTCTGCCAGATGACGAGCGGGAACTGGTCGTCATGGTCGCCGGCGGCGACCTCCGCCGCGGCGGTCTCGATCGCGTCGGCGATTTGCGGGTCGAGGCCGTGGGTGCGGTTAACCCGCGCCGCCGCCTGCTTCACGATGGCGAGCGCGTGCACGATCTCGATCGGCATCCGTTCCGTTGCGCCGAAGGGGAAATTCTCGACGCTGCGCTGCGTCTGCGCGCCCCAATAGGCGTCGGCCGGCACTTCGATGGCGCCGATGCTGTCGGTTTCGGTGCGGGTAAGGGTCATCGCTGTCGTCGCCTTATCTGGTGGTGCAGGGGATGTAGGGCGGCGGTGGTAAATGCCAATGACCGTCCCGCGAAATCAGCGCGACCGAAGTTCACACCGTTACGCCACGCAAAACCGCGATTTTCGCCCGCGACGCGCTCGCGAGGCCTCTCGCACGCGTCCCCAAAGCGTCCCCGAAGCGCTCGCGACGCTTCCCCGCCTTTGGCGCGTGAGGGGTGAAACGAGGCATTACGAGGAGGTCGGGCGGGGGCCTGGCATGGCCTCAGTGAAGCGCAGACGGCGCGATTAGGAAAGGCCGCCTTCAGGGCTGCGGCGCGACTGGTTCGACGCCGCGCGCGGCGCGCACGCCCGCGCGGCCGTTGTGGGCGAGCTGGCGCTTGAGCGCGGTCGGATGCGGCGCGACGAGGAAGCCGAAGCTGACCGTGCCCTCCTTCGTCTCCACCGCATGGTGCAGCCGGTGCGCCTGGACGATCCGCTTCATATAGCGCGAGCGCGCGACATAGCGGTTGCGCACCCGCTGATGCACGATGATGTCGTGGAAGCCCAGATAGATAGCGCCATAGGCGGCGATCCCCGCGCCCATCGCCGTCGCCCAGCCGCCCCAGCCCCATTGCACGCCGCCCAGCAGGAGCAGGATGGAGGGCAGCGCGAATATGACGAAATAGAGGTCGTTCGCCTCCCACATGCCGGTGCGGGGGCGATGGTGGCTGGCGTGCAGGAACCAGCCGGGTCCGTGCATCACCCAGCGGTGCATGACATAGGCGAAACCCTCCATCCCGGCGACGGTGGCGACAAAGATCAGCAGGAGGGTGAGCGGCGGCATGGGGAGAATATAGTCGGCCCCGCGGTCAGGCGCGACCCCCATCGCGCACGGCCCGGAAACGGGCGAGGCCCGCGTCAAGATCGGCGATCAGGTCGGCCGGGTCTTCCAGCCCGATATGGAGGCGGACGGCCGGCCCTTCCGCGTCCCAGCGGGTGGCGCTGCGATAGCGGGCCGGATCGACGGGCAGGGCGAGGCTCTCGAACCCGCCCCAGCTGTAGCCGATGCCGAAATGGGAGAGCCCGTCGATCAATGCGGCGCGCGCCGCCTCGTCGTCACCGTTCAGGATGAAGGTGAACAGCCCGGTGGAGCCGCTGAAGTCGCGCCGCCACAGATCATGGCCCGGACAGTCGGGCAGGGCGGGGTGGAGCACGCGGGCGACATCGGGCTGGTCCTTCAGCCAATGGGCGATGGCGAGCGCGCTGTCGCGATGCTGGGCAAGGCGGATGCCGAGCGTGCGCAGGCCCCGCGAGGCGAGCCAGGCGTCGTCCGGGCTGACCATCTGGCCGAACAGATAGGCGGTCTGGCGGATGCGGCCGAACCAGTCGGCATTGGCGCTGACGCTGCCGATCATCACGTCACTGTGGCCGACGATATATTTGGTGCCCGCGAGGATGGAAATATCGACGCCGTGGGACAGCGCCGGAAAATAGAGCGGCGTCGCCCATGTATTGTCGATGAGGGTGACGACCCCGTTCGCCTTCGCCCAGGCGGCGAGCGCGGGCACGTCCTGCACCTCGAAAGTCAGGCTGCCGGGGCTTTCGAGGAAGAGCGCGCGGATCGGCCCGTCGGCAAGATGGCCGTCGAGCGAGGCGCCGGTCGGATCATAATAGATGGTCTCGACGCCCCAGGGGCGCAGCACCTGTTCGCAGAAATTGCGGGTGGGGTCATAGGCGCTGTCGACCATCAGCAGCCGGTCGCCGGGCTTGAGCACCGCCATGAGCGCGCAGCCTATCGCCGCCACGCCGGAGGGGAAAAGCATCGTGCCGTCCGCGCCGGGTTCCAGTTCGGTGAGCGCGTCGGCCAGAGACCAGGCGGTCGGCGTTCCCTTCCGCCCGTAGAAGAGCCGTTCATGCGTGCTGGTGGCCGCCGCCTTCCGCAGGTGCGCGACATCATCGTAGAGGATGGTGGAGGCACGCCACACCGGCGGGCTGACGATACCGCCGGGCTGCCCCGGCATGCCGGTCCATTCCGGCCTGCGCCCGGCCTGCGCCAGCTTCGTCAGCGGCTTGCGCGTATCATTCTCGCTCACGCCGCGCCCGTCGCCTTGAGCGTTGCGGGGTCGAAGCCCCATTCCGACCAGCTGCCGTCATAGAGCGACACGTCGGTCTTGCCGAGCGTCTCCAGCCCCGCGAGCAGGATGGCGGCGGTGACGCCGCTGCCGCAGCTGGTGATGATGGGGCGGTCGAAATCCGTGCCCGCCTCCACGAACAGGCGGCGCAGTTCGTCGCCCTGCTTCATCCGGTTGTCGGCGTCGAACAGCGCGGAGGAGGGGAGGTTGCGGCTGCCCGGAATATGGCCGGATGCCATGCCGGGGCGCGGTTCCGCCTCCGCGCCGGTGAAGCGGCCTGCGCCGCGCGCGTCGATCACCTGCGCGCCGCCGCTGGCGAGATTGGCGATCAGGTCGGCCTTGGTGCGGACCTGCGTCCGGTCGAGCCGCGCGATCGCGGAGCCGCGCGTTGGGGAGGCGGGGCCGCTTTCGATCGCGCGCCCCTCCGCCACCCATTTGGGCAGGCCGCCGTCCAGGATCGCAGCAGATGCGCCAAGACCATAGACGCGCATCATCCACCATCCGCGCGCGGCGCTGTGCGTCGGGCTGTTGTCATAGACGATGATGCGGCTGTCGGGATGGATGCTGAGCGCCTGCGCCCGATCCGTCATCATCGCGTCGGGGGGCAACATGCCGGGCGTTGGATCGTCCGGATCGTTGAGGGTGGGCAGGTCCAGATAGGCTGCGCCGGGAATATGGGCGGCTTCGAATTCGGCGCGCGGGTCGCGCGGCGTGCCGGGCAGGAAAAGGCTGGCGTCAAGGATGACGAGGTTCGGCGTACCCAGCTGCTCCGCCAGTTCGTCGGTGGTAACGAAGATGGTCATGCCCTGCCTTTACGTCTGATGCCAATATGTTGGCTGAATATGTCGGTTGTTCCTGGGCCTTCGCCGGGGAACGGGACGAGTAGTAGGATGCCGGAGCGGCGGTGGGAAGGGGTCAGGCGGGCGTCAGTTCGGCCGCGGCGCGCGCGGCGGGGCGGCGGTATTGGCGCGGCCCTTGATCGAGGCGGAGGGGCGCGAGCCGGTCAGCCGGCGGTTCCTGCTCCTGCCCGACGACGAAGGCGCGGGCGGTGCGGCCGTGGCCTGCCGGTTCGGCATCCTGTTCACCCCACAGATAGGCGGCGTCGAACGCGGCGATCGGAATGAGCAGGCTGCGCTGGCCCATCTCCACCGGCACGATCTGTTCCGGCGACAGGCGCAGTTCGCCCGACAGGCTCTGCGTCTCGCCCGGCGCGATGGCGACGACGCTGTGCAGCGGCAGGCCGTCCTGCCCAGCGAAGAAACCTTCCAACAACGCCTGTTGCTGTGCGCCGCCATTGCCGAGCAGCCCGCGCACCATCACCTCCCGCGCGGGCCGTTCGCCGCGATTGTGCAGGAGGAGGCTGTAGCTGACGGTCACGCCGAGCAGCGAGAAGCGGGCCTGGGTGACGGCCAAGTCCATGTCCAGCCAGGGGCGATCGGTGGCGGGGACGGGAGCCGGCGTGGGTGGGGACGGAGGCGGCGCGGGCTTTGCGGCGGGCGCTGGGCGGGGTTGTGGTGGGGCGGGTTGCGGTTCGGCTGCGACCGCGGGTTCGGTGGGCAGGGCGGCCTTGCGGCGGCGGATGAAGAGGAAGCCCGCTGCAAGCGCTGCCACGGCCAGGACGATGCCGACGATCCAGGGCAGGGCGCTGCCGCCCTCGTCCTGTGTGACCGGCACTGGCGTTGGGCTGGACTGAGCGGGTTCTACCGCGTTGGTGGCGGGAGGCGGGGTCGGCTGGAGCGCTGGGGCTTCGTCCGGCGTCGATGCGTTTTCGGGCTGCGGCTGGGCGGCGGGCGGCGGGGCGGCGGGGCGGTCCTCGGCCGGCGTGGCGGAGGGCGGCCGCTGCGGCCGGGCGGCCGGCGGCTGGGTCTGCGGCGCGGGCTGCGCGACGACGGGCGGAGGCGGGTTGATCGTCGGCGTGACGACCGTCGGCGCGGCGCGGGGCGTGGCGGGCTCGCGGAAGACGTCGAGTTCCGGCCCCTGCCGGGTGGGGTCCGACGCGGGCGCGGGATTGGACGGCGGCAGCGAGAAGACGGGCGCGGCATCCTGCGCCTGCTGCGCATGGGCGGCAGTGGCGAACAGCAAGGACGCGGCAACAAGCAACGAACGGTGAATGGACCCCATGGCCCCTGTGCCAAGGCACAAGATCGGCTGAACCGCAAGTGAACAATGCGCGGGCATGACATTGGCCGTGCGATGGCGTAGATGGCCGCCCATGACCGACCTTAGCAAGACGCCCCTGCATCTGGGGCAGACCAGTGCCTTGCCCGCCAGCCCGGAAGAGGCTGTGCTCGACTATGTGCCCAATCCGCGTCCCGGCAAGCCCTATCTGGTGCGTTTCACCGCGCCCGAATTCACCTCGCTCTGCCCGGTGACGGGTCAGCCCGACTTCGCCCATCTGGTGATCGACTATGCCCCGGCCGAGACGATCGTCGAGTCGAAGTCGCTGAAGCTGTTCCTGGGCGCGTTCCGCAACCATGCCGCCTTCCACGAGGATTGCACGGTGGGGATCGGCGAGCGGCTGTTTGCGGAGATGCGGCCGGTGTGGCTGCGCATCGGCGGCTACTGGTATCCGCGCGGGGGCATCCCCATCGACGTGTTCTGGCAATCGGGCGAGCCGCCCGCCGGGCTGTGGCTGCCGCCGCAGGACGTGCCGGGCTATCGCGGCAGGGGCTGATCCGCGCCGCCCTGTTTGACGAATGGGCAACAAGGTTCGACGAATGACATGGCGCGGGCACGGCATCGCTTGACCGTGGGCGCGAAACGGTTGATCCCGCGTTCATCGGGCGCGGCCTAGGGTGCCGCGCATCGTTCAGACGTGTCGGAGTCCCATCGCCTATGTCCTTGACCAAGATCCTGCCGCTGCTGGTTGCGGCTGCCCCCATCGCGCTCGCCTTCCCGGCGATGGCGCAGAGCACGGTTCCGGCCGGACCCGCCGCCGGCGTCACCACGCAGCTGCCGCGCGGCGCGGCGCCCAGCCATTATGCGATCGAGGTGACGCCGGACGCAGCCAACCTCAAATTCACCGGCAAGACGGTGATCGACGTGACGGTCGCGCAAAGCCAACCCGTGCTGGTGCTGAACGCGGCTGACCTGAGCTTCGGCGAGGTCACGCTGACGGGCGCGGGCGGCAAGCCGGTCAAGGGGACGGCGAAGGTCGATGCCGAGGCGCAGACCGTGACGCTCGATTTCGGCAAGCCGGTCGCGCCGGGCCGCTATCAGCTCGCCATCGCCTATGCGGGCGTCATCAACCAACAGGCGAACGGCCTGTTCGCGCTCGACTATACGGACAATGCCGGCGCGGCGAAGCGCGCGCTCTTCACCCAGTTCGAGGCGCCCGACGCGCGCCGTTTCGTGCCGAGCTTCGACGAACCGAGCTACAAGGCGACGTTCGACCTGTCGGCCGTGGTGCCGACAGGACAGATGGCGGTCGGCAACATGCCCGTCAAATCGTCCACGGACCTGGGCGGCGGCAAGACGCGGGTGACATTCGGCACCAGCCCCAAAATGTCGTCCTACCTGCTCTTCTTCGGCCTTGGCGAACTCGACCGCGCGACGAAGATGGCGGGCAACACCGAAGTCGGCGTGATCACCGGCAAGGGCAACACCGGCAAGGCGCAGCTGGCGCTCGACGCGTCGGCGGCGATCCTGCCCTATTATAACGATTATTTCGGCGTGCCCTATCCGCTGCCCAAGCTCGACAATGTCGCAGGGCCGGGTCAGAGCCAGTTCTTCAGCGCGATGGAGAATTGGGGCGCGATCTTCACCTTCGAACGCGCGCTGCTGGTCGATCCGCGCTTCACGTCCGAAGCGACCAAGCGCCGCATCTACGAAACCGTTGCGCATGAAATGGCGCACCAGTGGTTCGGCGACCTCGTCACCATGGCCTGGTGGGACGATCTGTGGCTGAACGAGGGCTTTGCCAGCTGGATGGCGACCAAGGTCACCGACAAGCTGCAGCCCGACTGGGAGATGCTGCTGACCCGCGTCGACGGGCGGGAGGCGGCGATGAGCCTCGATTCGCTCGCCACCACGCACCCCGTCGTGCAGAAGATCACGACCGTCGATCAGGTGAACCAGGCGTTCGACGCCATCACCTACCAGAAGGGCGAGGCGGTCATCACCATGCTGGAAGGCTATGCCGGCGAGGATGCTTGGAAGGCCGGCATTCAGGCCTATATGAAGGCGCACGCTTACGGCAACACCGTCACCGACGACCTGTGGAAGGCGGTCGAGGGCGCGGGCGCGAAGGGGCTGGTCAGCATCGCCCACGATTTCACCAGCCAGCCGGGCATCCCGCTGGTCAAGGTGGACAGCGCCCAGTGCAAGGGCGGCCAGACCGTCCTGACGCTGAGCCAGGGCGAATTCAGCCGCGACCAGAAGAGCAAGACGCCGCTCAAGTGGAACGTGCCGGTGAAGGCGCAGACGATCGGCGGGGAGGCGCAGCGCCTGATCCTTCAGGGCAACGGCCAGGTCACGCTGCCGGGCTGCGGC
The DNA here is from genome assembly GCF_042678845.1 of Sphingobium olei. Lineage (NCBI taxonomy): Bacteria > Pseudomonadati > Pseudomonadota > Alphaproteobacteria > Sphingomonadales > Sphingobiaceae > Sphingobium > Sphingobium olei. The sequence continues at coordinate 91,070 of NZ_JBHTLS010000134.1, read as the reverse complement.
GCGTACATCGTCAATGCCGGGCAGACGGGCTATTTCCGCTCGCTCTATCCGCAAGCCAATGTGAAGGCGCTGGCGAAGGACTTCACGAAGCTGGCCAGCATCGACCAGACCGGCCTGCTCGCGGACAATTTCCAGCTTGGCCTTGGGGGCTATCAGCCGATCGGGCTGGCGCTGGATCTGGTGGACGCGGTGCCGGCGTCGGCCACGCCTGCGGTGATGGCCGAAGTGCCGTCCTACCTCAGCAGCGCCTATGACATGCTGGACGGCGACGCGGCGGCGCAGGGCCGGGTGATCGCCTATGCCTCGCGCAAGCTGACGCCGGTGCTGGCGTCGATCGGCTATGATCCCAAGGCTGGCGAAGGCCCGCAGGTTCCCGTCCTGCGCCAGTCGCTGGTATCGACGCTGGGCGACATGGGCGACAAGGCGGTGGTGGCCGAAGCCAATCGCCGGTTCGCCGCGCTAACGACCGATCCGACGGCGCTTGACGGGCCGCTGCGCAACACATGGCTGTCGATCATCGCCAAGAATGCCGATCAGGCGATCTGGGACCGCCTGCGCGCCATGGCGAAGGGCGCGAAGTCCGATCTGGAGAAGAGCAGCACCTATGCCCTGCTGGGCGGGGCGAAGGACCAGAAGCTTGCCGCTCAGGCACTGGACCTGGCGCTGACTGACGAGCCGGGCAAGACGACCAGCGCGGCGATCATCAGCGCGGTGGGTTACGAGCATCCGATGCTGGCGGTCGATTATGTGCTGGCGCATCGCCAGCAATATGAGGCGCTGATCGACGTATCGGCGCGCAGCCAGGCGCTGGCGCGGCTGGGCGGCGGGTCGGCCGATCCGGCGATGGCCGCCAAGCTGGATGCCTATGCCACCCAGTATCTGACGCCGGAATCGCGCAAGGTCGTCGATCGGGCGATCTCTTCGATCAAGACCCGGATCGAAACGCGCGGACGCTTGAAGGCACCGCTGGCGGCCTGGTTCGCCGGCAAGCGCTAACGCCGAAGGGCTGGGGCGGTGGAGCGATCCACCGCCCCCTTTTCCTATTTGGGGCCGAGCGCCTTCACGATGTCGTCCCAGGCGACCAGCTTGAAATTCTGTGCCGCGGCTGCATTATGGCCGTCCTGCGCGATGAAGAGGCCGCCGGGATAGGCCGGGCCGAAATCGCCGAGCATCAACTCGATCCCGTCCGTTTCCTTCGACCCGCCGATCGTGCCGTCGACGACGCGGAAGCGGCCGACATAGCTGTCGTCGCGCAGGCGGTAGACGACATAGGCATTGTCGCCCTGGCTGGAGACGAGGACGTAACCGTCCTTTGCGCCGATCGGCGCGATGGCGACGCCTTCTGCATCCGGGACGAGGTTCCGGCCGTCCGCCGCAGCGATCTTCGTCGGCGTGGTCGATCCGGTCGCGCGCGCGTCGAAGCGCCAGAGGCCGACATCTTCCTCCGCGACATAGAGGATGTGGGTGCGGTCATCGACCGCGCAGCCTTCCGATTGGGTGCCGAGTTTCATCGTGCGGACGATCCGGCCGGTGGGCGCTGCGCCGGACGCATCGATCAGGACTTGGTGGATCGTGCCGTCCTTCAGCACGATGAAGGCGGACAGGCCCGCTTCGTCGCGGCCAAGGCAGATGCCATAGGCTTCGCCCGCGCCGCCATCCAATTTGCCGAGCGCCGTCAGCTTCGCCGTCGCGGGATCCAGGCGGAACAGCGCGATCTTCGCATGGGCGATGTCGTTGCGGTCGGACGCCGCGACGAGGATCCCGGTCGTGCCGCTGATCGCCACGCCGTCCTTCAGGTCGACATTGTTCACGCGCCCCGCGTCGAGGAAGTCGCGCGCTTGGCCGTCGATGCCATAGACATAGAGCCCCGCCTTCTTGTCGGTGCCGACGATCAGGCTCTTGAGCGGATCGGCGGCGTTGCGCCAGATGGCGGGATCGTCGGCCGCGTCGGCGTTGGGCGTGCCGACCGGGGTCGTCTCCCCACGTGCCGTGACGCTGACCGCCGGCGTCGCGTTGGCGATGCGCATGGCGACGGGCACCTCCGTTTCGCCCGTGGCGCAGCCGGCGAGCAGGAGCGGGCCGGCCGCGAGCGCGGCCATGGACAGGCGTCTGGACATGGATGAATCCCCCGATCTGATAGCGCGGCCCTGCTGAAGAGCGGTGGTGACAGCATGATGACTCCTGCGTGACACTATTGTCGCAAAAGGCGCGGGGAATGAAATCGAACTGACTTCAAAGGGTCATTTGGACGTAGCAGGCGGCGCTTAAGTGCCGCCCGGAACGCCGACAAGGCGCGATCCATACGGGGGACCAACCATGACTTCCACGCGCAAGCGGCCAGTGCGCCGCGACCTGATCCTGTGCCTGCTTGCCAGCGCAGCCGCGCCTGCCGGCCTCGCCATCGCACAGACGCCGGCGGCCGAGGCGGACGCGGAGGCGATCGTCGTCACCGGCACGCGCCCGATCGCGGAGTCCGAGGCGCTGGCGCTGGAAATCCAGAAGAATACGGACTCGTTGGTCACGGTCGCGGCGTCGGATTCGGTCGGCCGCCTGCCGGACCAGAATATCGCGCAGGCTGCCAGTCGCCTGCCCGGCATCAGCGTCGAGCGCGACCAGGGCCAGGCGCGCTACATCAACCTGCGCGGCAGCCCGAAGACCTGGACCACCCTGTCGTTCGACGGCATCAATGTGGTGAGCCCGGAAGGGCGCGACGCGCGGTTCGATTCCATCCCGTCCGCCATCGCGGCCAAGATCATCGTGTCGAAGGCGGTGACGCCCGACATGCCCGGCGAGACGGTGGCAGGCAACGTCAACGTCGTCACGCGTTCGGCCTTCGACTATGACGGGTTCCACCTGGCGGGGAAGGCGGGCCTTGGCTTTGCGGAACTGGGCGACCGCAAGGAATATGAAGCCAATATGGTCGTGTCCGACCGGTTCGACACCGGCATCGGCGAGATCGGCGTGCTGCTGTCGGGCAGCTATTACGAACGCAACATGATCACCGACAATTTCGAGAATGATTATGAGCGGGTGTCGCGCGACCAGCGCCCCGGCAACGCGACCCGCTTCTGGGTGCATGAGACGGAGAACAAGCTGTATCGCCTGACCCGCAAGAACTGGTCGGTGTCGGGCCGGCTCGACTGGAAGCCGGACGACCGGAACACCATTTCGGCGCGGTCCATCTACACCATCTTCACCGACGACGAGGCGCGCGACAATTACCGATTCGACCTCGACGACCGCGAGTCCGACCTGTCGAACAGCAGCGCGGCCTGCGGCGCCAGCACGGCCAACACGACGTCGGGCTATGCCGACATCTGTGCAGGCAATTTGCCGCAGAAGGGCATCATCTACGGCATCGACATTCGTCAGCGTTCGACGCTGCGCGCGTTCCGCCAGTCGGTCTTCACCAACACGCTGGAAGGCAGCCATGACATCGCCGACGGATGGAAGCTGAGCTGGGTCGGCAACTATACCGAATCCAAGGACGACCGTTCGGTGGTGGGCGAAGCGACCTGGGACAGCCCGTCGACCCGCACCCTGCGCCCGACGGTCGCCTATGACTTCACCGATCCCAACCATTCGCGGCTGACGCTTTTCAACACCGTCCAGACCGGCACCGGCGCGGCCACGCGCTACACGGCGGGCGCGCAGGTAACGGCGGTCGACAGCTTTACCAAGCCGCTGAGCGGTTTCACGGTGCTGGATGCGGTGGACACGACCAAGGCCTATACCGGCCGCGTCGTGCTGGCGCGCGAACTGGACGATGCGACGCTGAAGGCGGGCTTCCAATATGACCGCCGCAACAAGATCGCGGATGAAAACCAGATCACGTTGAACGCGGCGCAGGCGGCGACGGTCCTGCCTACCGACTACAACCAGTTCTCGCTGGACCAGAAGTTCCTGGGCAAGATCCCGATGGGATATACGTTCCGCTATTTCGACCAGGACAAGATGCGGGCGGCGTCGCAGGCGGCGCAGAAGGCCTTCGCCTTCACGCCCAACAGCGGGAACAATTACAACGTCAAGGAAGAGGTGTTCGCCGGCTATCTGATGGGCACGGTCCGCTACGACTGGGGCAGCGTCGTGGGCGGCGTTCGGGTCGAGCATATCAGGAATGAGGGGCGCGCCATCGGCACGATCGGCGCGACGCCCGGCCTGGTCGTGGCCGAGGCCAGCCAGACGCTCGCCTTCCCCAGCCTCCACGTCAATTATGATATAGACGACACGAAGAAGCTGCGCCTGTCGTTCAACAGCGGCGCTGCGCGGGCCGACTATGACCAGTTGCGGCCCAACGTCGTCGTCAACGATGCCGCCGGCACCATTTCGGGCGGCAACCCTGCCGTTAAGCCCGAACGCGCCTATGGCGTGGACGCCTATTTCGAATGGTATCTGCGTCCGCAGGGCTATCTGATGATCGGCACCTTCTACAAGAAGATCGAGGACGTGCTCTACACATCGTCGCGGACGTTCAATTCGACCGCGCTCAACAGCAACGGCATCGACCGGTCCGACTATGTCTATAGCGGCATCGTCAATGGCGGCACCGGCCGCATCTTCGGCATGGAGGCGGCGGCGCAGCTGCAGCTCGAACCCTGGACCCAGGATCTGGGCCTGCCCGAATTTCTGGGCGGCTTCGGCATTTCGGCCAACGTGACGCTGAACGACAGCAAGGTGGAAAAGCCTGGCGTCGGCGCGATCCCCGCGCGCAACGTGCGGCTGCCCGGCACGTCCGATTTCGTCTACAATATCGGCGGCTATTACGAGAAATATGGCCTGTCGCTGCGCTTGCAATATCAGAACCGCAGCAAGTGGCTGGATACGATCGCCGACACGCTGACCGATGGCGGCGACACCTATTGGGATTCGGACGACGAACTGGATTTTTCGGCGCGCTACGCGATCACCAAGAATGTCGAAATCTATTTCGACGCGTCGAACCTGCTCAACCATCCGGGGCGTCGCTTCTCCGATCCTGCAAGCCTGCTGACCGCGACAGGCATTCCGACGAAGAGCGTCACGAACCAGACGATCGAATGGGAACGGTTCGGACGCCGTTACAGCGGCGGCGTTCGCGTGAATTTCTGATCGGAGGCACCTGGATTAGTGTGGGGCGGCGGAACCTATCCGCCGCCTCTTTTTCGTCAGCCGTCTTCTTCCTGTTGGCGCAGCCATGCGGCGACGGCATCGACCTCATTCCCCACCGCGCCAACCGCCCGTTCGAGCAGCGCGGGTGGCACGTCGAAGCGGTTGGACCAATATTGGCGATCAAGCGGCGCGTCGAGGCTGATCCGTTTGAGGTCGGCGGGAACGGGCGGTTCCTGCGCGGCCGTCATGGTTCAGCTTCCCGCTTCTATATTGACCGGCGGCGCGAGCGGGTTGGGGTCTTCATGCTCGCCCTGTTCGGTTCGCTTCGCCGTCTCCTCATCGACCTCGCCGCTGTCGCCGCCGGGTGATCCCTGTTCGGGCGGAGGGATGTCGGGGCGGCCTTCAGCGGGTTCCCGCGATGTGTCGGGCTGATGATCCTGGGTCATGGCGCAATTCCTTTCTCGGTTCGAAAAAGGCAACGCGCGGGAAGGGCGAACTATCCGCGCCGCTGCGCCGGATCGACATTGAGATAGGCGGCGACCGCCGCTGCGCTGTCCCCGACTGTCTCGACCGCTTCCTCCAGCTCCTCGCGCGAGACGTCAAAGCGGTAGGTCCAGTAGAGAATGGACGCCTCGTCGCCCAGCGTCACGCGGTCGGGTTCCTGATCGCTCATGCCGGCCTTCCTTCTCCTTTTGCCGTCAAAAGGAGAGAAGCGCATAAATCGGGCGGTTTTTCCGCTTCCCTTTAGGACAGGGCGTCAGGCCAGCGGGGCGGCGGCCCAGCGCCGGAGCCGGACATAGAGGCCCGCGATCACGGCGGTGAAGATCAGGATGGCGAGCGGCACCGCCCAGGGGCTTTCCCCGACCAGCGCCAGCGGCGCGTCACTATCCGTGCCCGCGACGATGCCGGCGAAGGCCACGCCGAACAGGCTTTCCCCGACGATGAAGCCGGTCGCCATCAGCACGCCCATGCGTTCGGCAAATTCCGGGTTCGACTGGCGCAGCGCCCAGCGATTGTAGAGATGGCCGATGAGCGCGCCAACCGGGATCAGCAGCGTCAGCGCCATCGGCAGGTAGATGCCCATGCCGACCGCCAGCGGAGGGAGGCGCAGCTTGCCCGCGCGGCCCAGCGCTTCGTCGATGGCGATGACGACCACGCCGATGCCCGCGCCGATGCCGATGAGGTTCCAGTCGAGATCGCCGCCCAGCACGCCCTTCGCCAAGGCGGAGATGAGTGCGGCCTGCGGGGCGGGCAGGGCGTTGGCGCCCGCGCCGCTCGCGCCGGCAAAGCCGAAGGCGCTGTTGAGCAGGTCAAGCACGGGCGGGATCACCAGTGCGCCGAAGATGACGCCCAGCACGAGCGCCACCTGTTGCTTCCACGGCGTCGCGCCGACAAGCTGGCCGGTCTTCAGATCCTGAAGATTGTCGTTGGAGATGGTGGCGATGCCGAAGACGATGGCGGTGGTGAACAGCGCATAGGCGATCAGTGCCTGCGTCTGCGACGGGTCTCCGCCCGACCCGTAGAGGGCGGCGAGCAGCAGCGACGCGCCGAGCACGGCAAGGATGCCGACGCCGGAGATCGGGCTGTTGGATGCGCCGATCAATCCCGCCATATAGCCGCAGACCGACGCGATGACGATGCCTGCGACAAGCACATAGGCAAGCGTCAGGCCGATGACCGGAACCGGGTTGGCCGCGATCGGTCCGCCCTGCGCGAAGATCCAGAGCAGGACGCCGATGGGCACGAGCGTCAGCAGGATGGTGCCGCCGACTATGCCGATGGGCAGATCACGCTCGGTGATGTCCAGGCTGGCGGCGTTGCCCGCCTTGCGCGTGGCGTTGGCCGCGAGCGCGGACCGGATGCCGCTGACGATCGGTCCCAGTATCTTGAGCAGGGTCCAGATCGCCGCCACGCCGATCGTCCCTGCGCCGATGAAGCGCGCCTTCATGCGGAAGGCGGTGCCGACGATGTCGGCGAGGTCCGCTCCTGCCGGCAGCGGCGCGGTGAGATAGGGGACGAGGCCGATCCAGCTGATGAGCAGGCCGATGAACATGGCGACGCCGACCGACAGGCCAACGAGATGGCCGACCCCGATCAGGGCCATGGAAAAGCTGGTCGAAACGGACGTTGCGCCCGCGCCGAAGCGGAAGAAGGTGGCGGCTTCTTCCGCGATCAGCCGGGTCTTGGCGACGATGGAGAAGGCGGCGGCGGCGAGCGAACTGGCGAGAATGGCGGCCAGGCCGCGCTTATTTTCCTCAAGCCCCTCGCGCGATCCCGCGCCGACCTTCAGCACTTCGGCGGCTGCGACCCCTTCGGGATAGGGTAAGTCGGAGCCGGTGACGAGCGCGCGGCGCAGCGGCACCGAATACATGACCCCCAATATGCCGCCCAGCGCGATGGTGAAGGCGGACAGCCAGTAGGGGAAGCCCTGCCACCAGCCGATGATGACGAGGCCGGGCAGGACGAAGATGATCGCCGACAGCGTGCCGGCGGCGGAGGCGATCGTCTGGACGATGTTGTTTTCCAGGATCGTGCCGGTCGAAAACAGCCGCAGTACCGCCATCGAAATGACAGCCGCCGGAATGGAGGTGGCGAAGGTCAGGCCGATCTTGAGGCCCAGATAGACGTTCGCCGCGGTGAAGACGAGGGTGATGAGCGCGCCGAGAATGACGCCGCGCAGCGTCAGTTCCGCCATCGCTCCGCTTGCTGCTCTGTCCGTTGCCACCGGCGACTCCCCTCGATTGTCCGCTCGTCGTAAAGCTCCGGTAATAATGTTGCGAGGGCGTGGATCAATCGTAAAGTGTCAGGAGGCGCTCGCCCGCGCGGCGGAGGACGGCGGCAGGCTGTCGAGCCAGGCGTCAACGCTGGCCGTCCAGCGCTGATAGCCACGGGCGTTCATGTGCAGTCCGTCGGGCCGGAACAGGGATGCGTCGGGCAGGCCGTCCGGCGCCAGCAGCAGCCGGCCGACATCGAGATAGCGGATGTCCAGCTTCTTCGTCAGGTCGATGACGCTGGCATTCACCGCGGTCATCCTTTCGTGCAAGGCCCAGCGCAGCGGGCTGGGCTTGAGCGACAGGAAGGCGATGGGCGCGCGGGGATAATCCTTGCGCAGGCGGCCGAGCAGGGCGGCGATGTCGCGCGCGACCCGATCCGGCGGCGTCCCGGCGGCGAGGTCATTCTCTCCGACATAGACGACCACCGCGCGCGGCGGCACAGTGGGCAGCAGCCGCCGGTAATAATGGAGGACATGCGCGGTGGTCGCGCCGCCGAACCCGCGATTGACCGTGCCGATGTCGTGGAAACTGGCCGCTATGTCCCAGAGGCGGATGCTGGAGCTGCCGAGGAACAGGACGGCGTCGGCCACCGCCGGGCCGCTGGCGTCGGCTCTGGCGAACGCTTCGACCTCATTGGAAAAGGGGAAGACCGGGTCCGCGTTGGGCGTGGCGGGCGGACGCACAGGGAGCGCCACCGCCGCCGTCACGCCGGTGCAGGCCAGCGCGGCGACGAGGGCGATCCGCTTAATGGCGGTGGAGCGGGCGCAGGCGATATTTGCCATCGGCATAGGCGCCGAACATGCCCAGGATCGCCGGATGGTCGACCGGCTCATCGCTGTCGTCCGCGTCCAGATTCTGCTGGCTCACATAGGCGACATAGCTGGATTCGCCATTTTCCGCCAGCAGGTGGTAGAAAGGCTGATGCTTGTCGGGCCGGGCGCCTTCGGGAATGGCGTCATACCATTCCTCGCTGTTGGCGAAGACCGGATCGATATCGAAAACCACGCCGCGAAAGCCGAACATGCGATGCTTGACGACGTCGCCGATGCTGAAGCGGGCGTGGACGATGGGGGGCGCGGTGACGCCCGCGCCGAAGATGCTGCCGGAGCCAAAATTCTGGATCATGTCTTTCATACGCCCAATTTAGGGGCGTTGTTGCACGACACAAGAAAAATACCCGCCTGGCCGCTTGGCAACGGTGATTTCATTCGCTAATGGCCGCCGCTCGACCGGGTCGGCAGCGCCGAACCTTCTGCGGAGAGGTGGCAGAGTGGTCGAATGCGCCGCACTCGAAATGCGGTGTGCCTTTACGGGTACCGTGGGTTCGAATCCCACCCTCTCCGCCAGTCAAGCCGTACAATACGGCCCTGCTGTTGACGGCCCGGCCCCAATGGCCGGAACGTTAGTGCTTGCTCGTCTTGCCGACCTTGCCTTCTTTGCTGCCGGCGGTGGGGTTGATGAGCTGGACGCCGCTGGGCAATCCAGTGCCGCCCATGTCGAGCTTGCGCGTCTCCTCCCGCGCAACCCGGACCGGATCGTCGCGTTCCTTGATGGCGGCGCGGGTTTCCGCGTCCATCTCGCTGTCGTCGCTGCCTGCGCCGCCCCGGGTCCAGCCCAGGATGATCGACATGCGCCGGTTGCGCGGATCATAGACGTCGGTCTTGATGAAGGGCTCGCGGTCGGCGACCCCCTCGATCCGGGCGAAGCGGGCATTGGGGATGCCGCTCTGGCTTAGCACCTGGCGCGTCGATTCGGCGCGCGCGGAGGACAGCATCCAGTTGTTCATCGTCCGTCCGGCTGCGTAGGGCAGGCCATCGGTATGGCCGCGCACGATCAGCGGGTTGGGCATGGTCTGCAGCGCCTGCGACACTTCCGCGATCAGCGCACGCGCCTGCGGCACCAGCTGGTCCGTGCCGGACTTGAACATGGCGAAATCGGCTTCGTCGATCAGGTCGATGCGCAACCCTTCACGCGTTTCGGTGAAGCGGATGTTCTTGCGCAGCTTGGCAAGCCCCTTCTTCGCCATGCGATTCTCAAGGCTCTTCTTGATCGCCTCGAACTTCTGCCGGTCGGCGGCGCGCATCGCCTTGCCGCCCTGATCCTTGGTGCCGGTGGCGTCGCGCGGGATGGTGATGGCGAGATTGCCCTGACCGCCGGTGGTCGGGTAGTTTTCCTTGCTCATCATGCTGTCGCCGCCCATCAGGCCGGTCGATCCGGCCGACGCCATCTTCAGCTCGACCAGCGTCGGCGTGAAATAGTCGGCCAGGCCCTTGCGCTGCTTCTCGGTGGTCGCGCCAAGCAGCCACATCAGCAGGAAGAAGGCCATCATCGCCGTCACGAAGTCGGCATAGGCGACCTTCCACGCGCCGCCATGATGGCCGCCATGTCCGTCGACGATGATCTTCTTGACGATGATGGGCCTTGGTTCAGGCTCGTTCGCGCCGCGTTTCTTCTCGGCCATCGCTTATTTGCCCCGCATGCCGTCGAACACCTCGGCAAAGCCGGGCTGGTTGGCGTGCATCAGGCTGGAGCGCGCGGCTTCGATCACCAGCGGCTGCGGATGGCCGTGGAGCGAGGCGATGATGATCTGCTTGACGACATGATACATGGCGCCGTCCTGCTCGATCACCGCGCGGCAGCGGTTGGCGAAGGGGTTGACCATGCCATAGGCGAGCAGCACGCCCAGGAAGGTGCCGACCAGCGCCGAGCCGATCATCGCGCCCAGCACCGAAGGCGGCTGGTCGATGGAGCCCATCGTCTTGACCACGCCGAGCACCGCCGCGACGATGCCGAGCGCGGGGAGGGCGTCGGCCAGGCCCTGCAGATTGTCTGCGGGCTTCAAGGCTTCGTGGTGGTGAGTCTTGAGGCTGTTGTCCATCACCTCCTCGACCGCATGCGGATCGAGCGTGCCGGACGACACGACCACCAGGCGCAGCGTGTCGCTGATCAGGTGGATGAGGGTCTTGTCCTTCATCAGCTTGGGATATTCGGAAAAGATGGTCGAGCTGGCCGGATCCTCGATATGCGGCTCCAGCGCCACCGGCCCTTCGACCCGCAGCGTCTTCATGAGCTTGCTGACGAGGAAGATGCAGTCGAGAAAATCCTGCTTCTTATATTGCGGCCCCTTGAACACCTTGCCGAGGCCGCCGCCCAGCGCCTTCAGGTCCGCGCCGCTGTTGCCGATGATGAGCGCGCCGACCGCCGCGCCGCCGATGATGATCATTTCATGGGGAAGCGCGTGCAGCACGGGGCCGATGTCGCCGCCGGTGAAGATGAAGCCGCCGAACACCATGCCGAGCAGGACGACCAGGCCGATGATTGCGAACATGAATATCCCCGAAAAATGGCCCGAAGGCGCCAAGCGTTTGAGCATCGCACCCGATGCCTGTGAGATGGTTAATACGGCCTGGTTGACATCCGGTTTAGGAAAGTCGCCGCCTTTTTTATTCAGCGGATGAGGTCGAACAGCGTCTGGCGGTTGATGCGGGCGAAGGCGGATTGCGCCGCTTCCAGCTGCAGCAGTTGCGATTGCACGCGGGAGATGACTTCCTGCAGATTGGTCGATTCCAGATCCTCGCGACGGTCTCCCAGGTCGAGGTCCACATCGGTCAGGCGATCGCCCACCGTTTCGAGCCGATCGGCGCGCACGCCCTGCTTGGCTTGTTCAAGGACGATGTGGCCCTGCGCCGCCTGAACAGCCTTCAACGCGGCCTCCATGCCGGCGTCGCCGCCGGTTTGGATCGCGGCGATACTCTGGCCAAGGATGTCGTCGATCGACATCGGCGTGCCGTTCACGTCGATGCCTTCCGATATTTCCTGCCTCGTCCCGACCACGGCCAGATTGAGGCCGCGGCTGACCGGCACCAGCACGCTTTGCCCGTCGTCGAAGACGGGCGTGCCCTGATAATCCTTCTGGTTCAGCAGTTCGTTGACGGTTGCCCGGATGGTCGACAATTCCTCCGTCAACGCCGCGCGGCTGGTGTCGTTCAGCGACCCGTTGCGGGCCGATGTCACCAGCTCCTGCGCGCGCTTCAGCAGATTATCCATTTCCGAGAGGTTAGCCTCGGCATTGCCAGCGCGGGCCGAACCATAGCTGATATTGGACTGCCAGGCGGACTGCTGCGCCTGGGCGCGGCCGACTTCGGACAGCTGGACCCAGGCAAGCACGTCCTGCGATGGCTTGGTCAGGGACACGCCACTGGAAATGGCGGTCTGCCCGTCGACGATGCCCTGCGACAATTGCTGCTGCCGGCGCATTTCGGCGATCATGATCTTGCTGGTGATGCCTACCATGGGTCAGCCCTTCGCGGTCAGATGATGTTGAGGATGGAGTCGATCGTTTCCTTGGCGATCTGAAGCACCTTGGCGCTGGCCGAATAGGCCTGCTGGACGCGCAGCAGATCGGCCGCCTCCATGTCGAGATCGATGCCGCTGACGGATTCGCGCGCGGCGACGGCCTGATCGTTGCGGCTGGTGGCGGTGTCATGCTCCGCCTTGGTCGAGGCAAGCAGTGTCGCGTGCGTGGAAATGAGCGCCGTCCAATTCTGTTCGACGCTGCCGTTACCGCGCAGGACGGTGTTAGCGGCGATCAGGTTGCCGTTGAGCTTGCCGTCGGTGGACCGGGTCGCAAGCGCCGTCGGGTCGCTGATCAGCGCGGTGACCGTGGCTGCGGTCGTGCCCGACAGCAGCGGCGCGCCCGCGGTTCCGGCGTCCGTCCGCCCCTGTGCGTGCCAGGCATTGAGGTCTGCGGTGAATTGCGCCGCCAGCGTATCCAGGCTTTCCCGCCGGGTCGCCACCGTCCCGGCTGCGGAGAAAAGCCCTCCCAGCGTGCCGCTCGCCGGCGTGTCGAGGGCCCCGCCGCCGGCCAGGGCGAAAGACAGTCGACCATCCGTGCCCGCCGTCACGGCGACGCTCGCCGCCTGATCGCCGCTGACCAGGGTCTGGCTGCCGTAGGTGATCTGCGCGCTGTCATGCGCGCCGAAAGTGACGGTCACGTTCAGGTTGGCGGACAGATCCTGGAGCGCGGAATCGCGGCTGTCCAGCAACTGCGCATAGGCCGACGTGCCCGGCTGCGCGCGAAGCAGGCTGTTGTTGATGTTCGCCAGTGCCGACAGGGATTCGTTGATCGTGTCGATCGACGAATGGGCTTCGGTGGCGATGCCGCTGGACACGGTCTGAAGGTCGGACGCGGTCTGGTTGAAGGCCTGCGCGACGCGGGTGATGCTGTCGAGCGTGGTGACCCGCAGCGACTTGTCCGACGGGCTGGCGGCCAGCTTCTCGAAATTCTGATACATGCCGCTCATCAACTGGCCGATGCCGGTGCTGCTGTCGTTGAGCGCGTTTTCCGCGTCGCTCAGCCAGCGCAGGCGCGCCGCTGCGCTGCCCAGCGCCATGCCGGTCGACCGCATGGTGGAGTCCAGATAGGGGTCGGCCGCGCGGTTGATGCTCCTGACCTGCGTGCCACCGAAATTGGCGCGAGAGACATAGGTCGCCATGGTCGCCGTGGACGATCCGGACTCCATCGTGGAGACGGAACGGCGGGCATAGCCGGCGGTGCTTGCATTGGCGATATTTTCGGAAATGGCGGCCATCGCCGAGCGATAGGCCTTCGTTCCCGATGCGCCGATGATGAAAAGGTCGCTCATGCGCCTTCAGCCGGGGTGGGGCCATCGGGCGCCGTGGGAGAAGGCTTGTCGGCGGGTGCAGGGGCGACGCGCGAACCGAACTGCTGGATCAGAAGCTCGGCAATGCCCATCGCGCCCTTGGAGGCCATGGCGTCGGCGGTGCGCGCGTCGGCCATGTCCTGGAACTGCTGCGTGGCGCTCGAATCGGTGATGCCCTCGGCGAGGGACGCCGAGCGCATGGCGCCGATCATCTGGCGCAGGAACACCGCCTCGAACTGCTGCGCGACTTTTTCGAGCGCGGCCTTGCCGGGCTGGCTGGCGGCGGCCGGAGCCGACGCGCCAGAAAGTGTAGAAACCTGCATCACAGCACCACCAGTTCCGCTTTCATCGCGCCCGCCTGCTTGAGCGCTTCCAGGATCGCGACCATGTCCGCCGGCGAAGCGCCGATGGCGTTCACCGCCTTGACTATATCGGCCAGCGAGGCCCCGCCTTTAAAATTAACCATAGGTTTTTTCTGCTCGTCGATGCTGATGCTGCTCGATTGCTCGACGGCGGTGCGGCCCTGGCTGAAGGGGGCGGGCTGCACGACGCGGGGGCTTTCGTTGACGCTGACGGTCAGTTTGCCGTGTGCCACGGCGGCGGGATGGATCTTGACCGCGCCGTTGATGACGACCGTGCCGGTGCGCGCGTTCACGATGACCTTGGCGGGCGCATCGGCAGGGGCGATCTCGATATTTTCGATCATGCCCATCATCATGATGCGGGTTTCAGCACCGGGCTGCGCGGCGATGGAGACAGACACGGCATCGACGGCGCTGGCGCGCTTGTCGCCGAAGGCGCGATTGATGCCATCCGCGACGCGCAGTGCGGTGGTCAGGTCGGCTTCGGCAAGGTTGAAGGTCAGGGTCGGCGCAGTGTCGAAGCCGGTCGCGACTGCGCGCTCCACCGTTGCGCCGCCAGGAATGCGGCCGGCGGAGGGAATGTTGACCGACACCTGGCTGCCGTCAGCGCCCGAAACGCCAAGGCCGCCAACGGCGAGATTGCCCTGCGCCATGCCGTAGATTTCATTGTCCGCACCGCGCAGCGGCGTCATGATGAGCGTGCCGCCGCGCAGCGACTTGGCCTTGCCAAGGGCAGAGACGGTGACGTCGAGCCGCTGGCCGGGCTTGGCGAAGGCGGGGAGGTCGGCCGTGACCAGCACCGCCGCTGCGTTCTTGAGCGCCGGGTTGACGCCCGGCGGCAGGGTGAGACCGAAGCGCGAGACCACGCCCTTCATGCCTTCGGTCGCATATTGGATGCTGTCGTCGCCCGTGCCGGCAAGGCCCACCACGATGCCATAGCCGGTCAGCTGGTTCGGGCGGACGCCCTGGAAGCTGCCGAGATCCTTGACGCGCTCGGCATGGGCGGCAGGCGCCGAAGCGAGTGCCAGCGCTGCGAGGAGGAAGCGGAACAGGCGGGTCATGATGCTATCCAAATCCCTCGTCAGAAGGGGCTGATCGCGGAGAAGAAGCGCTGGAGCCAGCCCTGGCGGCTGGCATTGGCGATCTCGCCCTTGCCCTTGTAGATGATCTTGGCGTCGGCCACGCGGGTCGATGCGATGCGGTTGTCGGGCGCGATGTCGGCCTGGCGGACGAGGCCGCTCAGCTGGATATATTCGTCGCCGCGGTTGAGCGTCAGCGCCTTCTCCCCCTTCACCAGCATGGTGCCGTTGGGATAGACGGCGGCGATCGTCACCGTGATCTCGCCCGACAGGGCGTTGGACTGGCTGGCCCCGCCCTTGCCGGTGAAGCTGTTCTGGCCGCCGGCCGCGACGTCGCTGGACGAGAAGAGCTTTGACAAGATGCCCGTGGATGGCGGCGTCAGGCCGATATTGCCGGTGCGGCTGGTGTCGGCGCTGGTGCTCTTGGTCGCTTGCGTGCGTTCAACGAGGACGATGGTGATGATGTCGCCCACGCTGGTCGCGCGCGCGCCGCTGGTGAGCGGGGTGTAGCCCATCGACGCCTGGAAGATGGAACCGTTGGCCGCCGGCGCTGGCGGCTGAGCCACCACGGTCGGCGCGTAAAATTCGCGTTCGACGTCGCGCTTCTTGCGGCCCGCGTCGGCGGGAGCGGCGGCAAGCGCCAAGACCGGGAGGGCGGCAAGGATGAGGGAGGGGCGCATCGATCAGGCTCAGATATTCTGGTTGGCGTATTGCAGCATTTCGTCGGTGGCCTTGATCATCTTGGAATTGACCTCATAGGCGCGCTGCGTCTCGATCATGTCGACCAGTTCCTCCACGATGTTGACGTTGGAGGTTTCGAGATAGCCCGAGCGGATCATGCCGCGGCCTTCCAGCCCCGCCACGCCCACCTGCGGTGTGCCGCTGGCGGCGGTTTCCGCGAGCAGGTTGCCACCCAGCGACTGGAGGCCGGCCGGGTTCATGAAGCTCGCCAGTTCGATCTGGCCGAGCTGGCTGGGTTCGCTTTCGCCCTGCAGCGTCGCCGCCACGGTGCCGTCATTGCCGATGGAGACCGAGGTCGCGCCTTGCGGCACCGTGATCTGCGGGATCAGCGGCAGGCCGTCGGCGGTGACGATCGTGCCTTCCGCCGTGACGCTGAAATTGCCGGCGCGGGTGTAGGCGATGGAGCCGTCGGGCTTTTGCACCTGGAAATAGCCGGAGCCCTCGATCGCCATGTCCAGCACGTTGCTGGTCTGGTTCAGCGTGCCCTGCGTGTTGATCTTGCTGGTGCCCTGAAGGGCGACGCCCGATCCCAGGTTCAGACCGTTGGCGAACTTGTTTTCGCTGTCGGAGTTGGAGCCTGCCTGGACGATCTGCTGATAGGCCAGCGTCTCGAAATCGGCCCGGTCCTTCTTGAAGCCGGTCGTGTTGACGTTCGCCAGGTTGTTGGCGATCACGCGCATCTTCGTGTTCTGCGCGTCGAGGCCGGTGCGGGCGACATGAAGGGCGGCGTTGCTCATCGTGACTTCTCCGTGGTGCGGCCCCTGGTCGGGCTGCTCATGCACGCATCAAAGCAAGAGGCGTGCCAATATTAACCATTATCGTCAGCCGTCGAGGCGCATCAGCGAAGCGCCGCCATCGTCCAGCTGCTTGGCGGTGTCGATCATCTTGACCTGCGTTTCGTAGGCGCGGCTGGCCTCGATCATCTGAATAAGGGCGGCGGTCGCGTTGACGTTCGATCCCTCCAGTGATCCCGACGTGACGGTCGCCAGCGGATCGGAGGGGAGGGCGCCGCCATTCACTTCGCGGAACAGGCCGTCCTTGCCCTTGGCGATGCTGGATCCGGCCGCGTTGACGAGCTTCAGCTTGTCGACCTGCTGCGGATTGGCGGGATCGCCGCCCTGCGGCACGCCCCAGATGCTGCCATCCTGCGCGATCGAGATGCTGTCCATCTGCGGCAGGACGATGGGGCCGCCTTCGCCCAGCACGGCAAGGCCCTCGCCGGTGGTGAGGAGGCCGCTGTCCGTGACGCGCAGGTCGCCCCGGCGGGTATAGGCTTCGCTGCCGTCCGCGGCCTGGACGGAGAGCAGGGCGTCTCCGTCCATGGCCACGTCCAGCGAATTGCCGGTGGCGGTGACCGCGCCTTGCGCCATGTCGGCGGCGATCACCTGTTCGGACGCCTGCGCCCGCGTGTCGAAGGTGTCGCCCTGGATCCAGCGCGTCTCGGCATTGGCGATTTCCGCGCGAAAGCCGACCGTGTTGACGTTCGCGAGGTTGTTCGCGACCGACGCCTGCCGCGCCATCGCGCCGCGCATCGCCGTAAGCGCCGTGTTGACGAGCCGATCCATGGGCTGCCCCTTCTCCTATTCGATCAGGTGCGCAGGTTGACGATGGTGGTGGTCAGCGTGTTGGCCGCCTCGATCGCCTTGCTGTTCGCCTGGAAGTTGCGCTGGGCGGCGATCAGCGCCACCAGCTCGTCGGTGATGTCGACGTTCGAGCGTTCCAGCATGCCGCTGTTGACGCTGCCGTACATGCCCTGGTTGGCGGTGCCCAGCAGCGGATTGCCGCTGGCGACGGTGGCGCTCCAGTGCGCATCGCCTTCCTGGCGCAGGCCTTCCTGGCTGTTGAAGGACGCCATGGCGACCTGACCCAGATAGAGCGTGCTGCCATCGGCATAGACTGCCGAAACCAGGCCCTTCTTGTCCACGCCGACGCTGGTGAGCTGCGCGGTCGGTGTATTGGGGTTGTTGGTCGGGATGTTGAGGTCAACGAGGTTGGCGGGCGTCGCCGTCGTGGGATCGATCGTCGTCACGCCGGTCTGCGGATCGACGGGGAAAATCTGGATGCGCGCGCCGGTCGTGTCGACGGCAAAGCGGTTGTCATCGACTGCGAAGGCGCCGTTGCGGGTGTAGCTGATCGTGCCATCCTCACCCTTCACGGTGAAATAGCCCTCGCCCGCGATGGCGAGGTCCAGCGTCTTGTCAGTGGTTTCCAGCGTGCCCTGCGTGAACTGCTGGGTCACGCCCTGGACGCGCACGCCCTGGCCTGCGACCTGGTTGGTGGTCTGCATCGGCGCGGCGGCGAAGATGTCGCCGAAGATCGTCTTGCTCTTCTTGAAGGCGGTGCTGCTCACGTTGGAGACGTTGTTGGAGATTGTCGCAAGATCGACCTGCGAAGCCTTGAGGCCCGAGAGGGAGATGTAGAAGGACATGGCGTTGCTCCTTGGGTGAAAAGGATGGGTTAGAAGAAGTTACATGAGGCTGATCGCGTCGGACGGGCTGTAGCTGCCGAGCGCGGTGATGAGCTTTGAGGAGGATCCGTCGGCGGGCGATTGGACCGCAGCGATGGTTGCCCAGGTCGCGACCTTGGTGGGCGTCGCGCCATTGACCTTGACCTGGAGGGCGGAGGTGGCGACCGTCTCGCCGGCGTCATTCTTGCCGTCCCAGTAAAAGGTGACGTCGCCGGCCTTTTGCGGACCCATGTCGATGGTCTTGACGATATTGCCGGCGGCATCGACCAGATCGATCGACGCCCCATCGACCGCAGCGGGCAAGGTGACCTGTCCAGCATAGGTGCCGGCGGCGTCGGGCGCGGCGATGTTGCTCTTCACCAGCATCGACTTGCCGATCCAGCTGGCGGCGTCGCCCAGCCGGGTGCCGGTCATTTCCCTGGCGAGCGCCTTTATCGACGCGTTCATTTCCGCGATGCCGGACGAATTGGTGATGGTCGCCATCTGCGCCACCATGTCGCTGTTCTTCACCGGCTCGAACGGATCCTGGAACTGCATCTGCGCCGTCAGCAGCGTCAGGAAGCTCGACTGGTCCATCGTCGCGCTGCCGGTGCCGACATTGGCCTTGGGATTATAGACCGAAAGGCCCGCGCCATCGGTGGCGGTGGTCGTCGTCATTTGCCGATCCTTATGGTTTCCATCATCAGCGACTTGGCGGTGTTCAGCACCTGGACGTTGTTCTGGTACATGCGGGCCGTCTCGATCATGTCGACCAGCTCGGCATTCTCGTCCACCGCCGCCTCCCATACGTCGCCGTTCGCGTCCGCGAGCGGATGATTGGGGTCGTGGCGCTTGGTCGGCTGCGCGTTGGTGGTGACGACATTCTTGACCTTCACCGTCGATACGCCCGGCGTGTCGGTGACGGATTCGAACACCGGCTTGATCGCGCGATAGGCTTCGCCGGCGCTTCCGGTGACGTTGCCGGCGTTCGCCATGTTCGATGCGGTGGCGTTCAGGCGGACCAGCTGCGCGCTCATGGCGCGGCCGGCGATATCGAAGACGTTCATGGGCGGATTGCTCATGCTCATTCTCCCTTCAGCGCGCGGTTGATGGTGTTGATGCGGCCCTCAAGGAAGGAGAGGGTGGTGCGATATTTGACCGCATTTTCCGCGAATAGCGTCTGTTCGGTGCTGAGTTCGACCGTGTTGCCGTCCAGGCTGGGCTGGAGCGGGACGCGATAGCCCATCGCATCGTCCACCGCCTTCGACACGTTGGTCGCGGACCCGCCGCCCTGGGCGGTGGCTTCCTTCAGCGCCGCCTCGAAATCGATGTCCCGGGCCTTGTAACCGGGCGTGGAGGCGTTGGCGATGTTGGACGCGAGCAGGGACAGGCGCTGCGACCGCAGCGCCAGCGCTTTCCCGTGTATCCCGAACAGATTGTCTTCGACCGACATGCTCATATTCGCTCTAAAGTTTTGCCTTCACCCGCCGTTCTGAACCCTGACGGCGTCTCCTGCGGGTGATCCAGCCTGTAATCAGCAAGAGCCGTGCCAATTTGCGTGGGTGACGCAGGGTTGGTGCGGAAATCGGCGGGAAACCGGGCTTGTGCGTAGGCGGGCGGCAAGGGCGGCAAGTTTTTGCCGGCCGGCGGCAGGCTGTTGCCGCCGCAGGTGCGGATGACGAGGGACGGGCATTATGATCGCGATTTTCGGCCATTTGTTCGATCCCGTAACTCTCGTAGCGATGCTGGGCGGGATCGCGCTCGTGGCGCTGTTCCAGAATGGCTGGGCGTCCATGGCGCGTGCCTTCGCGGCGCTGCGGCCCCTGCTGACCGCCGACCCCGATCGCGCCCGCGATGGCGCGCGCGCCGCGATGCTGAAGATCGATCAGGTGGCGCAGCTGCGCGGCCTTGCCTGCACCGACCGGGTGAAGACCGCCAATGCCTTCCTGACCGAGGCCGCGCGAAAGCTCGCCAATTGCGAGCGCGCCGAACAGTTCGAGCAATGGGCGGCGCAGACGCTGTCCGATCGCGCCCAGCGCCACGGTGCCGTCCACAAATCATGGCTGTCGATCGCCGACGCCGCGCCCGCGCTGGGGATGGCGGGTACGATCATCGGCCTTGTCGGCATGTTCGCGGCAATGGACGACCCCGCCAAACTGGGTCCGTCGATGGCGCTGGCGCTGCTCACCACCCTTTATGGCGTCGTCATCGCCAACATGATCGCCGCGCCCATTGCCGCCCGCCTTGCCGACCTGTCGGAACGGGAGCTGGCATGGCAGCAGGAGGTTGCCGACCGGATGCTGCTGATCGCGCGACGCGAAAATGCGCCGCTGCGCCGCGCGACGATCCGCGAGGTCGCATGACCGGCCCCGCTGCGACCGCTGCCGCCCGGCGCAATCGCTGGGCAATCAGCTTTGCCGACCTGCTGCTGCTGCTGCTGGGCTTCTTCGTCCTGCTGCAGGCGAGCGGCGGCAAGCGCGATGCCATGCTGGCGCAGGTGAGCGCACAATTCGGGGGAAAGGCAGTGCGACGCGGCATCGAGCTGCGCGCCGCTGACCTGTTCCTGCCGGATGAGGCGCTGCTGAGTCCGAGAGGGCGAGCGCGACTGGCGCAGATCGCACACGATAGCGGATCGCAGGGCAGCATCGAACTGAGCAGCGACGGCATCGATTCGTCCGCCCGTCGCTTCGACGGATGGGATCTGGCGGCGGCGCGGCTGGGCGCTGTCGCGCGGGCCTTGCGCGCGAATGGCGTGGCGCAGCACCGCCTGGTCATTCGCGGACTGGACCAGGCGCAGGACGGGCCGGGCAGGGGGCAGACGATCCGCATTGCGACTAGGCCCTCCGGTGCCCGTTGATACCGGATGGCACGGATTTTGCTGATGAAGCGGCATAGAGTGTCCGCCTTATCAGGAGACAGGCCGTGTTCCGCCCTTCGTTCCTTCTTTCTGCCGTCGCCATGCTGGCGGGTGTTCAGCCCGCGCTCGCGCAGCAGAAATTCGAGAATCTCGATCGTATCGACAGCCTGGTCGCGATGACCGTGGGCGCGAACCTCGGTGAGCCGGGCGGCCCCGCTGCGCCGGTCGATCGTCGCCTGCGACTGGCGGCCTGCCCTTCCACGCCCACTGTCGAAGGACCGGTGCTCGGTGCGGCAATGGTGAAGTGCGACGCGCTGGGCTGGCGCATTCGCGTGCCGCTGGTGGCAGGCGGGGCTGCGGCTACCGCCGGGCCGGTGCCGCGCACCGCCGCGGTGCCCGCATCCCGGTTCGCGCGCCCCGCCGCCGCAGCTCCGCGTGAAGCCGTGGTGCGCAAGGGCGACCCGGTGCAGTTGATGGCCGGCAATGCGGCTTTCAGCGTGTCGCGCATGATGGTCGCGGATGAGGATGGCGCCGCCGGCGAGACCATTCGCGTGCGCGAAGACAAGAAAAGCGCGCCGATTTTCGCGCAGGTCGTGGAAATGGGGGTTGTGCGCATTCCGGGATTTAATGATTTTTGAACTTGTCCGTTATAGGCGGTAGGGACGAGTGAAGGATTGAACCCAATGATCAACTCCGTTGGCCAAGGCATCAGCAGCGCGATCGGCGCGAACAGCCTGCGTGAAAGCGGCAAGACGCGTGCATCCACTGCCACCGGCTCCAGCGTATCTGCTGCAGCCTCGACGTCGGCCAGCCCCGCCGCCCGCATGGCAGCGGAAGGTGCACCGGTCGACCTGGACCGCATCGCACAGATCAAGGCCGCGATCGCGTCCGGCAACTATCCTGTCGATCCCGATGCCATCGCCGAGCGCATGATCGCGCTCGACCTGCCGGCCTGAACGAGCGTCCCATGCCACTGGGTCTGGCCGCGCTGGATGACCTCTTCGATGCGTTCGAGGAGCTTCGCGGTGCGCTGGACGGGAATGATGCGGTCACCATCGAAGCGGCCTGTGAGCGTGTAAGCCGCGCGACGGCTGCCGTTCGCGCCATTGGCGCGTGGCGGTCCGACGCCGCCGTGACCGAACGGCTGAACGCGATGCTGCCGCTGCTGGAAAGCGCGCGCATCCGCACCAGCCTGCTCGCCGACCACACGAATCAGCGTCTCGCCTTACTGGCGTCGCACGGATCCAGCACCGCGCCCCTGACTTACGGCCGCTGAGCTAAATTTTATCGCATGTCTCTAAAGCGGCGCCGATCGGCGTCGTTTTTCGTTTTACCCGCCATTTTGATGAAGGCGCGTTAACCAAATCTTGGCACAAGCCTTGCTCTAATGTCCTCGCTAGCAAGTGAGGACATTCGGGTTCGTGTCGCTTTTCGCTGACATTTCGGCAACCGCAGGATCGGCGGGCAATCGCGTCACCAACGCGATCGCCATGGCGAGCCGGCGCACCGGCGTCGACTTCAGCTATCTCCTAGGGCAGGCGAAGATCGAATCGAGCCTCAATCCCACTGCCCGCGCGGCGACATCCTCCGCGACCGGCCTTTACCAGTTTATCGACCAGAGCTGGCTTGCCATCGTCGACAAGCATGGCGCGCAATATGGGCTGGGCTGGGCGGCCGATGCCATCCAGCAGAGCGGCGGTCGCTATTATGTCGCCGATCCCGAACTCCGTCAGCAGATCCTGGACCTGCGCAAACATCCCGAAACTGCGTCGGTCATGGCGGCCGAACATGCCGCAGACAACAAGGCCTATCTGGAAGGCCGTCTCGGCCGCGAGGCGCAGCCGGTGGACCTTTACCTTGCCCATTTCCTGGGCGTGGGAGGCGCGGCCAAATTCCTGTCCGCGCACGATCGCGCGCCCGACGCCACCGCCGCGTCGCTCTTTCCAGCGGCAGCGCGCGCCAACCGTTCCATCTTCTACGACCGGCAAGGCACGCCGCGCAGCTTCACCGAAATCCGGGACCGCTTCGCCGCCAAGCTGCAAAAGGGTTCCGACATGCTCGGCGGCCCCGTCCAATATGCCGACGCCTCGCTGCCTTCGGGCGCGAAGACGGTGCAGCCCGCCGACTATGTGCGGATCGAAACCCAGCGCCTTGCCGAACGGCCCGACGTCACCGTCGCGCCGCAACCGCAGACCGCACGCCTCGCCTATCTCATGCTCGCCACCCTCGGAAGGTAACGGCCCGATATGACCCCCGCCCAAGTCAAAGCGAAGATCTGGATGAGCGCCGCCAAGGGGGCGGTGCTGCCTATCGCCACGCTGATGGTCGTGCTGTTCATGATGGTGCCGGTCCCCGCGATCATGCTGGACATCGGTTTCATCATCAACATCATGATCAGCCTTGCGGTGCTGATGGTGGCGCTGAACGCGGCCAAGCCGCTCGATTTCTCCAGCTTCCCGACGGTCCTTTTGTTCGCTACCCTGCTGCGGCTGGCGCTCAACGTCGCATCGACCCGGGTCGTGCTGGTGCAGGGCCATGAAGGATCGGACGCGGCGGGGCAGGTGATCGAGGCGTTCGGCCACTTCCTGATCGGCGGCGACTATGTCGTGGGCATCTTCGTCTTCGCGATCCTGATGATCATCAACCTGGTCGTCATCACCAAGGGCGCGGGCCGCGTGTCCGAAGTGTCGGCGCGCTTCACCCTGGACGCCTTGCCGGGCAAGCAGATGGCGATCGACGCGGACCTCAACGCAGGCCTGCTGACGCCCGAGGAGGCCAAGGTCCGCCGGCAGGAAGTCGCGACCGAAGCCGATTTCTACGGTTCGATGGACGGCGCGAGCAAGTTCGTGAAGGGCGACGCCGTTGCCG
The DNA here is from genome assembly GCF_042678845.1 of Sphingobium olei. Classification (NCBI taxonomy): domain Bacteria; kingdom Pseudomonadati; phylum Pseudomonadota; class Alphaproteobacteria; order Sphingomonadales; family Sphingobiaceae; genus Sphingobium; species Sphingobium olei. The sequence goes on along the minus strand of NZ_JBHTLS010000134.1, from coordinate 67,192 downwards.
GCATCCTGATCCTGGCGATCAACATCGTCGGCGGCATCATCCTGGGCGTCGTCAGCCACAAGCTACCCATCGGCGAGGCGGCGCAGACCTATGTCATCCTGGCGATCGGCGACGCGCTGGTCGCGCAGATCCCCGCGTTGCTGCTTTCGATCGCGGCGGCCTCCATCGTCACCCGCGTCAAGAGCGAGCAGGATCTGTCGGCGCAGGTCGCGGGCCAGTTCGGCACCGGCAAGGCCTGGGTTCCCGTCGCCGCCATCCTGGGCTTCCTGGGCGTGTTGCCCGGCATGCCGCACATGATAATCCTGCCCGCCGCGGCGGTTGCGGGCGGCATCGCCTGGCAGCTGCGCAAGGCGAGCCAGAAGAAGGCGGCCGAACCCGCGCCGCTGCCCCCCGCACCCAACCCCGCCGTCATCGAATGGGACGACGTGTCGGACGGCGCGATCCTGGGGCTGGAGATCGGCTATGGCCTTATCTCCCTGGTGGACGAGCGCAAGGGCGCGCCGCTGATGGCCCGCATCACCGGCATCCGTCGCCAGTTGTCCAAGGAATTGGGCTTCGTCGTGCCGATGGTGCGCGTGAAGGACAATCTGGCGCTGGAGCCACATCAATATCGCATCACCATAGCCGGCGTCGTTGTTGGTGAAGACGAGATCTGGCCCGACGACCTGCTGGCGCTGGACAGCGGCGCACTGGAAGGGACGGTGCAGGGCCGCGTCGCCAAGGATCCGACCTTCGGCCTCGATGCGGTCTGGATTTCGCAGGCAAAGCGCAGCGAGGCGGTGGTTGCGGGCTACACGGTGGTCGATCCGCCCACGGTCGTCGCGACGCATCTCAATCAGCTGATCGCGATGAACGCGTCGGAAATGTTCGGTCTGGACGAAGCGCGCAAGCTGCTCGACAATTTGAAGGACGCTGCGCCGCAACTGGTCGATGGGTTGACGCCGGGCGTTCTGAGCCTGACGCAGATCAGCGCGCTCTGCCGCGCTCTGCTGTCCGAAGGGATTGCGCTCAAGGATTTCCGCCGCATCTGCGAGGCGATGGTAGACGCGGCACGGCCGGACATGAGCCACGAGCAGCTGGTGGAGGCGGTGCGCCAGCGCATCGGCGCGCTCATCATCCAGGGCTTGGTGCCGGTGAAGATGCCGCTGCCCGTCATCACGCTGGACGGCGAGCTGGAAGCCATGCTGGCGCAGGCGATGCGCGTGGCGGGCGACGCCAAGCATCCGATCGAACCCAGCCTTGCCAACCGCATCGTCGAACAGGTCGTCCAGGCGGCCCGCCCGATCATGGGTCAGGCTCGCAACTTCGCCATCGTCACATCGCCGGTGGCGCGCCGCGCGCTCGCCCGCCTGTTCAAGCCGCATTTGCCCGAAACGCCGGTTCTGTCATTCCTCGAAATTCCCGACGGTAAGGGAGTGGAAGTGGTTGCGGTCGTAGGAAACGAATCACGGCCCACGCCGCGGCACGATCCGCTGCCGCAACGGGAACGGGTGGCCTGAGGGAAGACTGAGCCATGTACATGAACAAGATCGCGGCCGGCACCCACACCTATGGCAAGCCTGGGGAAAACAGCCCCGAACGGCTCGCCCGCCAATATATGCCGCTGGTGCGCAAGATCGCCTGGCACGTCCATGGCCGGGTTTCGACCGCCATCGAAGTGGAAGACCTGCTTCAGATCGGCATGGTCGCCCTTGTCGAGGCGGCGAACAGTTTCGAGGACCGGGGCCTGGGTTTTGCGGCCTACGCGCAGTTGCGGGTTCGCGGCGCGATGATCGATCATCTGCGGCGGCAGGCGACGTTATGCCGGTCCGCCATGGCCAAGCGCAAGGAACTGGCGGGCGTGCGCAACCGGCTGGAACAGAAGCTCGGCCGCCTGCCGACCGAAGCGGAAATGTCCGCCGACATGGGGTTGGATCCTGCCGCCTATCGCGAAGTGGCCGACAGCGTCGAGATGGTGCAGCACACCAGCATGGACGAGGTCTATTCGGACCAGTCCATGTGGTTCGCCGATGTTGAGGACCGCGCGGACGCGGTGATGGAGCGGGAATCGCTCAAAAAGGCGTTGGCCGCCTGCATCGGCGAACTGCCGCAGCGCGAGGCGATGGTGCTCCAGCTCTATTTCGTCGAGGAACTCAATCTGGAGGAAATCGGCCAGACGCTGGACATAGGCGCGGCGCGCGTGTGCCAGATCAAGAAATCGGCGCTGGACAAGCTGCGCGAAAAGCTGCGCGACTGGAACGATTAACGCAGCCGGCGCGGGGCCGTTTCACTCGTCGTTCGCAGCGATCACCGGCCGCTCGGCACCGGTCGGCCAGCGGAAGCGCAGGGGGCGATAGCTTTGCGTCCGCCACCAGGGATCCGCCACCCTGAACAGCCCGCCCTGTTCGGCCTTGCGCCCCAGATCCTTGCGCGCCGTGATCGCCGCCAGCAAGGGAGCGGCGAACAGACCGGCCACCACGGGAAGGGTCCAGCCAAGCGCGCCGGCGCGGATCGCGAGCGCCGTGAGTCCTGCGCCGAGCAACAGGTGCCATTTGAACAGCCAGATCGCGCTGAAGATCGCCATTCCGTCCCGATCGCGGGTCTGCCCGTTCCAGCTGCTCTTCCGGCCCATCAGGATACCGAACAGATTGATCGTCTGCGTCAGCATGGCGACCGGAGCCATCAGGATGGACAGGATGATATCAGCTATCACGCCGCGGATCATGGTCGTGGCGCCGCCAAAGCCGATGCGCCGCGCGGGGTCTGCCATCGCCCACAGGATGGCCAGTATCTTGGGGCCGAACAGCAGCACCGCCGTCACCGCCAGCAGGGCGCCCGAAGGAAGCACGGCGGCCGGCGGCCACAGGCCGCTCGCCGCCCCGCCCAGCACCACCAGGATCAGCGCCAGCCACATGGGCGACGTGCAATAGGCGCTGGCGCCGACGAAAAGCTGGAACCGGCTGACCGGATGCAGCCCGGCTACGCGGAAAAGCAGCGGCACATGCTGGATATTGCCCTGGCACCAGCGCCGGTCGCGCGTGAAGACATCGGGCATGGAGGGCGGGAATTCCTCGAAACTGTCGTCCGCCGTCACCATGTGGACGTCCCAGCCGCGCCGGCGGAGCAGCGCCGCCTCCAGCATGTCGTGGCTCATGATATGGCCGCCGAACGGTGCGCGGCCAGGCAGTTCGGGCAGGCCGCAGCTTTCCGCGAAGGCCCGCACTCGCACGATGGCATTATGGCCCCAGAACATGCCTTCGGACCCCGCCCACCAGATCATGCCGGCAGCCGAGATCGGCCCGAACAGGCGGCTCGCGAACTGCTGCCAGCGAGCGAACAGCGTCGCCGCGCCCATGACGGTCGGCACCGTCTGGATGAGGCCGACATGTGGGTGACGTTCCATGTCTGCGGCGAGGCGCGCCATGGTCTGGCCGCTCATCACGCTGTCGGCGTCCAGCACCACCATATAGTCGTAGGCGCCGCCGAACCGCTGCACCCATTCGGCGATATTGCCCGGCTTGCGGCCGATGTTGAGCGCCCGGCGACGATAATGGACGGGGCGGGAGAAGGAGTCGCGCATTTCGAGATAGGCGCGCCGCTCCGCCTCGCCATTGTCCGCGTTCGAATCCGACAGGATGAAGAATTCGAACCGTTCGCCGCCCAGTACCTGCGCCAGCGACCGCTCCATGATCGACAGCCGTCCCAATACGCCCAGGAAATCCTCGTTGCATACCGGGAGGAGGATTGCCGTCCTGCCCTGAAGCCGTTCCGATGCATGCAATGGGCGAGGGGTGACGCCCCGGCCCTTGCCCACCGTCAGCAGCAGGAAGCCGATGGTCGCTGTCGAAAAGCCGAACGCAATCCAGGCGAAGAGCGCGATAAAGAGGACGAGATAGATGCCCTCCATGGGACTGATCCCGTCAAGCCCAATAGACCGGCGCATCTCGTGCGCGGCGACCGCCGCCGGTAGCAGGGCGAGCGCCACGACCAGCAGGCGGCGCGCCCAGATGTCTATGTTGAGGGGGCGGCGGTCGGACGACACGGGCCGGGATGCGAAATCCTGTTCCGGCATGGCCAGCGGACTTTCTGCCGGCACGCTTTCAAAAGCGCGCGCCAACGGCCGGTCCTCTGCCGGGGCGCCTGCCACCGGCGTGCCTCGATTTGCCATGATCCACTCGTCCGCTGTTAACCCAGGCGTGGGAACCTATGTTAAGCCGGTCGGTTCCGTTACGCACCCAGAGGATAATGCACATATTCGCTGAACGCGCGATTGCCGGACCGCAATTGCACGCGAATATCGGCCGGGGCGGTGCCCGCGCGCCTCAGGTCGAGGATGACGCGATAGATGCCGGCCTTGTTCACAAGCGGATAGCCGGCTCTTTTCAGCAAGGTGCCACGCGCGATATCGGTCCAGATGTCAGGCTTCGTCCCTGCGCGTAATCCCGAAAAGTCGAGTATGAGGCGCTCGGACCCGGCATCGTCGCCGCGCCCACGCCAGACATCCTGCAATATGGCCATGCCGTTGCCCGCCGGCGTGCGGTCGGCCGTCCAGTCGAGCCGATAGGCGATGTCGATCCTCGAACCGGCTCTGGTGGGGGCATCTGGGGTCCAGAAGGCCGCAACATTGTCCGTATATTCGCTATCGGTCGGAAAGGCGTAGAGGCGGACTTGGCCCGCGCCAAGCGGACGGGTCGGCGTTGCCCACAGGGATGGGCGCCGGTCGTAGAAGACGCCGTCATCCTGATAATGATCGAAGTCCCGGTCGCGCTGCAGGAGCCCGAACCCCTTGGGACTGGTTTCCCGAAAGGCGCTGAAATGCGGGGTGGAAGGATTGACGATCGGTCGGGCCTGGGCCGTGCCGTCCGCGCTGGCGATGGACAGGAGGTCGGAATCATGGATTTCCGGTCGCCAGTCCGTTCCTTTGGCCCGGCTCGACTGGTCGTACCAGAACATGCTGGTCATCGGCATCAGGCCGAGTTCCTCGATCGCACGGCGAGGGAAGAGGGCGGCGGTCACCTCCTGCCTCACGCCTGCCCGGCCCAGGCTGTTGATGAAGCGATAAGCCCCGGTGATGGATGCGCCGTCGAGCAGGGCGTAGACCGTCACGCTGCTCGCGCCGGTCCGTTCCAGCCAGAAATGGGTGAAGCGCGGAAATTCCTCCCGCCCCGGCATGCTGGTGTTCACTGCAACGGCGCGGGCGGACAGGCCGAACTGCTTGGTCGGGCCGGGCGCGCGGAAATAGCTGGCACCGAGGAAGGAGAGCCAGTCGCCGTCGCGCGCGGCGTTCATGATGCGGAACCCGGCAAAGCCGGCATCCGGCCCGAGCGCGGCGACGGCATTGCCGGCAGGCGCGTCGAACATGGTCGGATCGTAGCGCAACGGCGTGGCACGCCCTTTGTTCACGATCGCGATCTGAACCGGCTGGGCCGCATTGGCCGACAGCGGAAAGAAACGGATGCCGGTGTCTCCGGGAAGATCGCCCCATAGCGTGCGGTCGTCGCGGAAGCGCGCGGCATGCAGCGCGTCATAATCGACCTTCGCCGCGGCGGGATAGAGGGGGGTGTCGCGATAGGGCGCGCGGGCCAGCGCCCGGGCCTGGTCCACGACAGTCTGCCATGAAAACGAACGCGATCCGTCCTGCGCGGCGGCGGGGAAGGGCAGGAACATGGCGGCACCGGTGGCGGCGATCATCGCGCGCCGGTCTAGCTTTGTCATGGGATCGATCATGGAACGCCAGAACGACCAAGCCAAGCCTTGTATCCACGATCCGCACCGGAGACCGGCCGACGCGATGAAGCCTCCGCCCGGGGGGACGGAGGCTTCGGGATTTCTGGTCGTTCGATCGAAGGTGTCGCCCCCGGCGCGGTGGGGACTGTTGATGCGCCGGGGACCACTTGGGCGGCTGTCAGGTGACCATGACCTCAGCCGACCAATTTCTAGTCAGGTATTAGCCGATCAGCTTCAGCACGCCCTGCTGGCTCTGGTTGGCCTGCGCCAGCATCGCGGTCGAAGCCTGGCTGAGGATCTGCTGCTTGGCGAGCGCGGTCGTTTCGGCCGAGAAGTCGGCGTCTTCGATGCGGCTGCGGGCGTCGGTCAGGTTGGTGACGTTCGCGGTCATGTTGTTGACGGCCGATTCCAGGCGGTTCTGCGTTGCACCAAGGGCGGCGCGGGCGTTCGAAATCTGCGAGAGAGCAGTGTCATATTCCGCCAGCGTCGCGACGTTCGCGGCGTCGGCAAAGGTTTCGGCGTTGATGACGCCCACGCCGCCGGCAGCCGCGGTCAGGTCGACCGACTTCAGCGTGACGGTGTCGGTGGCGCTGGCGCCGGTCTGGATCGAGAAGCCGGTTGCGGCGGTGGCGTCGAACAGAAGCTTGCCGTTGAACGAGGTCTTGGTGACGATGTCGTTGATCTGGTTCTTGAGTTCCAGCTGTTCCGAACGGATGTTGGCGGTGTCGGTCGTCGAGTAGGTGCCGTTGGCAGCCTGGACCTGAAGTTCACGCATACGCTGCAGCATGTTGCTGACTTCGCCCAGCGCGCCTTCCGCCGTCTGCGCCATCGAGATGCCGTCGTTGGCGTTGCGGATGCCCTGGGTCATGCCGCGGATCGAGGCGGTCATGCTGGAGGCGATGGCGAGGCCGGCGGCGTCGTCCTTCGCGCTGTTGATGCGCTTGCCGGTTGACAGGCGCTCCATCGCGGTCTGCAGAGCCTTGTTGGCCATGGCCGACGAGTTGGATGCGCGCAGGGCCGGCGAGTTGGTTCCGATAACAGTCATGATGTTCCCTTTCCGTGTCTATCAGGTCGCTGCCATCAAAGCGCTTGCGGCCTCGAAAGGGGATAACGGCAGGCGGTCGGGAGCCTTTAACACGTCGCGCGATTTTTTTGATCGGCGGGCCGAATCGACGGTCTTTTCCGGCCCTTACGTGCGCACAACGCGCGCGCGTCATATCAAGGTCGAAGAAATTGCCGTTTTTGCCGGAAAAAAATTGCCGCCGACCGGCAAGCTGCCGGACGGCATTAACCATCTGATAACCACGCAGGCGTAAACATTAACCATCGAAGGTGCCTGGGGCGTACGGGGGTACAAGCCAGTCGAATTTGGGGTTCCTGTTCATGTCATCGCTTGACGTGAGCCGTGGCGTCTGCGCGCTCGTTCCTGGGCTGCAGCACTGGCTCGAAAATGCGCTTTACGCCGTGCGGATCGTCGACGCCGCCAGCCCGCGCGACAAAGAGAGCCGCCGCGTGCTGCTGGCGACCGAAATCGGTCATGCCACGCATCGCGACATCCTCATCAACCTGATCGATGGCGCCCCTTCACTCGTCGCCGCGGCGAATGGCCTGCCTGCGCGGGTCGCCTTCGGCATGGAGGATATGGGCTTTGCCTTCGCCCTGATCGCCGAACTGGCGCGCCCCGCCTTCGTTCCCGCTGTTGGCGACGCTGGCAGCGCGCGCCTCATGACGCTGGCCGGGCGGGTCGCACGCAGCGATGCCACCGTCCTGATCCAGGGCGATACCGGCACCGGCAAGGAGGGGATGGCTCGCTTCCTCCATGCCCAGTCCGGTCGCGCCGCTCACGACTTCATCGCGGTCAATTGCGCCGCGCTTCCCGAAACCATGATGGAAGCCATGCTCTTCGGCCATAAGAAGGGCAGCTTCACCGGCGCGGCCAATGCGTCCGACGGCCTTTTCCTTGCCGCCGACGGCGGTACGCTGTTCCTCGACGAAATCGCCGAACTGCCGCTGGCGCTCCAGGCCAAGCTGCTGCGCGCACTGCAGGAAGGCGAAGTGCTGCCCGTCGGCGCGACCCATCCCGTACCGGTCAATGTCCGCGTCATCGCGGCCTGCAACCGCAACCTTGCCGAGGAAGTCGCTGCAGGCCGCTTCCGCGAAGACCTCTACTGGCGCCTCAACGTCATGCCGCTCGAACTGCGGCCGCTCAACCAGCGTCGCGGCGACGTGAGCGCCATCACCGCCGCCATGCTGCTGCGCCTGTCGGACCTAGGCAAGGCAGGGCTGGTCTGGCCGACTGCCGATGCCATCGAGAAGCTGGCCGCCCATAGCTGGCCAGGTAACGCGCGCGAGTTGGGCAACATCCTGCAGCGTGCGCTGGTGCTGCGTGACGGCGACCGGATCGAAGCGGACGACCTGCATATGGGGTCGGCACCGCAGATTACGCCCGCGGTCGCTCAGCCGATCGTCACACCGGCTTCCTTCGCGCCTGCCGAGCCGATCCGGTTGAGGGACGTCGCCCGCCATTCCAAGCTGGAGGCGATCCGCACCGCCCTTCGCGAGACGGACGGACACCGCGCCGCCGCCGCCCGCAAGCTGGGCATTTCCGAACGCACGCTGCGCTACCGGCTCGCCGAGATGCGCGAGCTGGCCGCGGCTTGAAGGAGCGCTGAACCATGGCGATCAACGGCCTATCCCCGACCGACAGCGTGATGGCGATCCGCAACGCCATCCTGCAGAAGAACGCCGCGCTTCGCGACGTGTCTTCGACCGGCACCGTCGGCGGCAACGCTCCGGTCGGCGGCGCACAGGACGCCAAGCCCGGTGCCTTCACCGAAGCGCTCAGCAACGCGCTGCAGCAGGTGAACGGCCTTCAGAACCAGGCGGGCGAAGCCGCCGCCGCGTTCGAACGGGGCGAAACAACCGACATTGCCGCCGTGATGCTGGCCAAGCAGCAGGCGTCGGTCAGCTTCGAAGCGACCCTCCAGGTCCGCAACAAACTCCTGTCCGCCTACAAGGACATCATGAGCATGCCGGTATAAACGATGAGCGAGAACGCACTCTCCACCTCGGTCGGCGCTGCTGCGCCTGCTCTTCCCGCCGCCCCGGCCGCATCCTTCGGGACCGGCCCCATGGGCATGGACGCCATCAAGGCGCGCTTCACCGGCTTCATGAGGCAGCCGGCGGTCGCCAAGAGCCTGCCGCTGATCGGCCTGCTGGGCACGGTCGCCGTGGCCGGCGCGGCCTGGCTGGCGCTGCGGGAGCCGCCGCAGCGCGACCTGTTCCGCGGCCTGCCCGATGCCGACAAGTCCGCGGTGGCGCAGGTGCTGGACCAGAACGGCATCAAGTACGACTTCGACAATGGCGGCGCGATGACCGTCGGCGAAGGCGACTATTTCAAGGCGAAGATGATGCTCGCCGCCCAGGGCCTGCCCAAGAGCGCACCCGACGGCAACAGCATGATCGACAGCTTGCCCATGGGCGCAAGCCGCGCGGTGGAGGGCGAAAAGCTGCGGTCCGCCCGCGAAATGGACCTTGCCCGCACGATCGAGGCAATCGACAGCGTCGAAAGCGCCAAGGTGCACCTTGCGGTCGAACCGCCCAGCGTCTTCCTGCGCGATCGGGCGAAGCCTTCTGCGTCCGTCATGCTGCGCCTTGCCAACGGCCGCACGCTGACCGACCAGCAGGTGAGCGCCATCGTCCATCTCGTTGCTTCCTCGATCCCTGAACTCAGCCCGGACGACATATCGCTGGTGGACCAGAATGGCCGCCTGCTCAGCAACAATGACGGCAATGCCGCCGACGATCGCCAGCTCGCCGTCCAGTCGAAGATGGAAGACCGCTATCGCCAGTCGGTGATCGCGCTGCTGACCCCGATCCTGGGGCAGGGCAATTTTTCGACCGAGGTTCATGCGGAACTGAATTTCGCCGAGCGTCAGGCGACGCGGGAAACCTATCCGCAGGACGAAGCGCGGCTGCGCACCGAACAGGGCACATGGGCGTCCGACCCGCGCGGCCAGGGCGCTGGCGAAGCGTCAGGCATCCCCGGTGCGCTGAGCAATCAGGCGCCGGTCAATCCCACCGTGACCCAGACCAATCCGAACGGTCAGGCCGTGGCGCAGGGGCAGACGGCCCAGGGTGCGCAGGCGGGCCAGCCCGGCACGCCGCCCAATCCGCTGATGAAGACCGAAGAAACCTTCAACCGCAGCTTCGAACTGGGTCGCGAAGTGTCCGTGACCAAGGATGCGATCGGCACGGTCAAGCGCCTGTCGGTTGCGGTCGCGCTCGACAATGGCGCGGACGGCAAGCCCCGTTCGGCGCAGGAGATCGCGGCGCTCGAAGCGCTGGTGAAGGGCGCGGTCGGCTTCGACCAGGCGCGTGGCGACGTGGTCGCGCTGTCCTCGCGCAGCTTCGTCAAGGAAGCGGTGGTCGCGGCTCCGTGGTATGAAGCGGACTGGATCGCGCCGCTGGCCCGCAACTTCTCCGCACTGCTGGTCGCGCTGCTGGTCATCTTCGGCATCGGCCGGCCGCTGCTGAAGCGCCGGGCCGCCGCGCAGGCCGCCGCCAGCGAGCAGAGCGCCGAAACCGGCCAGCGCATCGGCCGCGAGATTTCGGGCGAACTGTCGCGCCAGGCCGCCGTCGCCGCCCCCGGCGGGGGCGAGGCGAAGGTCACGCTCGACATGATTTCCTCCACCTACGACTATGCGCAGCGCGCCGACCTGATCCGCAATTTCGTGAAGCAGGATCCCGACCGCGCGGCGCTCGTCGTCCGCGACCTTCTGAAGGAAGCCAAGAAGGAAAAGGAAAATGCCTGAGATCGTCCCCGGTCGTCCCGAGGCGCTCAAGGGCAGCGCCGCCGCCGCCGTCCTCCTGATGCTGTTCGACGAGGACGAAGCCGCGCAGATCCTGTCCCGCCTGGAGCCCGATGAAGTGCGCCAGCTCGGTTACGCCATGTATGACGTGCAGGATGTCGAGCCCGAGGAAGTGAACGAGGCGCTCGACCATTTCGTCAACAAGGCGAAGAAGCGCACCACCATCGGCTATGGCGCGACCCGGCATATTCGCGGCGCGATGACCAAGGCGCTGGGCGAGGAACGCGCCGAGACGATCCTGGCGCGCATCACCCCGCCGACCCGTTCCACCCAGCTGGAAATGCTGAAGTGGATGGACGCCAAGGAGATCGCCGTCCTCATTGAGGCCGAGCATCCGCAGATCATGGCGATCGTGCTCGCCCATCTGGAAGCGCCGGTCGCCGCCGACGTGCTGCAATTGCTGCCGTCCGAATATCAGGAAGAGATCGTCTATCGCATCGCCACGCTCGGCCCAGTGTCGAACGAGGCGCTGGAGGATCTGGAGAATCTGCTGCTGCGCGGCCCGGTCAACAAGCAGGGCGCGGCGTCGCAGCGCGGCGGCACCGTCGAAGCGGCGGCGATCATGAACAATGTCCGCAAGGACAATGAGCAGCGGATCATGAAGGCCGTCGCCAAGCGCGACAAGATGATCGCCCAGACGATCGAGGAGGAGATGTTCGTCTTCGACAACCTCATCGACATGGACGACAAGAATCTGGGCACGCTGATGCGCACGATTGACAGCAGCGTGCTGGTCGTGGCGCTGAAGGGCGCGAATGACATGCTCAAGGCCAAGATCTTCGGTTGCATGTCCGCCCGCGCCGCGCAGGCCATCGCCGACGAGATCGAGGAACGCGGACCCATCCGCCTTGCCGAAGTGATCGACGCGCAGAAGCTGATCATCGCCACCGCGCGCCGCATGGCCGACGCAGGCACCATCATGCTCGGCGGAAAGGGCAATGACTTTGTCTAGGGTTTGGGGTGCAGAGATCAGTCATGACGCGGCGCCGGTCGCGGTCGCCGGGTTCCGTCCGGCAGAGGGCGGTTTCCGCAGCCTCTACACCGCACCAGCCGGGCAGCAGACCGCCGCGTTGCGCGGCGAGCTGGTGTCGGCAGAGCCGGTCGACGTCATGGAAGAAGCGCGGATGGAAGCCTTCACCATGGGTTTCGAGGAAGGATGCCGCATAACCGCCGAAGGCCATGCCGCCGATGTCGAGGCGCAGGCCCGGCTGGCCGAAGCGCTGGAGATGCTGTCTCCCGCGCCCAGCGGCATGTTGTCCACCATGTTGTCCGCCACGGTCGTGCGCCTGGTCGAACAGATTGTCGGCGAGGTCGAGATCGACATGGAACGGCTGGTGCAGCGCTGCGACACGGTCGCGGCCTTCATCGAGAGCAACCAGGACCGCAGCGCCCTGCACGTCCATCCCGAAGACGCCGACCTGCTGAAAGACGAGGCAATCGGGGTGCCGCTGGTCGCCGACAAGACGATGCAACGCGGGTGCGTGCGGCTTGAGACCGCCGATGGCTGGGTCGAGGACGGCCCGGACGTGCGGCTCTCCCGCTTACGCGCCTTGATGGATGATATGGAAGGAAAGGCATGATCCGCGCGGCGCTGGCGCAGGCGGAAAGCCTGTTCGATCATTTGCAGGTGCAGAACCGCGCGCCGCGCCATGTCGGCCGCCTAGTCAGCCATGATGCCGGCATGCTGGAAGTCAGCGGCTTTCGCCGGCCGATCGGTTCGGGCGCGCGCGTGCTGGCGAGCGACGGCTCCGTCTGCCGGGCCGAAGTGGTGGGTTTTCGCGGTGACCGTACGCTGCTGGTGCCGCTGGATGCCGACGCGCCGCTGGAAAACGGCATCCGCGTCGAACCGGACAGCCAAGCAAACATGGTGCAGGTCGGCGACGGCCTGATCGGCCGCGTCATCGACGCCATGGGCCAGCCGCTGGACCGCAAGGGGCCGATCATCGCCGGCGGCGTGTGGCCGCTCAACGGGGTGAGAGGTAACGTCCTCGACCGGGGACGCGTCACCGAACCCTTCGATCTTGGCGTGCGCGCCGTCAACGCGCTGCTGACCGCCGGACGCGGACAACGCATCGCCATCATTGCCGGATCGGGCGTGGGCAAGTCCGTCCTGATGGGCCAGATGATCGCCGGGGCCGAAGCCGATGTCGTCGTCGTCGGCCTGATTGGGGAGCGCGGCCGCGAAGTCAGCGACTTCCTCGAAACCAAGCTCAAGCACACGATGGGCAAGAGCGTCGTCGTCGCCGTGCCCGCGGATCATCCGCCGGTGCTGCGCCTGCGCGCCGCCGCCCGCGCCACCGCCATCGCCGAATATTTCCGGGCGCGGGGCAAGAAGGTGCTGTTGCTGATCGACAGCCTGACCCGCTGCGCCCACGCCCAGCGCGAGATCGGGCTGGCGCTTGGCGAACCGCCCGCGATGAAGGGCTATCCGCCCTCCGCGCTCGCGCTGATCCCGCGCCTGGTGGAGCGGGCAGGGGTGGACGCCCGCACCGGCGGATCGATCACGGCGCTCTATACCGTCCTGGCCGATGGCGACGACACCGACGATCCGATCGTCGATGCCGCCCGCGCCATCGTGGACGGGCATTTCGTCCTGTCGCGCCATCTTTCGGAACAGGCGATCTTTCCCGCGATCGACATCGGCAAATCCCTGTCGCGCGTCATGGCCGATGTCGTCGACGACGAACATCGGCAGGCGGCGGCGGGCTATCGTCGCCTCTGGGCCGCCTATGAGGAAAATCGCGACCTCATCCTGATGGGCGCCTATCGCCCAGGCAACGATCCGGTCATCGACGAAGCAGTACGCCGCCGTCAGGACATACTGGACTTCATCCGGCAGGATCAGAAGAGCCGCGTCGATTTGACAACCAGCGCTGATGCGCTCGTCGCGGGCTTCGGCGCATGAAGGGGCTGGTCGGCCGCCGGCAGCGCGTGCTGCGCGTTCGCCATGTGCAGCATGCCATGGCCGTCGCGGAAACCGCGCGCGCGCGCGACGAGGCAGCGGGCATCGCGCATAATATCGAACGGCTTGCCCGCGTCCGTAACGACCTGTTTGGATCGCAGGGACTTGCGATCGGCGCTTCGTTCGCCGCGATGCAGGAGCTGGCGACCCGGCTGGAGCAGGCCGGACGTCAACTGGACGGCGCGCTTTATGACGCGAAGAAGAAGGTCGAGACCAAGGAAGGCCTGACGCTCGCGGCGAACCGTGAGAAGGAAATCGCCACACGCCTCAAGGACCGCGCCCGCGCGGACCTGGAGGAATGGCGCGAGAACAAGCTGGCCGCGCTGCCGCGTTATCGCCGCATGCAACGGACTGAGGGGGCATAAGAGATGAACATGCTGACCAGCCTGAAGGCGCTGCTTTTCCCTGCGACCGGCGTTGGCCAAGCGCCTGCCGGAAATGCCGTCGCCGCTGAAGGGATCGACTTTTCCGCGCTGCTGAACGGCGTCACGGACATGCCGAAGGCGGCCGGCGGGCAAGCCGCCGCGCCCGTCAACGTGGACACGGTAGGTGGGACCGCGCCGGTTCTTTTGACTCCAGAGCTTTCGCAAGATGCGCCAATTGCGCCATTGCCGGTGATTGCAGACGCAGCACCGCCGCTCGACAGCGCGCCCGATGCGTTCATGGGGGACGAGATCCATCCGCCTTTGCCGGAATCTGCGCTTGTTGCGGCGCCGCTGCCGGTCATCGCAGAAGCGGCGTCGCCGTTCGACCGCGCACCCGAAGTGCGCGTTGTGGAGGAGAGCCATCCGCTTTTGCCGGAATCCACGCCTTTGGTGGACGAGACTCATCCGTCCTTGGTTGCTCCGACTGCGGAAGAGGCGGGCGAACCGCCTGCGCCTGTCTCGGGGACAGCGGGGACCACGCTACCCGACACGCTGCTTCCTCCAGCGTCCGAACAGGTGCCCTTCGCCGAAATCGCGCCGAAGCTGAGCAAAGCGGCCGCGCACTATCAGGCAGGCTCATCCGTCGGCTTGGCGATTTCCCCGCCGGATGACGCCGCGAGCGAGGACGCCGTCGGCCAAGGCGGAACGGTTCAGCAGAAAGACGCGCCATCGGCGGATGTCCATGATGGTCCGCCAAACGCCATTGCTGCCCCCCAGCTTTTTGCGCCGCTTGCCGCTCCTTCCGATTTCGCTATCGCCGATCCGATCGGAACGACCCCCGCGGCGCTGACAGCGGTTTCGGCGGACGTTCGCGCCGGGCCGGTTTCGAGCAACATCCCGGCTGAATCAGGCCGGGCTCTGCCGCAGACGAGCCAGGAGAGCGCTTCGGCAGCCCCCTTCGAGGCTTTCGAGATGGTTGCCCCGATCGCTGCGGAGGCCGCGTCAGTCGAGGGCGCGGATGCAAAGGCCATCAGTACCTCATCGGCTTCGACTGAAATCCCGCTGGCCCCCCGGAACGCCGGGCCTGTGCCCGGTCGGGGCGGCGATGTGCCACCCCATGCGGTGCCTGCTCCAGCCGTGCCGACAACTCTGCAGCCGGTTCAGGCTGCCTCAGCGCCTACCCCTTCGGCCGCCGGGCCGGCAATCACGCCTGCCGCGCAGCCCGGCAGTGATGCCGTCGCTCCAATCGCCGACAAGGCCATGGCGGTGCAGGAGCGTCCGGCCGTTCCGGACATGATTGAACCCAGGGCGACACATGCCGTGTCCCGGCCTTCGATTGCCGAAGCGCTGTCGCTGCTGCAACTGGCGCGCGACCAGCTTCGGGATCGAACTGGCGACGCCAACCGGGCGCTGCCGGAACGGAGCGGCGATTCTGCCGCCTTGGCACCGATCGGGACGGACCGGCCGTTCATGCCTGTCATGACTCAGCATGTCGTGACGTCCCCGGCGACGCCGCAGGTCATTGCCGCGCCCGCTATGATCGATCTGTCGGCCAGCCTTGGCGCGCAGGTCGTGGACATGGGCGTGTCGGGCCAGTGGATCGATGGCCTGGCGCGCGACATTGCCAGCTTCTCCGCGGACGGAGCGCAGGGGCGCTTCCGCATCGACGCCGGGCAGCTCGGCCCGGTCCAGGTCGACATCCGGCAGGGTGTCGATGGCGCGGCCGTCAGCCTGACCGTCGCCAGCGACGTCGCTGAACAGATGCTGCGCCAGGAAGGCGACCGGTTGAAGCTGGATGCCGGCCTTGCGGCGGTGCGGATCAGCGACGTGAAGGTGGAGCGCGCGCATGTCGTGGCCGAACCGTCCAGGTCGGACGGGGCCGGCGCGCAGTCCTCCGGCCAGCAATCGACCGGATCACAGGCGCAGGGTGGCGCGTGGACGATGCAAGGACAGGGCTGGGGCCAGTCATCGGCGCAATCCCACATGCAGGGGCGCGGGCAAGGCCGCGAAAATTTCGGCGCTGGAGCTAAAAGCGGCGGGGATCCTGCCGTTCTTAACCATGAGCAGAGTGGCGGCGGCGCCGCGGAGCCGCCGCGCGCGCGCTATGCATAAGCGGCGCTGAACCCAGGGGACAGACGATATGAGCGACGAGCCGAAGGCCAAGAAGAAAAAGGGCGGGGGCATGAAGATGATCCTGCTGCTGGTCGTCGGCGTGGTCGTGGGCGGCGCGGGCGCAGCCGGAGGGCTTTACGCCGCCGGCTTCTTCAGCCCCAAGACGGAAGGCCCCAAGGAAGACCCGAACAAGCCCGTCCTGGTCCTTGCGGGAGAAGACGCGCAGGCCGTCGCCACCGCCCATGGCTGGGCCGGCGAAAGCGGGGGCGAAGGCGGCGGCCATGGCGGCGGTGGCGGCGAAAGCCATGTCGTGTCCGCCGGCCATGCGCCTGGCAAGGGCATCGATCTTCCCACGCCCGCCAACCCCGCCGCCTATCAGGCGACCTATTTCCAGCTGCAGGCGCCCTTCACGTCCAACATGTCGGACACGGATGCCTTCGCCCAGATCAGCGTCGCGGTGTCGACCTATTATGACTATCGCGTGATCGCCGCGGTCAAGCAGCACGAAACCCCCATTCGCAGCCAGGTGCTGATGATGCTGGCGCAGCAGCCCCAGGAAGTGCTGGATACGCCGCAGGGCAAGCAGATGCTGCAGAAGAAGATCCGCGAAGTGGTGAACGACGTGCTGAAGCAGAAGACCGGCTATGGCGGCGTCGACAATGTCTATTTCACCAATTTCGTGATCCAGTAAGCGCCCGCCGTGCGGCGACGGCGCTCGGATTAACCGGAATTTTACCATTTTCGTTATTTTATAGGCCCGCTCCACACGGAACGGGACGTCCCCCGCTCCGCCATGGGGCAGGGGACCATTATGACCGAAGTTCAGGCCTACGCCTTCGGGCGGGGGGACACGCAGGCGCCGATCATGCTGTCGGGCCTCGACCGGCTGGCTGAAAAGCTCGGCCGGCGCATGCGCGCGCTGATCGAGCCGATCGCCGGCGTCCGCCCGCATGTCGTGGCGCAGGATACGCGCGTGATCGAATTCGGCGCCTGGTCGGCGGACGTGCCGGCCTTTTGCAGCCTCTCCATCTATCGCATGCTGCCGCTTAAGGGCCAGATGCTGCTATGCTTGGACGCTGGCATGATCTCTACGCTGGTGGATTGTTTCTATGGCGGCATCGGCAATCGCCCGCTGCCGACGCGCGGCGAATTCACGCCGACCGAGGACCGGTTGATCGCCCGGCTCGCCGATTCGGTCGCGGCCCGGCTGGCCGATACCTGGACCGACATATTGCCGCTCGACCACAGCCTGATCCTGCGCGAAAGCGGCATCGGCTACGCCGCCGCCGCCCAGCCGACCGACCAGATGGTGTTGCAGCGCTTCACCGTCTCGCTCACCCGCGAGCAGGAATGGCCGATCGATATCCTCTTCCCGCTGTCGGCCCTGCGCGCCGTCGAAGCGCTGACGGGCACGAGCCTGCCCACTGACGAGGAACATCGCGACCCCGTGTGGCAGACGCGGATCGCGCGCCGGATGCGCGACATCCGCTTGCCCGCCCGCACCGTGCTGGCGCGGCCCAATCTCTCCATCTCCGACCTCATGCAGTTGAAGGTTGGGGACGTCATCCCCGTCACCATCGGTCGGTCGCTGCCGCTTATCGTCGGCAACCGCATCGTCGCGCACGGCAGCATCGGCGAACAGGACGGCCGCGCCGCATTCCAGATCGAAAAGCTTGCACAGGAAACCGACCAATGAGCGATATGAGCGAAGCCCCCCGAATGGACCGTCTGGACGATCCGGTCAGCCGGATGACCAACAACCGCCAGTTCAAGCTGCTGGCCGACATCCCGGTGCGCATGTCGGTTGAGGTTGGATCGACTTCGCTGCGCCTGGCGGAAGTGATGGACCTGTCCGAAGGCAGCATCGTGGAGCTGGACCGTCAGGCGGACGACCTGCTCGACATCATGGTCAACGGCGCGCTGATCGCCAAGGGCGAAGTGGTGACGGTGAACGGCCGCTATGGCATCCGCATCGTCGATATCGCCGCCACCGAAAACCGCCTGGCCGGGATCGAACGGCGCGGCTGACCGCAGCCTCATGATTTTGCGCTTGCCTTGGACGCGGAAAGTGCGAATCGACAGGCATTAACCACGACAAGCGGGCGGCCCTTTCCATGGTCTGGTATTTCGTCAAACTGCTGATCCTCCTGCCGCTGGTCGGCGGCATGGCGTTCGGTGCCCTGTGGCTGTGGCGCAAATATCAGCCCGGCATGATCGGCGCTGGGCAGGGCGACCGTTCCCTCAAACTGCTCGAAGCGCTGCCCATGGGCACGTTCGGCAAGCTCGCCGTGGTGGAATTCGAGGGCAAGAAAATCCTCGTCGCCGTCACCCGCAACCGGATCGAGAAGATCGCGGAAGGCGACAATGTCCGCCTGCGCTGATCGGCCCTTGTCCGTCATCCCCGCGAAGGCGGGGATCCATCTCCCAATGGTGGCACACGGACGCGATGGCCGGAGATGGATTCCCGCCTTCGCGGGAATGACGATCATTGTATTGGCGGCGCTGTTGTTTGCCGCCCCCGCCTTCGCGCAGGCCGTTCCCGCCGCGCCCGCGCCGGTGGACAATGGCGGCGCGCTGACCCGCGCGCTGGGGCAGGTGTCGGGCGACGGCCGGTCGCTTTCTTTGTCGTTGCAGATCCTGATCCTCATGAGCCTGCTGACGGTTCTGCCGTCGCTCGTGCTCATGATGACCAGCTTCACCCGCATCATCATCGTCCTGTCGCTGCTGCGCCAAGCGCTGGGCCTGCAACAGACGCCGCCCAACCAGGTGCTGGTCGGGCTGGCGCTGTTCCTGTCGCTGTTCGTCATGCGCCCCGCGATCGACACGATCAACGCGCAGGCGTTCGATCCCTACGGCAAGGGGCAGATAAGCATCGAGGAAGCCGTCGGCCGTTCGGGCAAGGTGCTGCACGGTTTCATGGCTAAGCAGACGCGCGAGAGCGACCTCAAGCTGTTCGCCAATCTCGCCAAGGCGCCCGCGTTTCGCACGCCCGCCGACATCCCCTTCTCGATCCTGCTGCCGGCCTTCGTGACGAGCGAACTCAAGACCGCGTTCCAGATCGGTTTCATGATCTTCCTGCCCTTCCTGATCATCGACCTGGTCGTCGCGTCCACGCTGATGGCGCTGGGCATGATGATGCTGTCCCCCACCATCATATCCATGCCCTTCAAGCTGCTGCTGTTCGTGCTGGTCGACGGATGGGCGCTGACCATGGGGTCGCTCGCGGGGTCGTTCGCGACATGAGCGAGATCGGCTGAGCCATGGAAAATGCCGACTTCTTCATGGGTCTGGCCCAGCAGGCGCTGTGGATCACGGCGCTTGCGGCCGCGCCCGTGCTGATCCCGGCGCTGATCGCGGGCCTTGTCATCGGCATGGTCCAGGCCGCCACATCGATCAACGAACAGACGTTGAGCTTCATTCCCAAGCTGCTGGTCGTGGGCGGCATGCTGGTGCTGTTCGGCGGGTCGATGATGGTGCTGATCGCCGACTTCACCCGCGAAATCTTCGAGCGCATCCCGGACCTGCTCCAATGATCGCGCCGGGCTTTGCGGGGGTGGAGACGCAGCTGTGGGTCTGGCTGATCGCCATGATCCGGCCGGGAGCCGCCTTCATCGCCGCGCCGATATTCGGCGCGCCGGCGGTTCCGCTCCAGTTGCGCCTGATCCTCGCCCTCGCGCTTGGCCTCGCGGCGCTCAACAGCGTTACGATCCAGCTGCCGCAGGATGGCGTCGCCAGCTTCGCGGGCGTGATGATGGTGATGGGCGAAGTGCTGGCCGGCCTTGCCATGGGGTTTGCCGTGCAGATCGGCTATGCCGCCGCCTTCGTCGCCGGCGAGACGATCGGCAACGCCATGGGCCTCAACTTCGCGGCCATGGTCGATCCGTCTTCGGGACAGGGGACGCAAGCGGTCGGCCAGTTCCTTTCCATCCTCGCCACTTTCCTGTTGCTCGGCATGGACGGGCACCTGCTGCTCGCCAGCTTCGTCGTGCAAAGCTATGTCGCGATCCCGCCGGGCGGGGCGCTGCTGTCCAACGACACCATCTGGCGCATGATCGAATTTGGCGGAACGCTGCTGGGCGCGGGCGTCACGGTGGCGCTGCCGGTCGCCTTCGCGCTGATCCTGGTGCAGATCGTCATGGGCATGCTGTCCCGCGCCGCGCCGTCGCTCAACCTGTTCGCGGTCGGCATGCCGATGGCGATGATGGCCGGCCTGGTGCTGCTCGCCATTTCGGTGCCGATCATGGCGGAAGGCATGACCGCCGCGCTCAAGGCCGGCCTGGAACAGGCGCGCGACCTGTCGGAGGGCCACTGACATGGCCGGCGGGAGCGAAGGCGGCGAAAAGACCGAAAAGCCGACAGCCAAGAAATTGCAGGACGCCGCCAAGAAGGGCGACATCCTCCAGTCCCGCGAACTCGGCACCGCGCTGGTCGTGATGGCCGGCATCGGCTGCATGGCGGTGATCGGTCCGTCGCTGATCGAGGCCTTGTCCGCCATGCTGGTCGAGGGGCTGCGCTTCAAGCGGGAGGATATCGTCGATTTCTCGCCCGCCCGGCGAGGCGCGGAATTGCTGACGGGCATAGTGCTGCCGGTCGCGGGCGTGATGCTGGCGACCTTCCTGGCCGCCGTCGCAGCGCCGGCGCTGCTGGGATCGCTCGGCTTCCGCCCGGGCGCCTTTGCGCCCAAGCCCGAAAAGCTGAACCCTGCGGCGGGCCTCAAGCGCATCTTCGGCATGCAGGGCCTGATCGAGCTGATGAAGTCCATCGCCAAGGTGCTGCTGCTCGGCAGCATCGGCGTATGGATCATCTGGGATCGGCTGGCGGAGATCAGCGGGCTGGGCAAGGCGGGTGTCAGCAATGCCATCGCCGATGTGGGCGACATCTTCATCTTCACCTGCCTCGTCATGGCGGGCGGCCTGTTCCTGATCGCGGGGATCGACGTGCCCGCCCAGATCATGCAGCGCGCCAAGCGCCTTGGCATGACCAAGCAGGAAGTGAAGGACGAGCATAAGGAAAGCGAGGGTTCGCCGGAACTCAAGGGTCATATCCGCCGCCGTCAGTTCGAGGTGCTGAGCGGATCGACGCGCAAGGCGGTGCAGGACGCGAGCGTCATCCTGACCAACCCCACCCATTTCGCGGTCGCGCTGCGCTACAAGCCCGGCGTCGATGCAGCGCCGGTGGTGGTCGCGCGCGGGAATGACGCCATCGCCGGAGCCATTCGCGAGCTGGGCGACGCCAGCGGCGTGCCGGTGCTGCAATATCCCGAACTCGCCCGCGCCATCTATTTCACCAGCCGCGCCGGCCAGATCGTCAACGAAGGTCTCTATATGGCGGTGGCGACGGTGCTGGCCTTCGTATTCCGGGTCGAAAACCGGATGGCGAGCGAAATGGACCGCCCGTTCATCACCGTGCCCGAAGACCTGCGCTTCGATGCCGATGGCCGCAAGGTTTAGCGGGGCGTCCAGATAAGGCGACAGCGAAGTAGACAGTCATCCTGACGTGGCGGTCGATGGCGTTCGAGGCCCTTTTGTCTGTCTACTTCCTTGTCTCACTTCGTTGTTCTATGTTAGAAAACTTGATAATTTCAGATGCTTGTAAAAAGTTGAGAAATTTTTTGGCTCGGGCCTAAAGTTTCTGCGCACCGGTCCGTTCTAGGATGTTGGGGACGTGTAAGGATGGTGCGTCATGGACGATTTCATATCGCGGGCCGAACTGTCGCCGGTGGACCGGACGGTGGTGCGGTCGGCTGCGCCCGCGCAGGCGATAAAGCCCGTGGCGGCCAGCCGCGCTAGCGACCGTGCGGAGGACGACAGCCGTTCCGCCGCCACTCCCGCCGCCATTGTCGCGGTCGACCCCGACGTCGCGAGTGTTGCCGAATATGTGGAAGTGCATGCGCGCGTGTCCGAAATCCTTGCTGATCTGGGCAACGGCCTGCTCGGCGTGGATGATGCCGCCGATGCGATCCAGGCCATGATCCCCCGGCCGATGGTCCTCGTCCCCCTGCCGCCCGCCAGCCGGGAAGCGGTGGAACATGCCGAAGCAGTGGCCAAGCGTATCGTCGAGCGCGCCTCCTATGCCCACGCCGCCCAGGCGCATCTTTCTCGGGGCACTGTCGAGCAGATCGCCGCCCGCTGACGGATCGGCCTGTTGCTGAAAATCATTCCTAAAGGTCTCGTCGCTACAGCCGTTCTACCCTCTTGAAAGGACGGCGGATGAGCTCGGTAGGCAGCACGGTTTTAGGAGCGCTCGGCGCGGGGTCGGGCATCGACACCGCGGCACTCGTCAAAAGCCTGGTCAGCGCGTCGCGCGACCCCAAGCAGCAGTCCATCACCAGCCGTCAAAGCCTCAACAGTTCGCGCATTTCGGCCCTGGCCTCCGCAATCAGCTCGCTCGACACCTTCGCCAACGCGCTGAACGAAGTGCTCGCCGGGCCGAACTATACCGGCTCGGTCAGCTCCAATGATGCCAGCATCGCGTCCGTCGCGTTGCTGAGCGGCGGTTCGCCGAGCGGCCTGCCCGCGCAGCTGACGGTGAAGCAGCTGGCGACCGCGCGCGTGCTGTCCTCCACTGCCGACCCGGCGGCGACCGGTACGAGCCAGGTCGGCACCGGCGACATCACGATAAAGGTTGGCAACGGCACCCCCAAGACGATCACGATCGATGCCAGCAACAACAGCTATGCGGGTCTGGCAGCCGCGATCAACGCCGCCGATACGGGCGTGACCGCGCGCGTCGTGACGGACGCCGACGGCACCCGACTGGTGTTCAAGGGCGCGACCGGCGAAGCCAATGATTTCAGCATGACGCCCTCTTCGGGCAGCACGGGCGTCCTTGCCGGTCTCAGCTTCGATGCGGCGACCGGGACGGGTTCGCTGACCAGTAATTCGACGCCGCAAAACGCCATGGTCACGCTGGACGGCGTTGACCATGAATATGCCAGCAACAGCATCGACGGGGCCGTCCCCTATCTGCGCATCGACCTCAACAAGGCGGCGCCATCCTCCACGGTCACGCTGTCCCTGTCGCAGCCGACATCGGGCATTTCGGACCTGCTGAAGGAATTCGTGGACGCCTACAACACCTTGATGAAGGCGTTGAACACGGCGACCGCGACCGGCGCGGACTCGTCGAGCGCAGGGGTGCTGAACGGCGTCGCCGCCGTCCGCGACATGAAGCGGCAGCTTTCCAGCATCACTTCGGCCCAGTTGAGCGCGAGCGGCAGTTTCAAGACGCTGTCGGACATCGGCATCGCCACCAACCGCGACGGCACGCTCAAGCTTGATACGGCCCAGCTCGCCAGCGCGATCGAGCGGGATCCCGAAGCGGTGACCAACATGGTCAATCCCAAGGTGTCGACGACCGCCAATCCCGGCCTGTCCAAGCTGATGGACACGGTTCGCGACAGGATCGAGCAGGACGACGGCGCCATGAAGCAGGCGCAAAAGCGCTACGACGCGCTGGCGAAGGACTTCACCGAACAGCTCAAGACGCTGGACGAGCAGATGGCCGACTATGAGGCGCAGCTGACCAAAATCTATGCCGCCATGGATACGCGCCTCAGCGCGCTCAAGGCGACGCAGAGCTACCTTGAACAGCAGGTCAAGGTCTGGACCAATAGCAATAATGATTGAATCGGGACGATAAGACGATGTTCTACAGTCAGGGTTATGCAGGCGGTGCCGCGGCGCGGCGTTATGCGGCGGTCCATTCGGGCAGCCGGACCGAGGGCGCGACGCCGCACGGGTTGGTGAAGATCCTCTTCGACGAACTGCTGCTCGCGATGGACGCGGCGGCGCTGGCGGAGCGCAACGGGGATCGGACGAAGGTTTCGGACAAGCAGGCGCGGGCCATGTCCATCCTGTTCGCGCTCGAATCCAGCCTCGACTTCGAAAAGGGTGGCGACGTCGCCACCGGGCTTGCGCAAATCTACCGCGAAGCGCGCCGTCTTCTGTTGACCGGCGCCCAGGAGCGATCCACGGAGCCCGTCGAGCGGGCGCGCGCGATCGTGGGGGAAATCGCGGAAGCCTGGGACCAGATCGGCTGATCCAATTGCCGCCGACCGGCCCGGTGCAGCGGGGTTGCACCCCCTGTCGGGCGGGGTTATAGGCGGCGCTCGCAAAGGGCGGCCCGGCGGGGGCCGCCTTTTTGCGTTTCGCGCAATCTCGCGCCTTGTGACGACCACATCAGTCCAGAAAGGGAAGGACCATGTCGATTACGCCGCTCATGCCCGTTTACCCCCGGTGCGATGTGCGTCCGGTCCGAGGCGAGGGCTGCTACCTGATCGGGGAGCGCGGCGAGCGCTATCTGGATTTCGCGAGCGGGATCGCCGTCAACCTGCTGGGTCATGGGCATCCCAAGCTGGTCAAGGCGATCGCGGACCAGGCCGCGACCTTGATGCACACGTCGAACCTGTACGGCATGCCGCTGGGCGAGAAGTTCGCGCAGCGCCTGGTCGATACGACCTTCGCGGATACCGTCTTCTTCACCAATTCGGGTGCGGAAGCAGTGGAGTGCGCGATCAAGACCGCGCGCCGCTACCATTATGCGAATGGCGAGGCGCACCGGCACAAGATCATCAGCTTCGACAACGCTTTCCACGGGCGGACGCTGGGCACGATTTCGGCCACCAGCCAGCCCAAGATGCGCGACGGGTTCGAGCCGCTGCTGCCCGGTTTTCAGGTGGTGCCGTTCAACGACCTGGAGGCCGCGACGGCCGCGGTCGATGACAGCACCGCCGGCTTCCTGCTGGAGCCGGTGCAGGGCGAAGGCGGCGTGACGCCGGCGACGCAGGACTTCCTCAAGGGCCTGCGCCAGCTGTGCGACGAAAAGGGGCTGCTGCTGATCCTGGACGAAGTGCAGTGCGGCTATGCCCGCACCGGCACCTTCTTCGCGCATGAGCAATATGGCCTGACGCCCGACATCATGGCTGTCGCCAAGGGGATCGGCGCGGGCTTCCCGCTCGGCGCCTGCCTTGCGACGGAGGAAGCGGCCAAGGGCATGGTGTTCGGCACCCATGGTTCCACCTATGGCGGCAATCCGCTTGCCATGGCGGTGGGTCTGGCCGTGCTGGACGAGGTGCTGGGCGACGGCTTCCTGGATCATGTAAAGGCGATGGGCGCGCGTCTGCGGTCCTCGCTGGAGCAGCTCATCCCCAACCATGACGGCATGTTCGAGGATGTGCGAGGCATGGGGCTGATGCTCGGTATCCGCATGAACGACGCCCATGACGCGCGTGGGTTCGTGGCGCATCTGCGCGATCATCACGGCCTGCTGGCGGTGTCGGCGGGGCAGAATGTCGTGCGCATCCTCCCGCCGCTCGTCATCGAGGAAAGCCATATCGCCGAAGCCATGGAGAAGATTTCCGCCGGCGCGCGGAGCTTCGCCGAAGCAAAGGCGGCTTAATCCAACTCTCTCCGTTCGGTTCGAGTAGCCTTCGAACCTGTCCAGAAGGCGTATCGAGAACAGTTCTCGACAAGCTCGAACCGAACGGCGGTGAGTGAATGGGGGAAACCCAATGACCAAGCATTTCCTGAATCTCACCGATGCGGGCAGCGACGCCATCGCCGCGATGATCGCTGACGCGATCGACCGGAAGGCGGCGCGCGCCGGCAAGCCCAAGGGCGCGGCGGATGCCGACGCGCCGCTGGCGGGCCACACGCTCGCGATGATCTTCGAAAAGAATTCGACCCGCACCCGCGTCAGCTTCGACATGGCGGTCCGCCAGCTGGGCGGCACGTCGCTGATCCTCGACGGCGCGACCAGCCAGTTGGGGCGCGGCGAAAGCATCGCCGACACCGCGCGCGTCCTTTCCCGCATGGTCGATGCGATCATGATCCGCACCGACGATCATGCCAAGATCGAGGAAATGGCGCGCCATGCGACCGTGCCCGTCATCAACGGCCTCACCGACCTGTCGCATCCGTGCCAGATCGTCGCGGACCTGCTGACGGTGGTGGAACATGGGCTGGCCTTGCCGGGCAGCCAATGGGCGTGGCTGGGCGACGGCAACAATGTCCTGCACTCGATCATCGAGGCAGCCGGCCTGCTGAAGTTCGACGTGCGCGTGGGCGTGCCGGAGGGCTATGATCCCGATCCGGCCTTTGCCGAAGCGGCGCGCGCCGCGGGGGCAACCATTACCATGACGCGCGATGCGGGTGAAGCGGTGGCGGGCGCGGATGTCGTCGTCACCGATACATGGATATCCATGGGGCAGGCTCATGCCGAGGAGAAGCTGTCCGCGATGATGCCCTATCAGGTCACGCCCGACCTGATGGCGCAGGCGAAGCACGACGCCAAATTCCTTCACTGCCTGCCCGCGCATCGCGGCGAGGAAGTGGTGGAAGCGGTGATCGACGGGCCGCAGTCGCTGATCTGGGACGAGGCGGAAAACCGCGTCCATGCGCAGAAGTCGGTCTTGCTCTGGGCGCTTGGGCGGCTTGGTTGAGAATTCGGGTGGGCCGCCCTATCTAGGCGGCCTGCCCGCATCATCGGATGCCTATCTGTTCCGCCGCTCCGCGCGTCGGACGACCGGAGCCTTATGTTGACCGCCGACCATATCGACCAATGCCTTGGCTTCACCATCCCCGCGCGGCATGCGCGCGGGCGCGTGGTGCGGCTTGGCCCCGTGCTGGACCAGATCCTGGCCGCCCATGCCTATCCGCCGCCGGTCGAACGGCTGCTGGCGTCGGCGTTGGTGCTTGCAGCGCTTTTGGGGAGTACGCTGAAGCAGGAAGGCGGGCAGCTGACGCTGCAGGCGCAGACGGAAACGGGCGTGGTCAGCCTACTGGTCGCGGATTACAAGAATGGCGACCTGCGCGGCTACGCCAAGTTCGACGCCGATCGCTTGGCCGAGCTGGGCACCGATCCCTCGCTTTTCGGTCTGTTCGGCAGGGGCTATCTGGCGATCACCTTCGACCTTGCCGAAACCGGCGAACGCTATCAGGGCATCGTGCCACTGGAAGGCCAGTCGCTGGCCGAAGCGGCCGAACATTATTTCTTCCAGTCGGAGCAGATCCCGAGCGTCATCCAGATCGCGACCCGCCATGATGCGGGCCAAGGCTGCATCGCCGCCGGCATGCTGCTCCAGCATCTGCCGGAGGGCGAAGTCGGTCGCGAGCGGCTCCATGTGCGGCACGACCATCCCGAATGGGAGCATGTGCAGGTGCTGGCGGATACGCTGAAGCCGGAAGAGCTGACCGATCATGCGCTGCCGCTGACCGACATATTGTGGCGGCTGTTCCATGAGGAAGAGGAAGTCCGGGTGACCGAGGAGGGGGCCCTTGCGAAGGGATGTCGATGCGACCTGGCCCATATTCGCGATGTAATCGGCCGCTTTCCGGCGGAGGAGCGTGCCGCGATGGCGGACGATGAAGGGGTGATCGGCGTCGATTGCGCCTTCTGCTCGCGCATCTTTCCGCTGACGCTCGAAAGTTTTCTGACGCATTGATAACCGGTTGCCGGCCCCCGCCTTGAAATTGAGGCGAACCGTGCCACTTTCGTTATGAAATCGCCGCAATTCCGCGCCAAGGGGCACCGTACCGGCGTGAGCGCCGGTAGCGAATCAATCGGAACGGGCAGTGGCATGACGACGGCTTTGGTGCGGACATTCTGGGTCGCGGCGGCGATGATGACCGCTGCCAGCGCCGGCGCGGCGAACGCGCCGGCACCCTCTGCGCTGCAGGCGCTGGAGCCGGGCGAATGGGAATTGCGCGGCCGGGGCGAAGGCGCGGAACTGCGCAAGCTGTGCGTCACCGACCTGCGCCAGCTGCTTCAGGTCCGCCACGGCAAGGCGCTCTGCCGCAGCTTCGTCGTGAGCGATGCGCCGCACGACATGTCCGTCACCTATGACTGCGCGGCCGCCGGCAACGGCCGCACGGACCTGCGCGTCGAAACATCCCGCCTGGTGCAGATCCGGTCGCAGGGCGTGGCAGATGGCGCGCCCTTCGCCTTCGCTGCGGAAGGCCGGCGGGTCGGCGCTTGCGCCGGATGAGGCATGAGCCGCCGCTTGCTTTGCGGCCGAACGGGTTCTAGCGCGAAGTCATGGTTGCCAATAACGGAAAATTCGCTGTCGTCCTGCTCTCGGGCGGGCTCGACTCCATGGTTGCAGGCGCGCTCGCGCGGGAAGCGGGCTATCGCATTCTTGCCCTGTCGATCGATTATAACCAGCGCCACCGGGTCGAACTGCGCGCCGCCGGGCGGGTGGCCGAATCGCTCAACGCCATCCGGCATATCGTGTTGCCCCTCGATCTCACCGCCTTTGGCGGATCGGCGCTGACGGCGGATATAGCCGTGCCCAAGAGCGGCGTGGGCGCGGAGATACCCGTCACCTATGTTCCGGCGCGCAACGCCATCTTCCTGTCGCTGACCCTGGGCCTTGCCGAAGTGGCGGGGGCGAGCGACATCTTCATCGGCGTCAACGCGCTCGATTATTCGGGCTACCCCGATTGCCGGCCGGAGTTCATCGACGCCTTCCAGAAGATGGCGACGCTGGCCACCAAGGCGGGGGTCGAAGGGCATCCGATCCGGATCAACACGCCGCTGCAATATATGAGCAAGGCCGACATCGTACGGGAAGCCGACCGGCTGGGGCTGGACACCGGGATCAGCTGGTCCTGCTACGATCCGACGCCCGACGGCAAGCATTGCGGCCTGTGCGACAGCTGCCGCCTGCGCTCCAAAGGGTTCGAGGAGGCGGGCCTGCCCGATCCCACGCTCTATGCTGCGCGGCCCTGAAAGGCGGCGGGACGATGAGCTACGCGGTCAAGGAGATGTTCCTGACCCTGCAGGGCGAAGGCGTGCAGGCGGGCCGGCGGGCCGTGTTCCTGCGCTTTGCCGGATGCAATCTGTGGAGCGGGCGCGAACAGGACCGGGCGAGCGCGATCTGCCGTTTCTGCGACACCGATTTCGTCGGCACGGACGGCCTTGGCGGCGGGAAGTTTGCCGATGCGGACGGGCTGGCGGATGCTGCGCTGGGCTTTTGGGGCGGCGAGGAGGAAGGGCGCTACATCGTCCTGACCGGCGGCGAGCCGATGCTCCAGATTGACGACGCGCTGGTCGATGCGCTGCATGCCCGACACTTCACTATCGCGATCGAGAGCAACGGCACCCTGCCGGTGCATCCCGGCATCGACTGGGTCTGCATCAGCCCCAAAGCGGGCAGCGATGTGGTGCAACGGTCAGGCCATGAACTCAAGCTGGTATGGCCGCAGCCGGGAGGCGGCCACAGTTTGGCTGACGTCGATGCGATGTCAGAGTGGCCGTTTGACCATCATCTGATCCAGCCGCTCGACGATGCCCATGCGCGCGACAATGCCCGCGCCGCCATCGCACTGGTCATGGACCGGCCGCAATGGCGGTTGACGGTGCAGGCCCATAAATATTTGGGCCTGCGTTGACGGATCAGGGTTGGCCGACGCCGGCCTTCTCGTTCCATGCCCGATGGCAGGCGGGCTGAAGCACGCCTTTCTTCCAGCACAAAGGATCGAAGGACGGCATGGCGACCGCATAATCATAGCCCGGCGTGCCGTAATATTGCTCGCCCGCGAGTATGGTCGCCTTCTTGATCGACCCAAGCCCCTTGCGCGCCACTTCGCTCAGCGTGCCGCGATCGGCGAAGATCGCATCCCGGCCCACGACCGCCGCGGCCTGGCAGAATCCCTTCTGCGCCTGAACCGTCGAATAGCTGGAATAGATGCGGGTGTTATACATGTCGGAGGCGGACTGGCCGGCCTTTCCCTTGCCGACCGTGCGCTGGAAATAGCCGAGCAGCGCCGCCTGAGCGGCGTCCAGTTCCGCGTCATGATGCGCGATCGTGGCGTTATAGTTGCTGGTCGTCAGCAAGGTGCGATCGAAATCGCATTGCAGCGCGGCGACGTTGAGGGCGGCGCGCAAGTTCCAGGCGAGCCCCGCCTTGATCTCCGCCGGGGTCGCGCCGGGCAGCCCAAGCACCGTCGCGGCGGTCGCGTCGGTCAAGGGCGGTGCGCTGAGATCGGGGGGAGTCCAGAAGAATTGCGCCTGAGCCGGTTGCGCCAGCAAGGACGCGGCCGCGACCGCCGACGCAGTCACCATGCGGCGCAGAAACATACCGAATGTCATGAAATCCACCCTCTCGAGGAAGCGCGTTTGCGCTTCCATATCTCGTTTCTCATCATATGCCTGCATGGGCGCTGAATGACAGTCGAAATTATTGATCCGAAACGACTTCTGCCTCTTGGGCCGGCGCCTTCTCCTGCGCGGACGCGGCCGGCGCGCTGCTGTTGGACGCAGCATTGGCACCCGGCATGGCGGCGGCCGCGCCTTCGCCTTGCACGCCGTCCAGATCCGTCATCGCATCCGTCGCCGTGCCGTCCACGACTTCCATGTCCTTCATCTGCACCTTCGTGCTTGCCTCATCCTGCTTCCCGCAGGAGGCGAGGGGAACGCAGCTAAGAAGAAGCGCAGCGGTAAGGGCGGTCGTAAAGGTGCGGCGCATCCGGTTCTCCCAGGAAAGGTTGATGTCCGGCGGCCAACCGGCAAATGACGTCGCAACCCTAGCCGCCGGTCGCGCATTGCTCAAGTGCCGGGCCGCACCGCTGTAAACTGTTGAGGAAATTCGGGAAGTGGGCCTTTAGGGCAGCGTCGAGCGCCGCCATCGATGCATTCCCGCCGACCGCCGCGACGCTCGTGACGGGAAATTCGCTGATGCCGCACGGTACGATGCCGCCGAAATGGGACAGGTCGGGATCGACGTTGATCGAAAATCCGTGCAGCGTCACCCAGCGGCGAACGCGGATGCCAAGCGCGCCGATCTTCGCCTCCCGCCCGTCTCGGTCGTCGGTCCATATGCCGATCCGCCCGTCCGCCCGCCGTGCAGCGACGCCCAGCTCCGCCAGCGCGGCAATCATCCATCCCTCCAGATGATGCACGAAATTGCGCACGTCCCGCCCCCGGTCGCGCAGGTCGATGTTGAGATATCCGATCCGCTGGCCCGGCCCATGATAGGTGTAGCGCCCGCCACGGCCGGCCTCATGCACGGGAAAGCGGCGATCGATCAGTTCGGCCGGATCGGCGCTGGTCCCCGCGGTATAGAGCGGTGGATGTTCCAGCAGCCACACGCGCTCGGACGCCTGTCCTTCGAAGATGGCGGCGGCGCGGGCTTCCATGTCGGTCAGCGCGGTGGGATAATCGACCGGCGAGGTCTCCGCCCGCCATTCGACGGAGGCGGGAAAGGGAGGTGGATCGGATGCGGCGAGGGACATGGGCTTTCCTTGACTTGGCCTTTCCTTGACTTGGGCGGGGCGAGCGATCAAGTCTCGGGCCGCATTTTCAGGATCGTTCAGGCAGGCAACAAGATATGGCGACGATGTCGATCGGCAAGGCGTGGGAAGAGGCGGTGGCCTTCGTCGCGCGGGAAGCGTCGCTGCTCTTTCCCGTCGTGCTGCTGTTCGTCGCGCTGCCGGGTCTGATCCTTCAGGAGATGACGCCGCCCGAATTGCAGGCTTGGTTCGCCAATCCCAAGGCTGACGCCATCCCGGCCATGCCGCCCGGCTTCGGCCTTGCGATGCTGCTGACCATCGTCCTCATATGGTTCGGATCGCTCACGCTGTTCGCGCTCGCGCTGCGTCCCGGCATCAGCGTGGGCGAAGCGCTGCGGCTGAGCTTCGCACGCATGCCGGTATTGCTGGGCACGGCCCTGCTGGTCGTCCTGCTGATCGCCGGAGTGGTCGTGGCCGCGGTGCTGGTGGGCGTGATCCTCTCGCTGTTGTCGCAAACGCTGGCGGCGACCATCGGCATGGTGCTGGGTTTGGGCGCAGCCTGCATGGTCTTTTACGCCAGCATCCGGCTGGTATTGCTCAACCCCGTGGTGATCGACAGTCAGGCGGGGGTCAGGGAATCGCTGCGCCGGGCCTGGGCGCTGACACGGGGCCATGTGCTGCGGCTGCTGGGCTTTCTGCTCATCGTCATGCTGCTGTCCACCATCGTCGCATCAGCGGCGCAACTTGTGGTGGGCCTGATCGGCGGTCTGGTGGCAGGTCCGGAAGGCGGGCGGCTGGCAGGAAGCGTCGCGGGGGCGGCGGTGTCGAGCGTGGTGCAGGTCTATATGCTGGTGATGCTGGCCCGCCTTTATCGGCAGGCAGAGGCGCATGAAGGCCTCAACGCCGCCCGCTAAGCCGGTCAGCGGTCCAGCAGCGGGGCATGCGGCGCGGCGTCGCGCGGCAGGACGCCGGCAAGCCGGGGGTCGGCGAAAGTCTCCACTTCCCGCGCAAAGGGCACGAACCCCGCTTTGATGTAGAAAGCCAGGGCGGCGGGGCTGTCGAGTGTGCAGGTATGGACCCAGAAACGGTCGACGCCCTTGCGCCAAGCGAGTGACTTGGCCTGCGCCATGAGCCATTGGCCGAACCCCTTGCCTGTCAGTCCCGGCGCGAGACCGAAGAAGCTCAGCTCGCAATCCGGGGCCAGGCGGAAGTCCAGTTCCAGCAATCCCACCTCCGCGCCGCGCGGATCGGTGACGGCGTAAACCTCCACATCGGGATGATGGATGATCGCGCGCAATGCGGCGTCCGGCATGACGAGGCGGGAAAACCACAACCATGGTTCGCCGACGCGCCGGAACAGGATGCGATAGGCGTGGGGATCGGGCGTCTTCCAGCGGACGAGGCGCAGCGGCGCTGCCGGGATGGGCGCGGGCTTGGGCCGATCCAGCATCTCCAGATGCGTGACGATGGTCGCGACCATACCCGGTTCCACCGGCGTCAGCGCCATCCCGTCAGCTCCAGCGCGCCAGGGGCGGCAGGCTCATCAGGATGGCGTCGATATTGCCGCCCGTCTTGAGGCCGAACAAGGTGCCGCGATCATAGACAAGGTTGAATTCGGCGTAGCGACCGCGCCATTCCAGCATGGCCGCGTAATCGGCGTCCGACCAGCCTTCGTTCATGCGGCGGCGCACGATCGGCGGGAAGGCAGCCAGGAACGCGTCCCCTACGTCGCGGGTGAAGGCGAAGTTCGCGTCGAACGCCGCGTCGTCGGGGCATTCGAGATGATCGTAGAAGATGCCGCCCACGCCGCGACGGACGCCACGGTGGGGGAGGAAGAAATAGTCGTCGGCCCATGCCTTGAACCGGGGATAATGATCCGGATGATGAGCGTCGCACGCGGCCTTCAGCACGGCATGGAAATGGTCGGTATCCTCCTGCCGCGGCAGGGGCGGGTTGAGGTCTGCCCCGCCGCCAAACCAGCTTTTCGTCGTGACGAGGTAGCGCGTGTTCATGTGCACCGCCGGCACGTTCGGATTGGTCATATGCGCGACCAGGCTGATGCCGGTCGCGAAAAAAGCGGGATTTTCGGCCGCGCCATGGATCGTTTCGGCAAATCCCGGCGCGAACTCGCCGCCCACGGTGGAGACGTTCACACCAACCTTCTCGAAAACCTGCCCCTTCATGACGCCGCGCACGCCGCCGCCGCCTTCGCCGGGCGCCTGACCCGGCGCTTCCCGGTCCCAGGGCGTGAAGTCGAAGCGCGCATCGCTTCCCGCTTCTCGCTCGATTTCCTCGAACTCGGCGCAGATGCGATCCCGAAGCGATTCGAACCATGCGCGCGCGGCCTGTTGACGCGGATCGAGAGCGAAGGGCACGGAAGGAACGGGATTGATCATGACGGGAATCCTTCGGTCTGGCGCAGTGCTTCTGCAACCGCGATGCCGGTGGACACGGCGACATTGAGGGATCGGAAGCCCGGCGCCATGGGGATGCGCACGCGGATGTCGGCGATGTCGCGGACCTCCGGCGGCACGCCGGCGCTTTCCGATCCCATCAGCAGCACATCGTCAGGCTGGAACCGCACGTCCGGCAACCGCTGCGAGGCATGGGCGCTCATCAGGAGCAGCCGACTGCCCCGCGCGCGCCTTTCGGCGTCGAACGCCGCGAAATTGGCATGGCGGGTCACCTCGGCAGCCTCTCCATAATCCATTGCCGCGCGTTTCAGCCGCGCGTCGGAAAAAGCGAAACCCGTCGGCATGATGATGTCCACGGGCACGGAAAAGCAGGCCGCGAGGCGCAAAATTGCGCCGACATTGCCGGCGATCTCCGGTTGATAAAGGGCGATACGCATGGGCAGCGCCTTAATGCACTGCGGCAAATTGTCATAGGGTGCGCGAGTTTGCTGTTGGCAAAGCGCTTGCAGTCCGGTTATCAGGCCCTCGAACCACGCCGGGGGGAAGGCGGGGCGGCCATGTCCGGCGACCCATTTTCCTTGATAATCAGCGCCGGTAACGGCATGCGGTGTGCCAGGGAAGTCTTGCAAGGGTAGAGGTGCATGGCGAGCGTAGAGCATTCTGACGGTCACGATCTATCCGGCGAAGAAGGTGTGCGTCGCCGCGATTTCATCAATATCGCTGCGGTCAGCTTCGCCGGGGTTGGCGCGGTTGCGGTCGTCCTGCCGCTGATCGATCAGATGAACCCCAGCGCCGACGTACTGGCGCTCGCCTCGACCGAGGTCGACCTGTCGGCGATCCAGCCGGGGCAGGCGGTCAAGACCACCTTCCGTTCGCAGCCGCTGTTCGTGCGGCACCTGACCGACAAGGAAATTGCCGAAGCCGACAAGGTCGATCCTTCCACGCTGCGCGATCCGCAGACGCTGGAAGAGCGCACCGTCGATGGCAAGAAGCAGTGGCTGATCACCATGGGCGTGTGCACGCATCTGGGCTGCGTGCCTCTCGGTGCTGGCGAAGGCGAGAATCGCGGCGAGTTCGGCGGCTATTTCTGCCCCTGCCACGGTTCGTCCTACGACACCGCCGCGCGCATCCGCAAAGGCCCCGCGCCCAAGAATCTGGAAGTTCCGAAGTTCAGCTTCACTTCCGACACCGCCATTCTCGTAGGCTGAGGTAAGAAACGATGAGCTTTCCCTGGGCTGAGCATTACACTCCCAAGCACCCGCTGACCCAGTGGGTGGACGAGAAGCTGCCGCTTCCCCGCCTCGTCTACAACGCGATCGGCGCGGGCTATCCCGTGCCGCGCAACCTCAACTATTTCTGGAATTTCGGCGTGCTGGCCGGCCTCGCTCTGGTCATCCAGATCGTCACCGGCGTGATCATGGCGATGCATTATGGCGCCAATGATCTGGTCGCCTTCGGCACGGTCGAGCAGACGATGCGTGACGTGAACGCCGGCTGGCTAATGCGCTATGCCCACGCCAACGGCGCGAGCTTCTTCTTCATCGTCGTCTATCTCCACATCTTCCGCGGCCTGTTCTACGGATCGTACAAGGCGCCGCGCGAGATGGTGTGGCTGCTGGGCCTCGTCATTTTCCTGCTGATGATGGCGACGGCCTTCATGGGCTATGTGCTGCCATGGGGCCAGATGAGCTATTGGGGCGCGAAGGTCATTACCGGCCTGTTCGGTGCGATCCCGGTGGTGGGCGAGCCGATCCAGACCTGGCTGCTGGGCGGCTTCGCGCCCGGCAACGCATCCTTGAACCGCTTCTTCTCGCTGCACTTCCTACTGCCCTTCGTGATCGCGGGGGTCATCATCCTGCACATCTGGGCGCTGCATATTCCGGGATCGTCGAACCCGACCGGCGTCGAGGTGAAGGGGCCGCAGGATACGGTGCCGTTCCACCCCTATTATACGGCAAAGGACGGGTTCGGGGTCGGCATATTCCTGATCCTCTTCGCGATCATGCTGTTCTTCGCGCCCAATTATCTGGGCCACCCGGACAATTATATAGAGGCGAACCCGCTCTCGACGCCCGCGCACATCGTGCCGGAATGGTATTTCTGGCCCTTCTATGCGATCCTGCGCGCCTTTACCGTGGACTTCTTCTTCGTGCCGGCGAAGCTGCTGGGCGTGCTGGCGATGTTCGCGTCGATCCTGCTGCTCTTCTTCCTGCCCTGGCTCGACACGTCGCCGGTGCGGTCGGGCAACTACCGGCCGACCTTCAAGAAGTTCTTCTGGATCCTCATCCTCGACGTGCTGATCCTGGGCTATTGCGGCGGCGCGCCGGCGGAAGAACCCTATGTGATGATCTCACAGGTCGCGGCGGCCTATTATTTCGCGCACTTCCTCATCGTCCTGCCGCTGATCGCGCGCTTCGAAAAGCCGCTGCCGCTGCCGGGATCGATCACGGAATCGGTGCTTAATCGCTACAACATAAAAGGCGAACAGGATGCGCTGCCCGGCATGGGCGCCGATCCGCAGCCTTCGAACGCCGGTTAAGGGGGACAGCTTCAATGGTTCGCATCGGCGCATTTCTTGTCGGTCTCTTCTTCGCGGGCTGGCTGCTGATCTCCTTCCTGGTCGGGGCTGTGGCTTATGTCAGCGAGCCGCCGCAGCCCACGGTGGAACATGAATTCCACCTTCAGCCCAAGCATGTCTCCTTCTCCTTCGACGGCCCGTTCGGCAAATATGATCGCCGCCAGTTGCAGCGCGGCTTTCAGGTGTTCAAGGAGGTCTGCTCGGCCTGCCACAGCCTGAAGTTCGTGGCCTTCCGCGATCTGCAGGCGCTCGGCTATAACGAGGCCGAAGTGAAGGCGATCGCCAAGCAGTGGGCCATCAAGACGCCCGACGTCGATCCCAAGACGGGTGAGATGTCGACGCGCGATCCGGTTCCGGCCGATCATTTCCCCAAGCCCTTCGCGAACAATGTCGCGGCGGCTGCGGCGAACAACAATGCCATCCCGCCTGACCTGTCGCTGATGACAAAGGCCCGCCACCATGGCAGCGCCTATGTCTATTCGCTGATCACCGGCTATCAGCAGCAGCCTGCCGAACTGCTGAAGGAGTTTCCGGACGCCAAGACGCCCGAGGGGCTGCATTACAACCCCTATTTCGCCAACCTGAACCTGGCCATGGCACCGCCGCTGACGGCCGAAGGGCAGGTTAGCTATGGCGACGGCACCAAGGCGACGGTCGATCAGATGGCGCAGGATGTGGCCGCGTTCCTGACCTGGACCGCTGAGCCGAAGCTGGAGAACCGCCGCCGGGCGGGCGTCGCCAGCATCATCTTCCTGCTGATCGCCACCGCGCTTGCCTATATGGCCTACCAGAATATCTGGGCGGACAAGAAAAAGGCCGCCTGAGCGCTGTTAGGAAAAGGAGGAAGGGCGCGGCTTCCTTGAGGGGGCTGCGCCCTTTCTCTATGGAGGCGGCATGAGCATCCATCTGGCCGACCTGGTCCGCACTATCCCCGACTTCCCGAAAGCAGGGATTCAATTCCGCGACATCACGACCCTGCTGGCCGATGGCGAGGGATTCCGGACGCTGATCGATGAACTGGCGGCCATCGCCCGCCCTCTCGACCCCGACCTTGTTGTCGGCATAGAGGCGCGCGGCTTCATTCTGGGCGCGGCGATCGCGCTTGCCATCGGCAAGGGCTTCGTCCCCGTCCGCAAGGCGGGCAAGCTGCCGGGGGTGACCGTCGGCATCGATTATGTCCTGGAATATGGCACGGACCGCCTGGAACTGCATCGCGGGCAAGTGCCGAATGGTAGCCGCGTCATTCTGGTCGATGACCTTATCGCGACGGGCGGTACGGCGATAGCTGCGGCGCAACTGCTGAGGGAGCAGGGCGCCGATGTGTTAATGGCGCTGTTCGCGATCGATTTGCCCGACCTTGGCGGTCGCGCCGCGCTGGAAGCGGAAGGAGTCGCGGCGCGCGCGATCCTGACCTTCGACGGGCATTGATCGGCCTCAGTGGTGACTGCAGAGGGCTTGCTGCTGCCGGACCAGATACCAACAAATAGCGTTCAGCTTAGCTTTGCCAGTCGTTTAGCGCGGGCTCCAGCTGGTCCACCGCCGCCGCCAGCCTCTCGTCGATCAGGCCCAGCAATTCCATCCAGCTGTGGATGTGATCCAACTCTCCCGGTCCGTCGGACACGCCACGAAGCCCCATGAGCGGCACGTCGAAGCGGGCGCTGGCGCGAGCCACAGCGAACGTTTCCATGTCGACCATGTCGGCATCGATGGCGGCATAGTCGTCGCCGCCTACGACGTTGGCGCCAGTGGAAA
The DNA here is from genome assembly GCF_042678845.1 of Sphingobium olei. Lineage (NCBI taxonomy): Bacteria > Pseudomonadati > Pseudomonadota > Alphaproteobacteria > Sphingomonadales > Sphingobiaceae > Sphingobium > Sphingobium olei. The sequence goes on along the minus strand of NZ_JBHTLS010000134.1, from coordinate 29,202 downwards.
GCCGGGCGAGCGGCAGCGCAAGGGGGGTGACGAGGGGCACGTCCGCCGGATGATCGATGAAAGGCGTCACACCCTTGGCAAAGCCAAGCCGCGACGCGTCCATGTCGCGCCACGATACGCTGGCGATCTGGAAAATGTCCCCCAGCGGGCAGATCCTGGACCCCGCCGACCCCAGGCATAGGACGAGGTCCGGCAAGGCATGCTGACGCGCAAGATCCTGCAACGCCATGCCGGTTGCCAATGCAGCTTCGATGGGCCCTACGCCGGTCAGCAAAGGAGAAAAACGGGCGCGCAGGTGCGGGCCATATTCCGCCTCGACCGCCATGACGAACAGTACGCGCCTGCCGCCGATCGATTCGCATCCAAAAGACATCGGACGTCCTCCTGACCCGCGGCTTAGGAAGGTTGGCTGGGCGCAGCAAGATTGCGTTTTGATATCCGGACGTGAGACTGAACTGGGGGAGGTATCATTGCACGACACGCCCGTAAACCCGAATGGCGATGCTCAACCTGGCGGCGGCTCGATGTTGCCGTTCAATGATCGCGCTGACGGGGCGCGTGCCGGTCGAGTGCCTGCGCGGCGCGCCGCACATCCTGTACATTGGCCGACACGCTGCGAGGCGTAAGGTAAAGGGCCTCGTACCGGCCGAGGCTCTTGCGCTTCCGAACATCGTAGGCGGTCAGGAAGGCGTCCGCCCAAGGCTGGAAGCCCGGTCCGACGACGATCCAGCCGGACCGGCGGTGAGACGCGGCGCTCCGTTGGATATAGTCAAGGATCATCGCACCGGGCAGGGGCTCGAAATTCGCGATATTGTTGACGCTCGTCCAGGCCGTGCCGCCAGGCGTACGCGGTATGACCCTGCGCTCGTCGAACAGCATCACCGCGCCCGCATGACGGCCACGAAGATAGTCCAGCGCCGCGACGGCATCCGGCGACAGAATGGCACTATCGCCGCGTGCCGCCGACAGGCGGGACAGCATCCGATCCGGCCCTGCCACCAGCCCCGCCTTGGCCAGCCCTTCCCGCCATGGGGCGTAGTTGAAGGTCGCCACGAACGCGACCATCGCTGCGAGCGCCGTGTGGACGAATCCCCTGACGAAGGCCTGGGCGGTGGCGGGGAGACGCTCTACACCGGCCAGAGTCGCCAGCAGCACGGGAACCAGCAGCGGGAAAAGATTGAGGATATTATTGTCGTGACTGCGGCTGAGATAATAGATTCCGGCGGCAACGAACCCCGACAGGCAGGCATAGAAGGACCGCGATGCAGGCGATAGACCTTGCCGCGCCAGTACCAGCAAGGCGAGCGCAATCGACGCCAGCGCGATCCAGATCGTGCCCAAGGGCTTGATCGGCCGCATGCCCGGCGGGTGTTGGATATATGCGAAGAAGTCCGCCGGCATGATGCTTCCGTCCGACAGCAGCCAGAGAAGGAGCACAAGAGCACCGATGCCAGCAGCCAGGGCGATGGTGCCACGCGCCGCGCCGCGTAACAGGGTAAGCAAGGCTGCGCGCCCATCATCGGCAGCTGTCGCGTCGCGGAGCGCCAGATAGGGCCACCAGATGACGGTTGCGAAAAAGGCGGCTTCCGGCGACCAGAAGAGGTCGACCAGCCAGATCGCATGGCCGATCCAGTCGCGTCGCGCCTGCCGCTGTTCGGCCAGCAATATGTGAAACAGCAGCGCAGAGATGGTCAGGAACCGCAGGCCGGCAACCGCCGGCGTTATGACGGGGCCGGCGAATTGAATCGGGAAACCCGTCCAGATGAAGCTGGCGCAGAACAGGGCCAGCAGCGCCAGCCAGCGCACGCCAAGAGGCGCGCGGGCGCTCAGGATGATCGCGCAGCCGGCCAGGGTGGCGAAGTAGAGTGCATTCGCGACGGTGGCCGTGTAGAAAAGGCCGCGCCAGCAATCCGTGCCGCAGCTGGCCAGCAAAAGCGTCGTTGGCCCAAGCCCATATTGGATGGGGAAGTCGCGATAGGGCACGCCGCCGCCGCGCCATGCCTCAACCGGCGCGAGAAGGGCGCTCCAGTGGTGCCAGGCTGTATAGAGCGGATCAGGGGACTCGAACGGCACCGTGACCAATCCTGCGCACAGGCCAATCAGCAGGCATGCCAGCATGGCCAGGGGCAGGCTGGGCTGGCGGTTGCTGGGCGTCGAAAGGCGCTTCCAGCGCGGCAGAGACCCGGCGGCGAGCGCCAGCATGGCAAAAATAATGGCCGGACCTGTGCCGACCTGAAAGGTGGTCCACCACCAGATGACGGTGGCAAACAGCAACGCCGCCGTCACGCCGCCCAGCAGAGCGGCCGCTCCCAGTCCGGCAAGCGGCAGCAGCAGGAACGCGCCGAGCCCTGGCAGATCCTGCCGGGCGATCGTCAGGACAAGCGCGCCGCCGAGCAGCAGGGTGCAGAGCAGGCGCCCCGTCAGCCGGTCCGGCCCGACGCACAGCGACGCATAGGGTGTCAGCAGCACGGCAAGGAGGAGAGCAGCGTAGACGGCGAGGATCGTGAGGGAGGATGTCATTGGCGATCCAGCCTTTCCATGGCGACGTTCTTGACCACCGGCCACGCTCGATCCCAGCAGCGTGCTGGCTGCGTGGCGGGCACCCGTTCGGCTGGATCGATCCTGATCGCAAACGCAGCGCGCGCGGCGAAGTAGGAGGCGTGCGGCACGACAAATCCGGTCTGGCGGTCCCATGCGCCGGCAAGCGAACAGCGCGGCACGGGGGAAGGCCCAAGCCGCAGTGCGCGCGCCGCTTCCGCGGTGCCAGTTACCGCCCCAAGAGCCACAACGACAATAAACCAAGCTTTGCCCGGCCAATATGTCCGCTCATTTCCCCATTGGACAAAGGCAATGGCGACCAGTGCCAGCGGCATGATGGACGCGCGCATCTGAAAATCGTTGCTGAGGCCGATGCCCCAGAGCGGCATGAGGAAAAGGCAAGCACCGGCGATCAGGATCGTCGCACGGTCGCCGGCACCGGCCCGGTCACGCAACAAAGGGACAAGGAAGGGCAGGACTTCCAGCAGGATGAACAGGCCGTAGACCACAGTCGGGGGACGCACGCCGGAGCCGACAGACGCGGCATCCGCGGACAGATAAAGGAGTGCCGGAATAGCCAGCAGCATCGCTGTCGCGCACAGCAGAACATCGAGCCAGCCCCAGCCTCTGGTCCGAAGGACAACAACAGCAGCGTACAGGGCGAAGGGCAGGGCGCCCATCACCGCCAGGGGGGACCAGATCGCCACCAGCGGCAGCATGGCTCCAAACAGGCCGATGGGCACAATGCCCTTACGCCAGAGCATATAGGCGAGGGCCAGCGTCCAGCCGGCCAGGCAGTGCTGAGGCACCCAGAACATCTGCGTGATGTGGGCGCTATATTGATACGCCCCGGCCCAACGTTCGATATGGTCCCAGTCGGCCCACCCTACGACCCGCTGATGGATGATGCTGCCGACCATGTCGAGGCCGCTGAACATCACGAATGTGACAAGCGCGATCAGCCGTGCCCGGCGCGACGGGAAAAGGGCGGAGCCGATGGCGAAAATCAGCGCGAAAGCCAGGCTGTTATGGGCCAGCAGCGCCCAGTCGCGGCCCGCCTGGCTTGCGCCGCCCAGCAGCGCGGGCACCAGATACATGCCGACCGGCGCACGCAGCATCTGCGACTTGCCATCGAGCCAATAGTCGAACGGCCATCGATGGTTGCCCATGTCCGCCAGCACGGCATCGCGGACCTGCCAGTCGGCGGTGGCGTAGAAGAGGCGACCTTCGCCACCCAAGATCAGCAGGAAGGCGGCGACAAGGAGGCAGACGAGGACCGTGGGCGTGCCGACCTCAATCTCGCCCGGCACTGCCGCGCAGATGAGGAAGGCGAGCGCCGCGGGCGCGGCGAGGGCCAGCGCCCCGACCAGCAGCGGCGGCAGGCCGAGCAGCCCGAGCAGCAATATATTGTCGAGCGCCAACAGCCCGACGAGCGTTGCCACCAGCGCCCGCACGCTTAGCGACGCCGGAACAATGCGCCGGCGCGTGGCGCGGCCTGATATGAGCGGCGCGTCCTGAAGTGCAGCAGACACGGTCAATGACCGGGATGATCTGGGTGCGTCAAGCAGCCTCCGCCTCCAGCCTGCGCTGAAGCGCGTGGACCGGATTTTCTTGTGTCTCAGGGCCCATGTTGATTCGCTCGCGCTCCACCACCAGCGGGCGCTTGCGGACCTGGGCGTGGATGGAGGTCACATATTCGCCCAATATGCCCATGAAGGCGAGTTGGACGCCCGACAGGAAGAAGAGAGCAACGATCAGCGTCATGATACCGCGCGGGGCGAGGTCAGGCCGCGCGATGTACAAGCCGACGGACGCGATGGCGTACAGCATGCACAGCGCCGCCATGGTCACGCCAGCGAAGGTGCATAGCCGCATCGGCGCGTTCGTGAAGCTGAAGATGCCGTTCAGCGCCTGATCGACGAGGCGGGGCAGATTATTCTTGGATAGGCCCGAGCGCCGCGCCGCCCAGGTGTAGGGTACGATGGCGCGCCGGAAGCCGACTGATGCGATGATGCCGCGGATATAGGGATAATGGTCGTCATGGCTGACGACCGCGTCCCAGACTTTACGGTCGAGAAGCTGGAATTCGCCCACGTTGAGCGGGATGTCGATATCGCTGAGGGAGCGGACGGTGCGGTAGAAGATCGCCCGGCAAGTGCGCAGCGCGAGGCTTTCCTGGCGGTTCACCCGGGCGCCGGCGACCACTTCCACACCGCTTTCCCACAGCTTCACGAATTCGGGAATCATCTCCGCCGGGTCTTGCAGATCGGCCGGCAGGAAGACGACCACCGCGTCGCCGGTGGCGGCGCGCAGCGCATTGAAATTGGAGCGGAAGGGGCCGTAGTTGCGGGCGTTCAGGATGACCTTCATCGATGGGTCGCTTGCGGCTAGCGCGCGAAGAATGTCCTGCGTGCCGTCGCTGCTGTCATTGTCCGCGAAGATATGTTCGCGGGCGTAGCTTTCCAGCGGCCCGCCGGGCGCGAACAGGGCTGCGACCGCGTCGCGGCAGGCCTCCACATTGTCCGCTTCGTTGAAGCAGGGCGTCACGATGGAAATGGTCTTCATGAGGTCTGCTCCGGCGAGGCCGCGAACACGAAGCGGCGCATGACGAGGAAGGTGAGGGCGAAGACCGGCAGGATGACCGCCTGCGCCAGAAGGGGAGAGAGGGCAGCCCGCATGCCCAGGTCGAGCAGGGCCATGTTCAGGCCAAGTATGGCGGCGTATACGAGCAGGAAGCGCGGCAATCTGCGCGGGTCGCGCGAACGGAAGACAGTGCCGATCGTCAGGAAATTGAAGAGGACGCCCGATACGGTGCTGACCACCACGGCAGCATGAGGCAAGACGCCCACCAGGACGAGTCCGCTGAACACGGCGTAGCCAAACAGTGTGTTGATACCGCCCGCTATCAGAAAGCCGATGAAGCGAGGATCGAGGGCGCGCATCGTCATGCCGCCAGCCTCATGGCATCGACCACTGTGACGAGACCGTCCTCGATGGCGATCCGTGGCGTCCAGCCGGTGGCGGCGCAAAGCCGGCCGCAGTCCCCTTCCAGATGCATGATCTGGTTGGGTCCGAAAGGAATGTCGCCGAATCTAAGCTCCAGGGTCGGACAGGCAAGGTCGCGAATTTGCTCGACGATCGCGCGCACCGATACGGCACGTCCACTTGAAAGGTTGAAAACCCCATGCGCGTTGTCCGTCACGGCGGCAGCCAATATCCCCGTCGCGCAGTCTGTGATGTGCAGATAGTCCCACTTCTGGGTGCCGGCGCTGGTGCGCGGCGCGCGTCCGGCCAGAATTTGCGCGGCGACCGACGGGATCAGCCAGTTTGGATTGTCGCCGGGACCATAGGGGGAAAAGAGCCTGAGCCAGGCAAAGCCCATTCCCGCCTCGCCCGCACGCTGGCGCGTCAGATGGTAGGCGGACAGTTTGGCGGCGCCATAAAGAAGGAAGGGTTCGGTGGCGGCGCTTTCGTCGATGCGACGGTCGTGGCGTCCATATTCGGCCTGGCTGCCGATGCCGATGAAGCGGCGCGCGCCCGTCGCGATGGCTGCGTCGAGCAGGGCGACGGTCGTGCGGATGTTGTCGAGCTGGATATTGCCCGCGCGAGTTGGGCCGCCGACTCCCTCCCAGGCGGAGTGGATGACGATATCGGGCCGTGCCTGCGCCAGGGCAGCGCGCACTGTTTCGTCCTGCGACAGGTCGGCGACAGCAACGGCGCACCGTCCGCTTAGTGCCACGGCGCGCGGCGAAGCGGGATTACGGGCCATGATGGTGACCTGATGCCCCTGCCGCGCCGCGAGATCGGCAACGGCGGCTCCGACAAAGCCGCCTGCGCCCGTGACAAGGATGCGGCTCATGCCGGTGCCATGGCGAGGAAATCCTCGGCTTGAGCGTGGGTGGCCGCCCGCTTGTCGGCGGCGCGATACCAGTCGGCGGTGAGTTGCAGGGCGCGGCCGAGGGTCAGGCGAGGACGCCAACCCAGCGCTTCTGCCGCGGCGGACGAATCGAGCGTCAGCATGGCGGCCTCGTGCGGGTGCTCCCCAGGCTGTGCCGTCCATTGTTGCGTCACGTCCCAGTGTCCGGCGAGCAGATCGACGACATCGCGGACGCTTGCCATGTCGCTGGCTGCCGGGCCGAAATTCCAACCTTGCGCGAAGCGGTTTGGATCGGCGGCGAGCGCCTCGGCAAGCAGCAGGTAGCCGGTGAGAGGTTCAAGCACATGCTGCCAGGGGCGAACGGCGTCGGGGTTGCGGATTTCGAGCGTGCGTCCAGCGGAGAAAGCGCGGATGGCGTCGGGTACGAGCCGATCCGCCGACCAGTCGCCGCCGCCGATGACATTGCCCGCGCGCGCCGTTGCAAGGCCGACGCCCTGGCCCCCGAGGAAACTGTCGCGCCAGCAGGCGCTGACCAATTCGGCGCAGGCCTTGCTGTTGGAATAGGGATCATGCCCGCCAAGCGGCGCGTCTTCGCGGTAGCCCTGGGTGCGGCCGTCATTGGCGTAGCATTTGTCGGTCGTGACAGAGACGATTGTGCGTACGGACCCCACCTTGCGGCAGGCTTCCAGAACATGCGCCGTACCCATCACGTTGGTGCGATAGGTGCCGAGCGGGTTGGCATAAGAGGCGCGAACCAGCGGCTGGGCGGCAAGATGCAGGACGATCTCCGGCTGTGCCTTGGCGAAGATCGCCTCGACCGCAGCGGCATCGCCGATATCGGCGACATGATGGTCGCAAAGCGTTGCGCCATCGATAAGGTCGAACATAGACGGCGTCGTGTCCGGCGGCAGCGCAAGCCCCGTCGTGAGCGCGCCCAGCGCGTCAAGCAGCATGAGCAGCCAGCTGCCCTTGAACCCGGTATGGCCGGTCACCAGCACGCGCCGTCCGGCCCAGAAGGCGGGATCGGGCGTGAGCGCAAGCGCGCCCTGGCGCTTTAGTGCCAGGTTTTCCATGGAGCCTCGTCCCGTTCCCACATGCCTTCGAGCATCTGCCGGTCGCGCAGCGTATCCATGGGCTGCCAGAAACCGTCATGAAAGAAGGAGCGCAACTCGTCGTCGGATGCGAGCGCTTCCAGAGGCTCGCGTTCCCACACGCAAGCATCGCTGTTGGCGAGATAATTGCGGATGGAGCGGTTGAGGACAAAGAAGCCGCCGTTGATCCAGCCGCCTTCCTCCACCGGCTTTTCGGCAAAGGCGGCGACACGGTTCCCGTCAAGATCGAGTTGCCCGTACCGACTGGCGGGGCGCACCGCCGTCACGGTCGCCTTGCGGCCATGGCTGCGGTGGAAGTCGATGGCCGCGCCGACATCGAGATCGCTGACCCCGTCACCGTAGGTCAGGCAAAAATCCTCGTCGTCGCCCAGATACTGCATCGCCTGGCGCAGGCGGCCACCCGTCATCGTTTCAGCGCCGGTGTCGATCAGCGAGACCTTCCAGTCCTCGCAGGCATTGCGATGGACATCCGTCGTGCCGCGCCGCAGGTCGATCGTGACGTCCGACATATGCAGCGCGTAGTTGAAGAAATATTCCTTGATCATGTAGCCCTTGTAGCCAAGGCACACGATGAACTCGTCGACGCCATGTTGGGCATAGATCTTCATGATATGCCAAAGGATCGGCTTGCCGCCGATCTCCACCATGGGCTTGGGCCGGACCGAGGTTTCCTCGGCGAGGCGGGTGCCGAGGCCCCCTGCAAGGATGATCGCTTTCATAGGCGTCATGCTATGAACAGGCGTGGTAAAGAAGCCGTTAAAGGGTGAGGCCCCCGATGCGGTTGAGCGTGGATTGCCCGGCGACCATGTCGCAAACCTCCGATGACAGGGCGATCGGCTGGATACAGGCGGCCGCCGGGGTGCCCGCAACGGCTTCGGTAAGCCAGGAGCCGAAGCCGCCGTCGGCCAGATGATCCTCCAGCGTCGTCACCCGTGCGTGACGTGCAACTTGTCCGGGCTGCTGAATTTTTGCCGCCATGCTCCACAGCGGGAGTGACCAGACGGGTCTGCCCTCCGCGCGCGCGATGGCAGCGCCCAGCGCCGCGCCCGTGGAGAGGAGGATATCGTCGCCACCGCCTTCGCGCACCGGCACCCACTGGCCCGGCGCGACGTCTGGGATGCTGTCATGGAAGCGCGGCTCTCCGGCTTTCCCCAGCCGGAGATAAGAGGGGCCGGGATTATCGACCAGCCAGCGCAGGCAGGCGCGCGTTTCCAGGGGATCGCCGGGCGCCGCGATCACCATGTTGGGCATCGCCCGCATCAGCGCATAGTCCTGCACCGCATGGTGCGAGTAGCCGAGCGCGCCATAAGCCACACCGCCGCCCACGGCGACGACCGTCACCGGCAATCTGTGATGATCGACGTCGTTGCGAATCTGCTCGGCGCACCGGAAGGTCGGGAAATTGGCGATGGAGTAGGTGAAGACATGATAGCCCTCGCTCGCCATGCCCGCGGCGAGGCCCGTCATATTCTGTTCGGCAACGCCCGCATTGATGAAGCGGTCCGGGAAGCAGTCCGCGAACTCCTCGATCACGCTATAGCCCAGATCGCCAACGATCAGGGCGATATTGTCGCGGGCTTCCGCGAGCGTAGTCAGTTCCTCGATGAAGGCGTTACGCATTGCCGCATGCTCCTTCGATCTCCGCGAGAGCGGCGTCCAGCAGCTCGGGCGTGGGGTTGCGGTAATGCCACTCGACCTTGTTCTCCATGAAGCTGACGCCCTTGCCCTTGATGGTGTGGGCGATCAGCATCATCGGCTTGCCCGCTTCCCATGGGGACCCTTCAAGCAGTTTGGTCAGGGCCTCATGATCATGGCCGTCGACCTCCCGCACCGCCCAACCGAAGGCTTCGAATTTGGAATGCAGTGGTTCCAGCCGCAGCGTCTCGTCCACGCTCTTGAGGCTTTGCAGCTTGTTATAGTCGATGATGCAGACAAGGTTATCGAGGCCGTGGTGCGCGGCGAACAGTGCGGCTTCCCAATTGCTTCCTTCGCCCCACTCGCCGTCGCTGGTCAGGACGACCGTGCGCCAGCTTTCGCCACGAAGTTTGGCCGCCATCGCTTTGCCGGTGCCGAAGGGGAGGCCATGGCCCAGCGCACCGGTCGAAAATTCGGCACCCGGCACCTTGTGGCTAATATGGGCCATCAGCATCGATCCGTCCGCGCCATAGGTTTCGAGCAACGACCCGTCGATGAACCCGGTTTCCGCGAGCGCCGCATAGATGGCGACGCAGGCGTGTCCTTTGGACAGGATGAAGCGGTCGCGCTCGGGATGTCGGGGGGCTGCGGGGCTGACCCTAAGCGCGCGGCCGTAAAGGACCGCGACGATGTCGGCGATCGACAGCGCCGATCCGATATGGGATGCCTTCGCCCGCGTGACCATGCGCAGAGCCTGACCCCGGATGCGCTGGGCCAGGGAGCGCGTGTCGTGCAGGCCGGCCGCGATGATTGGCGTTTCTTTCATGCCCCCAAACTCGGCCGATATGGTTAAGATTTATTCAACCAAAGCCGCCTAGCGTGGAGACCATGAGACACGATCCCATTATTACGGCGCGGGCCTGTCCGCTTTGCGGTGCCGGTGCGGACCAGGCCGAACCTTTCCTGGCCGATTCGCGCGACGAAACCCGCTTGAGCGCGTCGAGTTTCGCCTCCCGCAAGGTTCCGGAATATATGAGCCACGCGATGGTGTGCTGCCGTGCCTGCGATCTTGCCTATGTCGATCGTCCGCCAAGCGTGGAGTCCCTCGCGGCCAGCTATCATGCGGCGGACTATGACAGCGCCGACGAGGCGGAGGACGCGGCCGACGCCTATGCAAGGGCGCTGGCACCCGTGCTCGAAAAGCTGAAGGGTCGGGGTGCCGCGCTGGAAATCGGAACCGGGACGGCGGCGTTTTTGGACAGGCTGGAAGGTGCCGGCTTTGCGGAATTGGTCGGGGTGGAGCCTTCCAGCGCGGCCATTGCGGCTGCGCCGGACCACCGTAGGCCATGGATACGCGAGGGCATATTTGAAGAAGCGAATTTCGCGCCCGACAGCTTCGACCTGATCTGCTGCTTCATGACGCTTGAACATGTCCAGGACCCCGGCGCTTTGGTGGCCTCCGCGCTGCGGCTGCTGAAACCCGGGGGCGTTTTCGTCGGCGTCACCCACGACCGCCGCGCGTGGCTCAACCGCCTGCTTGGTCGGCGTTCGCCGATCGTCGATGTAGAACATATGCAGCTTTTTTCGGCGCAAAGCGCCCGGCGCCTGCTGGAGCATAACGGCTACGAAGCGGTCGGCGGCGCCAGCTTCCGCAACAGCTATCGGCCAAGCTACTGGCTGCGGCTGGTCCCGATGCCCGGAGCGCTGAAACATCGGCTTACCCGGCTTCTCCGCGGGTCATGGTTCGATCGATGGCACTTGCCGCTCAACGTCGGTAATTTCATGAGTTGGGGTTTCAAGCCGTACTGATGCCGCACGTGCGGAACATCAAAGATCGCGTGGCATGAACCGCCCGACACGCGTTGGAAGGCAAAGAAAAAACCCCGCCAACTCGTTGAGTTGACGGGGTTTTTTATGGTGGGCGTGGCAAAGATTAAACTTGCGACCCCTGCGATGTCAAGGCAATGGCGGTCGGCCATTTTATCGTCTGAAAGCAGAGACATATTCGATTTATAAGGCGCGGCTGCCCAAAATACGCCAAACTTCCCTAAAGTAACCATTTTCTCTCTCGTCTACGCAGTATTTTGAATGACCAGGATCGCAGCGGCACTATATAGAATATTTGCCAAAGAAGCCTGGAGATTACTAGCCCGCAGGCAGATGAGGTCAAGCCGTCTACGGCTTCAATTTGTACTGAACTGCCCTGCGATGCACGATCATCTTGGTGCATCGAGAGTGTGTGGCCCGCTCGAGATTAAGGATGCCGATGGAGGCTTTTCCAAACAGTCCTGCGGCCCGCACGCGGAATGACCCTGGCGCTCCTGCCGTCGGCGACCACGGAAGCACCAGGGCGCGGCCCTGATTAAAGATGTTGAAGACCTGCCATTGGTCCGCGCTGTCCAATTCGCCCTCGCAGAAGCTGGATGACACACCCTTCGGCGATTCCAAGGCCGCGATTTTGACTGACGCTCTCGCCGCCCGGTTGGGCCGCAAGTCTGACCATCAATCGATGCGCGCCTATCGCCTAAGAGCAATAGGGATAGTTGCAACAGTCAGTGACTATCCTCTTGATATCCCTCGTCCTCAATCTGCAAAATTCATTGTTTATGTACTCGCGCGCGCTATGTTCCCCCGCAAGTCTAGATATCGGGGGTTTGATGTCGTTTGACGGTGGCGCGCCGCGGGCTCGGCGGGTGCGGGTTCGTGCGTTGCAGACGAGCGCGATTTTCGGGGCTTTGCTGGTGGCGGGACCAGTCTATGCGCAATGTTCGCCCGATCCCACGGCTGCCAATGGCACCACCAATTGCACCGGAACCGACAGCGACGGGCTGACTGTTTCGACCAGCGGCACCCAGGTCATCGTCGCGGCCGACAGCTTGGTGCGTGCCGGTAGCAGCGCAGCGGCCATCGTCAACCGGGCGACTAGTACGAGCTTCGACATAAGGGGGCTGGTCGACGGCGGCGTGGGGAAGGCGGGACTGTTCGTCACGACGGGGCCTGCGACATTGGTGCCGTGCGATCCCTATGCGGGCGCGGCACCCCATTATTGCCTGCCCGGATCGACCGTGACGAGCTATCCGTCGGTCAGTACCTCCGTCACAGTGGCGCAAGGTGGCACGGTGACGGGCGCGCAGGGCATCCTGATCCGGCGCGATGCGGGGAACAGCAACGGCATTATCTATGCCACCGTCTCCAACCGGGGGACGATCAGCGGGACGGCAGGCCCGGCGATCGTTGCGGACCAGATGGGCTTTGGCACGCTGTCGGTCTATAATTATGCCCCGGGCTTTATCGGCGGCATGTCGGGCGCGCTGTTCTATGTCTCCAATTCGGGCACGATCGACGGGGGCAGCAATGCCGCGATCGCCTCGACCGCCAGCTATCTGAATATCGATAATAGCGGCACGATCCGCTCGAGCGGATCGGCCCCGACGATCAGCGGCAACGGCTATGCCTCTGTCACCAATGCCGCAGGCGCGACGATCGGCGGCAGCGCCACCGCGATCCGTATGGCCGACAGCCTCAGCCTCACCAACCAAGGCACGATCAACGGCTCGGTCATCGTCACGACCACGGGCCGCCAGAGCAGCACGATCGACACGCGCACGGGCACGATCAACGGCGACCTTCTTCTGGGCTCGGGCGACGATATCTTGCAGGCGCGTTATGATGCCACAAGCGGGCGGATCAGTTCGATCACCGGGCGCATCGACGGTGGAACGGGCACCGATACGGTCGAACTGGGGGTCGACAGCGACATGACCTTCCGCACGGTTGTGCTGCCGACCAATTTCGAACGCTTCGGCCTCATCCTCAGCAACAATGCGACCGCGACGCTGGCCGCCGATTTCACGCCCACCACGTCGGTCCGCTTTGGCGGGACGGGCACACTGGTGAACGAGGCCGCGCTGGTAACGGCAGGACCGGCAATCACATCGGACTTCTTGTCCTTTGGCCTGACCTTCTACAACCGCAATTCGATTACCGCAACGCTGTCGGGCAATGGCAGCTATGTGGTGTCGAACCCTACCACGGTCATCAACAGCGGTATCATCACCGCCAATGGCGGATCGGGCGTGTCGGCCAGTTCAAACCTGACCAACAGCGGCACGATCGTCGCCAGTGGGACGGGCGCGGCTGTCAGCTATGGCAACATCGACAATAGCGGAACCATCCGGTCGACCGGGGGCACCGGCGTCACGGTTGGATATTCGAATGCAGCGGTCAACAGTGGCACGATCGATGGCGCTACCACCGGCCTTTCGCTGAGCAGCGGACGGCTGACCAACAGCGGTGCGATCAGCGGCGGCACCAATGGCGTGGTGTTGGGCGGAACGCTCATCAACACGGCCACCGGCACGATCACGGGCGGCGTCAGCGGCGGCGGCAATAGGTCGGTGCTGGCCAATGCCGGGCTGATCGCCGGCGGGGTGAACCTGACCTCGCCCTATTTCTACGATTTCAACTCCGACATTTTTGTCGACAATGGCGGCAGCGTCACAGGCGCAATTCTGCTGGGTGGCGGTGACGACCAGTTGATCGTCGACCTCGACGCACCGTCGGGTCGGGCGCTGGCGGGCGCGGCCGGCGGCGTCAATGCGGGCGCGGGCTGGGACACGCTGCGCTATCGGGTAAAGGCCAATGCGAACGCGACGATGGCGCTTGTGAACGGTTTCGAGGCGCTGGCCTATGAACTGTCGAAAAACGCGGCACTGACGCTGACCACGGCGTCGCCTTTTTCCACCACGCTTGGCCTCGCCGGGAATGGAACGGTCACGCTGAATGGCAGCCTGTCGACGAGCGACCGCACGCTCGTCGATGCGACGACCCCGACGACTGATCAGCTGACGGGCGGAGGCGCGGGGCCGGATCGCGCCCTGACCATCGTCAACAACGGCACGCTGAGCCTCAGCAAGACGGCGCAGAATTATAGCTATGGCACCGCCGCCATCGTGGCAGGAACCGCCGACGTCATCAACAATGGTTCGATCAGCGTGACCAATGCGTCGGGCATTTACTTTCCGGCAAGCGGCATCTTCGGCGGTTCCACCGTTACCAATACGGGTACGATCAGCCTGAATGGCAACGGCGTGGCCATCACCGACGCGAAGGATGTCGTGAACAGCGGCATGATTACCGACGTCGCTGGGTCCGGGGCGAGCGGCATCATAGGCTTTGCTACGCTTACCAACAGCGGCACGATCGAGGTCGATGGCCTGGCAGTGGACGCGGGCTATTATAGCCAGTCGGAGATGACCAACAGTGGCACCATTGCAAGCCGTGCGAGCGCCGCCGTCCGGCTAACTTATCACGGCAGCCTCACCAACGAAGCGGGCGGCACGATCCGTGGCGCGACCGCAATAGACCTTTCGAACGGTGGCATGGTCATCAATCGAGGCGCTATCATGGGCGATGTCGCCGCAGTGTCGCCCTATAGCTCTTCGCCCGCCATCTATGTCGCCGACGGCGGCACGCTGGAGGGCAATCTGACCTTCGGGCAGGCCAATGACCTGTTCCTCCAGACGGGCGAGACGACCGGCGTCAGCGGCACCATCGACGGCGGCGCGGGCTTCGACATTTATGGCCGGTCACGCAGCAGCAGCGGCACCGGCGACCTCGGCAGTCGCGCGGGTATCAATTTCGAGGCGGAATATGCGCAGGCTCTGGGCGCCGACACCGTCCTGACGCTGACCGCTGCGAACGCCATCGCGAACGATGTCTATGTTCAGGGCGAGGGGACCATCGTCAACGACGCGACGATCGATGGCGCGGTTTCGACCTATCTGCCATTCTATGGGGTAAACCTCACGCCCTATGGCGCGCTAGCGGCGTTGACCAATCGCGGCACCATAGCTGGCGGCGTAAGTGGCAATATCCAGTCCTTCGCCAACAGCGGGACGATCGGCAACGCGATGCTGGATATTAGCGCCGCGCAGATACTGGCCTATGAAAACGCTCTGACGTTCGACAATAGCGGCAGCATTGCGTCTTCGGGGTTGTTGCGGGCAGTCACTGTGGTCGGCACCAACCTGACCGGGCTGTCGGCGACCAACAGCGGGACGATCGAAGGCGGCATGGGAATTTCTTCCACCTTCGCTGCCGCCGACACGCCCGCAATGATGACGATCGACAATAATGGATCGATCCGCAACGCCATCGGCAGCGGCTTTGTCATCACTAGCAGAGACTATTATCCCTCCCCCGACAATCCGGTCGCGGTAACGCTCCGCAACAGCGGCATCATAGAGTCGTCGGCGACCGATGGCACTGGCGTGACGCTCAATCTCGCCAACCTGACATCGGCCAGCTACGCCATCGAAAATCAGGGCGTGATCCGCGCGAGCGGAGACGGGTCGACCAAGACCTATGGCTATTACAGCTATCCTGGCTTCACCTACACCGAGGTGAGCTATACCGATCCGGCGGTCGGCCTGCTCATCTATGGCTACGGCGCGGGCGTCAGCGGCACGATAAACAACGCCGGGACGATCGAGGCGACGGGACAGAAGTCGGTCGCGTTGGGCGTCATCAACACCGCGCTCGACCTGACCAACAGCGGCACGATCCGGGGGCAGGGCGATACACTGCTTGCCG
The DNA here is from genome assembly GCF_042678845.1 of Sphingobium olei. NCBI lineage: Bacteria > Pseudomonadati > Pseudomonadota > Alphaproteobacteria > Sphingomonadales > Sphingobiaceae > Sphingobium > Sphingobium olei. The sequence goes on along the minus strand of NZ_JBHTLS010000134.1, from coordinate 13,446 downwards.
CCGACGACCTGCTGGCGGCTGCGATCGGCACGACAACGCTTGCCGGAGCGATCCAGGTCGTCGGCGCTTCCGACGACCGCATTGTCAATACAGGGTCGATCATTGGGTCGATCGACCTTGGGGCGGGCAACGACCGGATCGACAATCATGGCCGGATCGACGGCAGTGTCTGGTTGGGCGCGGGAGACGACATCTTCCTGCACGCCGCCGACGCAGGTCTGACGGGCATCGTTGATGCGAAGCTTGGCGACGACAGCCTCATCATCGACGCGACGCGGGGCGGGGCGGTCAATGGCGACCAGTTCCTGAACTTCGAACGCTTCAGCCAGATCGGCAACGGCGCGGTCGCCTATTCGGGCACTTTCAACTTCGACAGCATTGGCCTGATTGGCGGCACGGTCACGGTGGCGGCGGGTCAGACGCTGTCGAGCAGCGGCCCGACGACGATCATGGGCGGCGACGGCGCGGAAACCGTGCTGAACGACGGCACGATCACCGGCGCCGTCGACCTTGGCGTGGGCAATGACCGTGTGGTCAATAATGGCCGCATCGGCGGCGCGGTACTGCTGGGTGCGGGCGACGATCAGTTCGTCGAAGGGCCGGGCAGCAGCGTGGCGGGCGGCGTCGATGGCGGCGCGGGCAACGACCTGTACACCGTGATGCTGGCGGGCGATCGCAGCGGCATCGGCCAGCGCACGGGCTTTGAACGGCTGTCGGTCGAAGGCAACGGCGCGCTCAACCTGACGCTCGACCAGAATTTCCAGACGGTTGCACTGAATGGCACGGGCCTGTCGCTGGCCCTCAATGGCTTTGCCGTGGGCGGCGTTGTGGGATCGGGCGGCGCGGAAAGCTTCAGTGTCGATGGCGATGTCGCTGCGGCCATGATGGGCGCGGGCGACGATAGGCTGGCGCTGGGCACCATGCAGGCGGCAGGCATCTACATGGGCGGGGCAGGCAACGACCTGCTGCGCTTTACCGCCAATGCGCCGGTCACGCTGGCGGGCACAGTCACCGGCTTCGAGCAGATCGCGCTGACCGGCGGGGCGCTGACCGTTACCGGTACGCTCGGTGCAGCAAGCGAGACCATCGGCTTCGGCGATGGCGCGCAGTCGCTCAGCATCGCGCGGGGCGGAACGCTGGGCGCGGCGGTCGACATGGGGGCTGGCGACGATGTGCTGGCGCTCGCCACCACGCAGGCATGGGGCGTCTATAATGGCGGGGCGGGGAGAGACCTGTTACGCGTTAACGCCGATGCGCCGGTCCGGCTGACGGGCAGCGCCATCGGCTTCGAGCAGGTCGCGCTGACCGGCGGAGCGCTGGACGTCTGGGGCACGCTGGGCGCGGCGAGCGACAGCATCGGCTTTGGCGAGGGCGCGCAGTCGCTCACCATCGCGCAGGGCGGGACGCTGGCCGGGACGATCGACCTTGGGGCTGGCAATAACAGCTTCCGCCTGGCCGCTGGCGCGTCGCTGGCGGGAACGGTGTCGGGCGGCGCAGGCATCGACAGCGCGACCCTGGAGCTGGCGGGCGACCGCACGCTGGGCGCGGGGTTGCTGACCGGGTTCGAGATATTGAGCAGCGAAGGCACCGGCACGCTCACACTGATGGGCGCGCATGTCTATGACGCCGTGAACACAGGCACGAATTTGACGGTCGCGTCGGGCGCGTCGCTCAGGGCGCCGGTGATCTTCGGCGCGGGCGACGATCGCTTCACCATTGCGGGCGGCTTTGCCGGATCGGTCGACGGCGGTGCGGGCACCGACACGATCCAGATCTCGGGCGGCAGCAGCGCTGCGCCGGTCGCTTTCACCAACGTTGCCGATGTGGAGGCGCTGGGCATGAGCGCGGGCTTCGCTACCCTGTCGGGTACCGGTAGCTTCGGGTCGATCGATTTGACGGGCGGGCGCTTCGTCGGTCTGGCTGGATCGGTCATCCGCGCAGGCCAGATCGCGGTGCGGCAAGGCGCGACCTTCGGGTCGGCAGGCGTCATTAACGGCAACATCACCGTCGCGGGCACATTGAGCCCCGGCGCGTCGCCCGGCACGATGACGGTCAACGGCAATGTGGCACTGGCAAGCGGCTCCGTCTCTCTGTTCGAGATTACGCCAACGATCGCCGATAAGCTGATCATCAACGGCACGCTGACGATCGCCAACGGTTCGACGCTCAAGATCGTGGCGGACGGGCAGATCAGGCCCGGCACTTCCTACGACCTTATCATCGCGAGCGGCGGGATCACGGGCAGCTACACGACGATCGACAAGGCGGACACGCTGTTCGGCTTCATCGTCCAGCGCGCCGACCGCATTCAACTGCTCGGCCGCTTCCTCAATGATCCTTTGTTCGACCCGCAGGTTTCGCGCAGCGTCGATTATGCTAACAGCATCATTCCGACGCAGGCGGCGAACAGCCCGCTCTTTGCCGCGCTGCCCTCGCTGCTGCTGGCCAATGGCGGATCGAACCCGGCGGCGTTCGCGCGGCTGACACCCGAACCCTATGCCAGCGCGACGCAACTGGGTGTCGACCAGGCGCTGACGCTGGCGGACGCGGCGCGGGGGCCGGGCTTTGCCTTTACCGACAGCGCCGATGTCCACGCCTTCACCTTTGGGCAGGTGCTGGGCCAATGGCACCGAATGGCGGGCGACCGCGAGGCGGGAACGTCAAGCGCACGGGCGCGGGGCTATGGCCTGCTGGGCGGCATCGGCGTCGGCAACCGCGACTGGGCTGTTGGGGGTTTCATCGGCTATCTCGACAGCCGCCAGCGCATCGACGCGCTGGGCGCGAGCACCAAGACCGACGGCTTCGTCGCGGGCGTCCATGGGCGCTATGCGGCTGGCGGGCTGCGGCTTTCGGCCTCGGTCCTCTATGATGGCGGTGACGCGCAGACCGATCGGGCGCTGCCCGGTGGCAGCTCGGCTTCGGGCCGCTATGGCCTGCATAGCTGGGTGGGCGACTTGTCGGTCGGCTATGCCATCCCGACGATGGACGACTGGGCGGTAACACCCAAAGTCGGCGTCACCTATGTCCGCACCGTGCGCGACCGGGTGAGCGAGACCGGCAGCATCTTTGCGCTTGATGTCGCGCGCGACCGCCATGTCGCGGGCTTTGCCGATGCGGGCTTCCGCTTTGCACACGCCGACACGTCGGGCGCTGCCTTCCGTCCCTATGTTGGCCTCGGCCTGCGGGCGCAGATCGAAGGGCGCACGCCCGAAGCGATCGGCGGTTATGCGGGCGGGCCACTCACGCTGCTCGCCACCGGGGCGCAGCGGTCAGCGGTGGTCGGCACGGCGTCAGCGGGCGTGTCCTACCGTTTGGCAAGCGGCGTGGAATTCTTCACGGCGGTCGACGCGCAGAGCGGCGAGGACGACCATCGCGAAAGTGCATCGGCAGGCCTGCGCGTCCGATTCTGATGAAGCAACCGGCCCGTGCCCTACCTCTTCTGGCGGCGGTGGGCCAGGGCGGGGCCTTAGTTAATACACTCGGAGATGAGCCCGCCATTTTCTCGAGGTCGGGAACCATCAAGATGAACGTGCCGCCTGATTGTGCATCGCACTCCATCGGCTACGGGCTCCGCGAGGAGACTGGATGTGAGTGACCGATATTTGCTGAAGGAAGGGCACAAAGCGGCCTGAGCCGTATATTTCGAGGAGCCACGGTAAGTCACGTGCCGATGATTGGCGGTGTTGAGCACAATCATCTTGGTCAATCGTAGTGGTCTGCGCTAGCCCGTTGCACCGCAGGACTACGGCCCACGCGAGATGCATCACAGTCGCTGGAAGCGGGAGGGCGACAATGGCATGTTCCGCCCGGTGATTGAGGTTCCGGCTGCGCCTCCGCCTTCCGAGCGCCAGAGGGTCATGAGCGGCGCGCTCCTTCAGAAGGCGAATCGCACGGTGCCAAACCTACGAGGAAATGGGGGCGGGGAGGCTGCTTGCGTGCGCAAAAGGCACATGAACACAAGGCTTTCCTGAGCTTCTCGAAGGTCTTGAAGCCGTGACAGATACCATCGGTCGCCCGAGCAGCTTCTTCATGACCGCAGGCTGGTCAATCATTTGAGCGGCGCTGCTGCATAGCTTGATGACCTTCCTAAAGCCAAATGGCTGCTCGCTAATCGTCGCCATGAGATTGATTGGATCCGCGACTCCTTGCAGGAAAGGGCATCGCTCCATGCTTTCCGGCCGGGGGATCACTTTGAGGTTGGAATATTAAAAATAGACAAGCGGCACGCGCGCATCCGGCGAAACCATGCGGCGGCTCGTCAGCTATGTGAGCAATCGCGCGGTGTCAGCTTCCGGAATTTTACCATAGCGAACTTGGAAACAACTGAACGTAGGTGCCATAACATGAAGCCATTCTCAGCAACATGTTGTCGGAGTGAGCTGACCTCTGGAGTTTGGTCAGTCGAGTTTATAAATCGCGGCGCGCATATGGTCTGAGCCGACGCTCGCGTATCGCTGAACCATGCGCAAGGATCTCCAGCCCCCCATATGCATGACGGTGATGAGGTCGATGCCGGCCATGACGCAATGTGACGCCCAATGGTGGCGCCAGTCGTGGATGCTAAAATCTTGGATTCCGGCGCGCTTGCAGGCCGTCCTGTGCTGGTGCTTGAGGGGGTTGCCGCCAGGAATGCGCGCGAGCCGCGTGTCCTGGTAGGGCACGCCGCGCCGATTAAGAAAGACATGACCTTGGATCGGCCGTCCACGTTTTTCCCAGATCGGCAACAGCGCTTGTTTGACGCGCGGATGGATGGGGACTGATTGAACCACGGCGTTTTTCGAATGAGCGAGCCAGATTGTTTCGCGTTGCATGTCGATGCCTTGAGTGCCCCATTTCATCTGCAAGGCTGTCTGGACACGCGGACCATGAAAGGCCAGAAACGTGATGATCGGCTGGATGTGCGGCGCATAGCAGGCGATAAGCCGGTCGCGTTCTTCCTTGGTCAGGAAGCGCACCCGCTGATTGTCGAACGGGATGGCTTTGATCCTGAGCGGTGGCGCGTCGTGCAGCTCGCGATGGGCGTTGATCGCAGCCTGAAAAACGGCTCGATAGCGATCCTGGCCCGCAGGCGCATGGCCGGACAGGTGGGCTCGCCGGAACGCCTCCCACGCCAGCTTGGGTTCCTGAAGCGAAAACCCGCCGATGCGTTCGTTAAGTTTGCCAATGCGTAAGATGTCGGAACGACAGGGCCGCTTCGCCTTCGAAAGGTAAATGTCGAAGGCATCGGCGATGCTGCCTTGCGCCAGTACTGCCGCTGGGCCGAACATCAGTTGCTCGCGTAGCTTAGTCTCATATTCCGCCATCAGGTGCGACGCAGCATCTTTGTCACTCGTTCCTGAACTGAATTCTTTGACGTCGATGCGCCGGTCGCCGAGAGCGACCGTGCCACGGATGTAGTAATTGCCGTTCTTCCCACGGCTTCGGATGGAGAGCATGTCAGCCTTTCCAAAAGTAACTGATACTGAGCCTCTGTCGCGCGCAATTTTCCACACGTTTGGATGTAGGGCACGCCATGCTTCTTGAACGTCCGCCGCATCCATTTCGTCGGATCGGCACTCGTCATCCTGAGCCGAGAAAGAAGGTCTCGCGGGGTGAGGAGGCGGTCGCCGGAACCGGCGCTGCTTATGCAGGACTGCAGCGGTGCTCCGCTGTGATCGGAAATAGTCGGCCCAACGAGTGCGGCGATGTCTTGCCGCTCAGTGCGTGATGCGTGATGTTCGGACGGCCTGTTCGGCATCGCGCTAATTGTCTCCCGTCGTTGCGAGATGTCCGGTATACATGAAGGCGCAGAATATAAGGCGGGACAGCCGGCCTCGGATTGCCGGGGCTTCAGCGATCTTGATTGCTCGCACCAAAAGCGGGCAGACGGTCCATGACGATGCTTTCAGCCACATAAGCTATGAAAGTTCACGCTGACCGCAATCAAATCTCTTTGATTTTTCAAAAGATCAGATTGCTCAAGCGATGACGGTTTGAAGCTACCCGCCGACCCATGCCACTTTTTCGCCACTAGCGATTGAGTTTTGCTTGACCAAACTCTATCATGTAAGAGAGATAATACAGATGTAAATTGACATAATGTGAAAGTATTATTCATATCCATATTGCCACGGCTTGAGTGAGTGATAAAGTTAGTGCAAAAAATTACAATTATCAATATTATAGAATTTTTGCCTTTGAGGAATAAATCCACTCATGTACACAACCATCCATCGTAGGCGTGAGTCAGGAAATATTTCACTTCGGAGATGCAAGCCTACTTGATGTTACGCCTTGTGGCATTCCGTGATGTGAACCGATTGAATGACAAAGCGTCTTTCAGGGCTTTTCCGGGCATACCAGGCACGCGGTGGATGCATTCATACGGACTTGCAGTCTTCTGCGCGGGGTCGTGAACATCTGCGCTGCGGCCTATCGCCGGCTTTGGGCGTGCCCTCGTAGTTCGAAGCACTCATGTCGGCCGCGACTGAAAGTGATGCAAAAAAACTCCAAAATTACTGACGGGCGTGCGTGCCGGTGCGTCGTCAGAACGGCATCGGCCGACTTTGCCTATCGCTTGAATGATGGTGTGGCGTTGTTCGCGACGCTCGATGCAAAAGGGCGAAACGGTCATCGTAAAATCGCTTCGTCAGGAGCGTGATCTTGGTACTAAGGATCTCGAGGCGCGACAGAAGGCGCGTGTTCCCTCATGCGCTGAGTGCCAACCGGCGGCAGTGAATTGAAAATTTTCCTTTTTGCTAGAAGTCAACAAGTGAATCTCTGTTACAGAAGGTCGCCGTCACTGTCAGGGCCGTGCGCAAACGGGACCCCGTATCGGCTTCGAAGGGGGATCCCCTTTTCGAGATTAGGCAAACGGTTGTGGGGGACCGCCCTGCGCTGGGTGCGATGAAGGTCGGGCGTAGCCCGGCGGGAGGCGCACCCAACGTTAGTCGGTTTTGAAGATGGTGAGAGTGGCGGTTAACTGCGGTTTTTGAATTGCCAGCTGTCGTTTCCGGTCTCGACGATATCACAGTGATGAGTGACCCGGTCGAGCAGAACCGTCGTCATTTTGGGATCCCCGAACACGGTAGGCCACTCGCCGAAGGCGAGGTTGGTCGCGATGACGACGCTGGTGCGTTCGTAGAGCTTGCTGATCAGGTGGAACAGGAGATGGCCACCAGAGCGCGCAAACGGCAGATATCCGAGCTCATCGAGCACCACCAGGTCGAGCCGCGAGAGCTGTCCCGCCAAGGTCCCGCCCTTGCAAATCCGGGTCCTCTCTTCGAGGCGTGTCACCAATGGGGCTGGGCGATTGGTTACCCGACAGCGTCTGGCTATTTTCTTGTGATCTCGGCCAAAGCCGCTATTTGCCTGATTTGCATGCGATCCAAGCCGATAGCTCACTTGTTCAAGCAAATTGCCGACGCATGGCTGACGGCATCCGTCCATTTCGATGCGTTCCGAGTTAATCCGTCTGCCTATATGACGGCGACGAAATGGTGGATAAAACGCAAGCGCCTCCGAGCCCGCGGCCAGTTTGCGCCTCTGCTCAGCCGGTCGCCGCGAGCTTACACGCTTTGGGCTTTGCGGCACGAGCAGATGGCCCATGCGCACAGCCTCCCAGATATGGACCGCCCGATTGTTGCGCTTGTTGACATTAGGGCCGATCGGCGTCCCGTGGCGCTTGCGGCCACCTGCGAGCGCCTGATGGCCGAAAATTTGACCCCCTTGCTAGTCGGATCAGAGGAAACGCCGATCGTGGCCGCCGCCATCGCTCAGATTGACTGGAGCGCTTCTCCCTGGCTGTTTCCAATGGCGACCGGCGACCGGCTCGCCGCCGGTGCGATAGCCGCTTATCGCGCAGCCATAGCCGACACTAGAACGCGGCTCATCTATGCGGACGACGATCTGCTGATCGGTCGTCGTCGCATAGCTCCCTATTTCAAGCCCGATTGGAACAGCGAACTGTTTCGGCATCAGGATTTTTTGACTGGTGCATGTATCGTCCATGCGACCCCTTCCGATCTGGAGGCTGTCGCGAACAGCGCCAACTGGGCCTCGCAACTGGTGGCCAACATGGCAAAGCAGGCTACACCCGTTCATCTGCGTAAGATGCTGCACCATCGTTGCCGTCGTCCGCCGCTTCGCCGGCCAGTTCCCCCAATTGCCGCCGCCCACGACTTGCCGCCTGTCTCGGTCATCATACCCACCCGAAACCGGGTCGACCTGTTGCGCACCTGCCTAGAGGGAGTCGCGGCAGCGGAATATCCGAGCGTCGAAATCATCATAATCGATAATGATAGCGACGATCCTGAGACGCTGGGCTATCTCGCTATGTTGGATCCTGCCCGACACCGAGTATTGCGTCACAGTGGCGCGTTCAACTATTCGGCGATCAACAACCGCGCGGCTCAAGAGGCGCAGGGACAGCTATTGTGCTTGCTCAACAACGATATCGAGACGACTGACCGCACATGGCTCGCTACCATGGCGACACAGGCGCTGCGTCCGGAAGTAGGCGCAGTCGGTGCGCGCCTGCTTTATCCTGACGGGCGGATTCAGCATGCCGGCGTTGTGATCGGCGTCGGCAACGCCGCAGGCCATGCCCATCGCTTTTTGCGCGCCGATGAGGAAGGCTATTTCAGTCGCCACAATTTGCCGCAATTCACTACGGCCGTGACGGCCGCGTGCCTGGTTGTGGAGCGCGAAAAATTCATGGCGGTAGGTGGCCTCAACGAACGGGATTTTCCCGTCGCCTTCAACGACGTGGATTTCTGTCTTCGTCTGAACCAGAGGGGCTGGCAGTCGCTTTACGAACCACGCGCGACCCTTATCCATCATGAATCCGTGTCGCGCGGACTGGATCTCGATCCAGTAGGGGCAGCGCGGTTTGCAGGCGAGCTAGCGGCGCTCAAACGCCTTTGGAAGACGGATGAGATTTATGATCCCTTCCATCATCCGCAGCTTAGCCGCTCCAGCGAACAGTTTGCCGTGGCGCTGTAATGGCGAGGCGCCTTCCCCTGCCGCAGGTGACGCTATGCGCAGTCAGCTCGGTCAATGTGAAAGCAACCGTGCGGGCGCTAGAAGCCAGCCTTGCGCAGATCGATGTCGGGGCGGCTCTGCTTCTTACCGACAGTCGGCTCGAGCCCGATCATCCCGGTATCCGCGTCATACCGATCGCGCCGATCACTTCTGCCCGTGCCTATTCAGAATTTGTCCTGACCCAATTGGTCGATCATGTGGAGACGAGCCATTGCCTGGTGATCCAGTGGGACGGGCATGTGCTTGACGCGACGCGCTGGGAGCCGGACTTTCTTGCCCATGATTATATCGGCGCTAGCTGGCCGCAATATTCCGATGGTCATGACGTCGGCAATGGAGGCTTTTCCCTCCGGAGCCGCCGGCTGATGCTATTGTGCCGCGACGCGGCTTTCCGACGAGATCATCCAGAAGATGTCGCGATCGGCCGGACGAACCGCCAGTGGCTTGAAGGGCAGGGGATGCAATTAGCCCCACGCGCGCTGGCCGATCGCTTTGCGGCCGAACGGGCAGGGGATGTAAGAGCCAGCTTCGGCTATCATGGCGTTTGGCTGATGCCGCAGGCGATCGGTATGGAGGCGTTTTGGCGCGTTTACCGCGATCTGGACGATCGGGGGACGATCCGGCATGACTTCTCTTCGATTTTAGAACAGATGCGACGGGGTAGGGGCGGATTAAAGAGGACTTCCCGCCTGATATGGGACCAAATTATTAGTCGCAAACAGGGTTAATTATCCTCGGTGGTTAGCGCGCAAAAAAGGACTAAAAGTTTGAACAATCTTCTGCCTGGCCTCCCGCTGGTTGAATCTCCGTTGTTCCCTGCACTTAAGGAGGGATGGGGGCTGAGCGCGGAGGAAGAACGGATCGCAAACGATTTGCACGACAAAGGCTATGCGGTCTTTCAATTCCCGGACGACGAGTTGGACAACCGTACCCATCGCATCCGCCAGAATCTGGAGCCATTATTCAAAGTCGATTTCGCTACACCAAATAGCGACAAGACCGTTGGCGAAAGGCGGGTGCAGGATGCCTGGAGATTCGACGAAGACGTGCGCGCCATCGCTGGTAATCACTTGGTCATTGACCTTTTAAGCAAGCTATACGGGCGCAAGGCTTTCCCATTTCAAACCCTCAATTTCCCTGTCGGAACGCAGCAGGAAGCGCATACCGACTTTGTCCATTTCTCCTCCCTGCCAGAACGTTTCATGTGCGGGGTGTGGCTGGCGATGGAGGATATCAGTTCGGACTCTGGACCTCTGTTCTACTATCCGGGTTCGCATAAATGGCCGGCCATGACCAATGCGCTGGTCGGACGGCGCGGCACCGATGTTAGCTTGGAGTCGGCCCAGGACCCCTATGGTCCGGCCTGGCAGGCGTTATGCGACGTATATGGCGCGCAACCCGAAACGTTTCTGGCGCGTAAGGGACAGGCGCTGATCTGGTGTGCAAACCTGTTGCACGGCGGCAGCCGTCAAAACGACCCCCGTCTAACGCGGTGGTCGCAGGTAACACATTATTATTTCGATGACTGCATCTATTATACCCCGGCCTTTTCCGATGAGGCGCTGGGGCAGCTGCATTTGCGAGAGCTGGTGGCGATCAGCGATGGTGAAAAAAGGCCGAACCTATATCTGGGGGAGAAACTTGTGGCAAAAACCGCGCCGCCGCAGAAGGCCGGGCGTCATTATAGCCCCCTTCGTTGGCTGGCGGCAAATCTGCGACAACGCGCGCAACGTACGGGCTCTATATGAATCGACCGTAGCCGATAAAATTCGGATTGGGTAGGAAATGGTAGATGGTACGCGAAGATGATTAACCCGAAAGTACCTGAAAAATCGCCGCGGCGCGGCTCAGCTCAGCTTAAAAGACTGCCTTACAATCGGCAGGGGCTGATTATTTTAGGTATGCACCGCTCGGGAACTAGTGCGCTTGCTGGCACATTAGGGAAACTGGGTCCTGCGCTGCCTGCAGACCTTATGGGGGCAGGCATCGGGAACGATAAAGGTCATTGGGAGCCTGCGGGTGTAGTGGCCGTTAATGATAGAATCCTTGAGAGTGCTGGAAGTCATTGGGAGGATTGGGACCGCGTCAGTCCGGACTGGTATGACTCCTTACTTTGTCCCCGGGCCCTTGAGGAAGCTCGCGCAGCGCTGCGGGTGTCCTTTGTCGATGCGCCTCTCTTCATCATGAAAGATCCGAGAGTTTGTCGACTCGTTCCCTTCTGGATTAATGCTTTTGCGCTGGAGAATATTGATCCGGTGTTTTTGCTGTGCCTGCGCCACCCGGCGCAAGTTGCGGCTTCTCTCGCCAAGCGCGACGCCATGGAACCTGGCTATGCCAATTTATTGTGGTTGCGCCACACGTTGGAGGCTGAGGCGGCAACGCGGGGGCGCAAGCGCACGATCTGTGACTTCGACCAGCTTCTGGCAAACTGGCCGGCGCTAGTTACGCGTTTAGGATCGGATTTGGATATCATTTGGCCTAGGCGATCTGCTCAAACGCGAGGCGAGATAAACGAATTTCTGAATTCATCTTCGGTCACGCCGCCGCCAACTGCGTTACCCGCCGTTATGCCATGGGCGATGGAGACCTATACAATCCTGCGCCGTTGGGCCGATCAAGGCGAGGATGCGGCAGATCACATCAAGCTCAGTGAGATCTTTCAGCGCTTCAATGATGCGTCCCATATCTTTTCTGACCTGATCCTGCCGAGGACCCGTTCACTGGGAGCCGGAGGAGGACATGCGCTAAGAGAAGAACTGAGCGATGTCCGGGCAGCCTTGGCGACCGCAAGCGAGGAGCGTGAGGAAACAGTAAGGCATCTCCAAGATCAACTGCGAGATGCTTTAGAAGCGGGCAAAAACACTTCGAACATCCTATCGGACCGCGACGCCCATATCGCCGCATTACACGGTGAGATGGAGGGATTGCGGCAGCGCGAGGGTCTGTATGCGCAGACTGAGGCCGAGCGCGATAGTCTTATGGCCCGGATGGGTGAACTGGAGGCCGAGTTGCACGCAGCGATGCTCTCGTCCGCTGAACTGGCAAGCGCCCTATCGGACCGCAACGTCCAAGTCGCCGCGCTGCAGGGCGAGATAGAGGAATTGCGGCAGGGGGAGGGCTTGCACGCGCAAATTCAGGCCGAGCGCGACAGCGTGATGGCTCGAATGGGGGAATTGGAGGTTGAACTTCTTGCGGCAACGCACTCCTCCGATGACATGGTTGCTGTCATCGCAACGCGAGACGCACAACTCGCGATTTTACAGGCAGAGCTCGAGAAGGCGCAAAGCGGCATTGCAGAGATGCAGCTTCGTAACGAGCGGTACGCGGAAGCGGCAGGTGAATCGGCGCATCGGATCGCCACGCTGGAAAACAGGCTGCGCCAGCACCAGGAAGAAATTGAGCAGACATGCCAGGAACGGGACGAAGCGCGCAAGGAGGTCGCCCAACTGGAGGTGGTGCATGCAAAGCTGAAAAAGGCGCGAGCGGACATTTTCAAGATCGCTGCTGACCGACGTGAATATCAGGTCACAGCGGAGAGAGCCGAACGCGCCGTCCAAAATTTGGAGCGGCGCCTTAAGGCTGAACAGGTTGCGCGAGTGTCTTCCGATCTCGCTCTATCTGCGACAAGGGCTCGGGTCATCGATTTGATGGCGGACCTCAATGAGGCACGTCAGAACATAGAAGCGCTGGTTGCGGACAAAGATGAGATGCTGCACGCGAAGCAGCAGGCGCAGGGCCACATGGCCGGTTTGGAAATGCAATTGAGCTCGACCCGCAGCAAGCTATCGAACGATGAGACAGAGAAGCAAGAGCTTAAGGCAGCCCTAGCAAAGGCGGAGGCAGACATCGCCAACCTTTGTGAGCAAAATGCAACTGTTAACCAACAGCGTATGGATGCCGAAGCGAATTTCGCACAGCTGCGACATGACCATCAACAGCAGGAAGAAGATATTCAAAGCTTGTCGCAAAAGCTGCTAGCGGAAGAAGGGAGGTTTACCATTCATGACAATCACGCAAAATGGTTGCACGAAGTGAATGAGGTGTTAGTCGGCAGTCCAAGATGGTGGTCAGTTATTCCCACTCGCTCGCGCCGCCGAAGACAGCTTGAACGTCTGAAGAAACTGGGTTTGTTCGATGAACGCGCTTATCTCGATCTAAATCCGGACGTTGCCGCTGCGGGCGTAGATGCACTTCGCCATTATCTCGACCATGGTATTGCCGAAGGACGGTCCTTGCCACGTTGATCAACGTCGCAGGTCAGCACTTCTGCTGAATGGACTGCGTCGGTGAGGATCCAATTGAGGTGGTCCCGCCTTTTTGGACAGTTTGGCGGCGAAGTTAAGCTCATCCCTGTTGTGATTATGCCGCCAGTTTGGTCATCAGATCATGGGGGGCATGCCCCTCATGATCTGTTTTGTCGATCCG